>WRJM01000089.1 GCA_009782265.1 Oscillospiraceae bacterium | reverse complement strand
CCGCGTTGCTTCGCGAAGTACGGGAATTTACTGCGTAAATTCCTTAACGCTTTCTTTGTCGAGCGTTGTTCCGCGAAGTACCGCAATTTCTTGCGAAATTGCTTTTGTTTTCTGCCGCTTTTCAGAGGGCAGCTTTTATATCATATCATATTTTCTTTGTCGTGTCAAGCGTTTATTCGTAGAAAAATATGGAAATTTTACGACATTTTTTCGGCATATTTGCTTACACCTTACATAGTTGACATTTTCGCGTTAAAGCGATACGTTTATAAAGCAAAATTTTTATTTTTAGTATTTCTATTTTCCCTATTGACATACCTAAGAATCTGATATATAATATATGTATCAGATTCTTAGGTATAGTTTTATACTTATTATTATGGTACTAAGCAGCAGGTCAAGCTGTTTTCGTGTTTTCCCCGCTAACAACGGGGAAAAACAGAGAGTATTATTATTGTTTGTTTTAAATAAGAAAGGCTGGCGGATGCTATGAATTATGACGGACAGCTTTTAAAAGGCACTGTTTCGATTATGGTGTTAAAACTGTTGTCTGAAGACGACCGTTACGGTTATCAAATGATTCGCGAGTTGGAAAAACGTTCCGAAAATGTTTTTATGCTTAATGAAGGCGCGTTATACCCTGTTTTGCACAAATTAGAAACAGAGGAGCATATTTCTTCTTACTGGGAAGAAAGCGGCGGCAGAAAACGTAAATACTACCATATTACCCCGAAAGGTAAAGAACTTTTTAAAAGCAAACAGCAGGAATGGCGGGATTTTTCAGCAATGGTCAGTAAAATTTTAACAACTTACAAGGAAGGTTTCGGTTATGCAAAAATTTATGTCTGATTATCTTGACGAGGTTTGCGCGGCGGTGCGCGGAAGTGCTTTAAAACAAGCGGCGCGAATTGAACTTACCGACCACATGAAAGAGCGTTACGCGGATTTAACACAAGAGGGGTTCAGTGAAGAAAACGCCGCTCTTGAAACGGTTAAACGCATGGGTGAAGCGGAAGTTTTAGGGAAAAGAATCACTGCCGCAAACCGCTCGGTTTACGCAATTCTTGCACCCTTATGCGGGCTGGGGCTTTTTGTTTTTGCGTTAGTCTTAATGTTTTTTGGCAAAGGAGGAAGATTTGCTTACTTTTATGACCCATCCAGTTTTTTGGGTGTAACGGGACTTACGGTTGCTTTCGGTGTGTTAAGCTGTAAAAGTAAACCGGAACTTATTAAATTTATCCGTGGTTTTAAATCAGGCGCGCTTTATGCGGGTGGTATTATCTGGGTGGTCGGGATAATACTTATGTTAAATCGTATGGCAGAAGACCCCGCAAGCGTCGGTTTTAATATTGCTGTTGCGATGATTTCCCTTTTATACGGTTTATTGCTCAGCGCGGCGGCGAAAATAGCCGAAAATCACATTACCGTTCCGGAAGCGGGTGCGATTCGGGGGTTGTTGGAATAAACCCCTACAGCGAAACCTTATAAACGTAGGGACGACGCCCACGGCGTCCCGATATAAAACCGCTATTACGCGGGACGCCGTGGGTGCCCCTACATATCACGTAAAGTTTAAAACATTCATCAACCCCGCCGGCAAGGCGGAATTACGAGCGGCGGTTCGCCGCATGCAAAGCCCGCCGGAATACTTCCCGGCGGGTCGCTTTTGCTTTCATCCAAAAAATAATTTATCAGGAGGGTAAACTTTCAATTTTAATGCCGTCCGTTGTAATTTCATACAGTCTGTATGACGTTGAAAAATCGGTTTTTCCCGTGATTTGGTCTGCTTCGCTTTCCGTAGCTGTTACTATTTCAGTTCCGATTATTTTATACCACTCACCCGCGCCGCTGTTGAACATATTCCCCGAATACCGGTGGAATCTCACATACGTGCCGGTTATACAGTTATCGGTAAGCCTGCCTGAAGCTTCATTCCAAATATACACATGGTCGCTTGCCGTAATGACCGCAAAGTTTTTCACGTCCGGACTGCGCGCAAAGCTGAACTCGCCGCTTATGCCAAGGTACACCTCTTCGGAAATACCGCTTTCGTTATTGTAATTATATATTCTTGTATTCGCGTCGCCGGGTACATGCGCATACATAAAGTTCCCGTTATTCTGGTTCAGAATAATTAACTTATCTTCGCTTTCCGCAACCTTCGTGAACGAATAGCCGTTGTGTTTGGAAGCTATGAAAAGCGCGTTATAGCCTGTAATATCCTGTGCTTTCAAAACTATGTCGCCGTGACTGTAGAACGCATAACTGATGTCGGTGTAATTCTGCGTAATTCCGGAAACATTAATCCTGTTCAGCGTTCCGTTTTCGCCGTCGGCAATGAACAGCCCTGTTTGCCGCCCGTATTCGTCGTTGCTGATAATAATCATTGTGCCTGTTTTTGAATCTACGTAGGAAACCTTAGGGTGAACGGCATGGAAGCTTTCCGCAACACCGCAGCTTTGCCAGCTTCTTTCACCGCTTCCTGCCGTGATGATTTCATAAAGCAGGATTTGATTCGGCGTCAGCACCACGAACTTGTTTTCGTTAATAAAGCTTACGCTTGTAACATCGCGCACTTCCGCTTCAAGCAGTACCTGTTTCGGTTTTTCTTCCGGCGGATTTGGTTGCGGGTTGGGTTCGTCGCTCGCGGGGTTTTCGGGATTGTTGTCGTTATTAATATCGTCAGGTCTTTCATCTGCGGGATTTTCTTCACTCGTTTGATTATCATCGGGTTCTTGTATACCCGGGTTTTCGTTGTTTTCAACCGGTTCATCGCTGTTGTTATTATCAATATCGGCAGGGTTTGTGCTGTCTGTTTCTTCGGAAGTTTCGTTTTCTTCGCTGTTTTCAATATTAAGCGTCATATCCGGTTTATCATCGGGCGTATTATCGTTTGGCTCCGGAACCGAAGGAATCGTAACCGGCGGACGCGGAACATCCGAATGATTAGGCACGTTTTCCATTGGGCTGAAGTTTTCGTCATTAATAACACCCTCAAGCTCCACCGCTTTAAATTCGGGGCGCAGACGGAGTTCAAAATACAGTTCATCAGCAATCAAGACCTTTGCGGCTGTGAAAGAAGCGTCCGGCATATCTCTTCTGACGATTTCGGCGTCCGTAAATCCGTTGCTCCTGTCCCAAAGCGAAATTATCTGCACGCCGGTGTCCGTTGCCGCTAAACTCAACGCCGAATCAAGCTGTTTATAAGTCATCGGCTCGTTGAACGAGATATACATATAGCTTTTTCCGTCGCTGTAACCGCCGAGGAGAATCCTCTCCTCCCATTTAATCATCGCGTTTATGCGCTCGTCGTCACTTACGGAAGCGAGTGTAATTTCTTCGCCGTCTATAGGTTTATTTAAAAACATCATGCCGCCGATAATAACGACAATCAACGCCGCCGCTGTCGCAAGCGGCATCCATTTCGCGTTCCTTGACATAAATGACGCGGAAGATGCGCGCTTGGCGTTTTTACATATTTTTTCTTCGTCGAATGTATACTTTTCCATGATTTCCTTGTAAAAATCGTACTTATTCACGTCGCATCCTCCTTTCAATCATTTAATCTTTCAATATAAGGTATGAATTTTTTGTTATATGTTGAATTTTTTCCTTTGACGCTCTATTGTTCTGTAAAGCTTGTTCTTAACCGAAGAAAGATTCATTTCCAATTCATCGGCGATTTGGTCAAGCTTCATATCCAAAACAAAGTGCATATAGAAAATTTTACCTGTTGCGGGGTCGTCGTTCGCTATGTCGTCAAAAATTTGCTTTGCTAAAAGCTCGTTGCATAAAACATCTTCAAGCCGTTTCTGACTGCGCGACATTTCCGCTTCGATTTCCACCATCTGTTCATCGGAATAGTCGGCAAAAGAAGAAGTGTTTTTCCGCTTTTTTAATACGCCGAAATAATTTCTGCACTCGAATTTGGCTATATTAATTAAGAAAGCTTCCGCGTTTTCAATATCGTCAAAGCCTTTTTTCTTGATTCGGGTAAAAAACCGCGCGTATATATTCTGAAGAATATCCTCGCTGTCAAGAATGTTTCCGCATTTGCTGATTACAAAACGGGATACCGCGCTGAAGGTTTCCCCGTAAACCGTGTTGAAATATTCATTTAAATCGCGGGTTGTGTCGTAGGCTTTACTGCCGGTTTCTCTCAAAGGTCCACCTCTTTTCAGCACTGAACCGATATCAGCACCACCCGCCTATTTAAGTAGTACGGGTTTTTTCTTAAAAAGTTTCATTTATTTGTTAAAATTTTTTAGTAAATATTGGGGGTTAATAAAAAAGCTGTACTTCCTGTTGTGTTTTTATGTTTTATTATACCCTTATTGTACCTCAAAAATCAAAAAATGTCAAGGTTTACAGGTATTTTTTCGGGGATTTGATTAAATATTTAAAGTATTGCCAATAATTATATTGCTTTAGAAGTAAACTGCAGAAATTTCCTCTGTTGTTTATTGCAAAAGCAATATTGCAATACTTATGACACGAAAGGAATTTTAACATGACATTCAAGAAAAGACACAACATTCTCACCGTTTCCATGCTTATCGGCGCGTGTACCGCATTATTATTAGCTTCGTTCGCGTCCTTCGCCGCGCACTGCGAAAATGTGCAGGGGCAGGTTTTACGCCTGCATATTTTAGCGAATTCGGACAGTGCCGAAGACCAACGGCTTAAATACGAACTGCGTGACTTTCTGATTGAGGACATGGAACGATACTTCTCCTACACAGAAAACTTAGAACAAGCCAAAAAGGTTGCAGAAGAAAATTTACCGGAAATTGAAAAAAGCGCGAAAAAATTCATAACCGAACAGGGTTATGAATTTGATGTACAAATTTCTCTTGAGCAAATATATTTTACCACCCGCGTTTACGAAAACATCACCATGCCCGCCGGCAATTATGACGCTTTGCGCGTTACAATCGGCGCGGGAGAGGGTCAGAACTGGTGGTGCGTTATTTTCCCGCCGCTTTGTCTGCCTGCCGCTTCCAAGAAAGGCGAACCTTATTTTTCAGCGGAAACAAGCAAGCTGATTGAAAACGGCGGAAAAAAAACCGAAGTAAGATTTAAGGTTTATGAGTTGTTTAAAGGGTTAATGAGGTAGGGGCTGACCCATGTACTTAACAAATTAAGTACCGGTTGCCCGTATATAAGCGTTTTTTATTATTTCGGGCGACCACTGGGTTCGCCCCTACATTTTACGGATTTATAAGCCTCGTATACCCCGTTTTCTCAATCAAGTATTGCCCCTGCTCCGATAAAATCCATTCAATGAATATATCAACATTAGGGTTTTCATTGCCCTTTAACGTCACGGCGTAAAAATAATCGGACAGCGGGTAAGTTCCGTTAGCGACGTTTTCGCGCGTCGGCTCAACGCCGTCGATTGAAAGCAGTTTGATTTTATTGTTGTTTACCATTTCCGTGGTGAAAAACAAGAATGAATAGCCGATTGCGTTATTATAATTTTTATAATCCGCAACTCTTTCAACCATTCCGCTCATTTCACTAACTTTTTCCGTAATCGGCGGCGTTATCGGCGTGCCGTTCATAAACCCGATAAACGCGGTTTGGCTTCCGGAATTTTCTTCCCGCTGATAAGCGGTGATTTCACCTTTTTTCTTTCTGAGCTCGCTCCAGTCGGTGATTTCGCCCGCATAAATCCTGCGGATTTGTTCGCTTGAAAGTTCGCTGACAGCATTTTTGGAATTGACAAAAAACACAAGTGCGTCCCTGCCTATGGGCGTAAAAACCATTTCTAATCCCGCTTCCTGCGCCGCTTTCAAATGCTCTTCGGAAGAACCCGCTACAAAAATAATATCGGTTTCGCCTTTGAGCAGGTTTTCGTAGGCGTAGGCGGTGGTACTGCATTTAAAAATCCCTTCAGCTTCTAAATACCTTGTAGCTCGCGGATAAACCGTTTGTACAAATGCCGAATAAACAGGGTAAAGCGCGGTTGCGCCGTCAAGGCGGGGTAAATCCTCCGATAATTTAAGCGTGCTTTCTTCATCAAGAAATACCGCTTTTGTATCTTCTCTGAAAGGTTCATATTCCCATAAATTGACACGCGTGCTTACTGTGCCTATATTATCGTGGTAATTTTCAACAGCGGTAATAATAAAACTAACCGATAAAAAAATAAGTGCTACCGCCCCGAAAATAATATATCTGATTTTAGGCTTCAACATTCCCCATATTTGAAAAATCAAAAATATAAGTGCTGTAATGATTGAAGCGCAAATACAGAAAGATTTTAATCCTTCTAAAAGTGAAATTATTAAACCGAACTGTATTAAAACGCCCATTATAATACCTATAAAAACAGTCAATACGATTTTATCTGTTTTCGATTTTTGATATTTAAAGCTCTTCATTTGACAATTCCTCCTTACACAACACCCGCCGGAAATTAATCCGGCGGGTTTGCATTTTTACAGGTTTATGCCTTGTAATATTCGATTAAACCTACCAAATCGTCATACTTCTTCTTCGCGTCGTTTGCCGCTTTGCTGAACAGCATTTCGGCGCGTTCTGGGTTCTGACGGCTCAGTGAGTTATAACGCACTTCGCGTTCGATAAACTTCCGGTAATCGCCGGTCGGGGCTTTGCTGTCTAAGGTATAAGGCGATTTTCCTTCCGCTTTTAAAGCGGGGTTAAAGCGGAACAAGTGCCAGTAACCGGCTTCAACTGCGTCTTTTTCAACTTGCTGTGCCAACGCTAAACCGCCCTTGATTCCGTGCGCTACGCAAGGCGCGTATGCAATGATAATAGACGGACCGTCGTGCGCTTCGGCTTCCGTGAACGCTTTAATGCACTGGTTCATATCCGCGCCCATTGCCACCTGCGCTACATAAACGTAGTCGTACTTCATGGCGATTCCTGCCAAATCCTTTTTCTTAACCTCCATGCCGCCCGCCGCGAACTGTGCAATCGCACCCACGGGTGTGGATTTTGAAGCCTGACCGCCTGTGTTTGAATACACCTCGGTGTCAAATACAAGGATATTCACGTTTTCGCCGCTTGCGAGTACATGGTCAAGTCCGCCGTAGCCGATGTCATACGCCCAGCCGTCGCCGCCGAACGCCCAAACGGACTTTTTATTAAGGTAATTCTTGTCTTTAAGGATTTCCTGCGCATGTTTGCAATTTTTGTCTTTTTCCAAAGCTGCGATATATTCTTTGGAAGCTGCAGTATTGGCTTTACCGTCGTCAAGCGTATCAAGCCACTTCTGCGCCGCCGCTTTGGATTCTGCGGACGAGCAGTCAGCCGTTAAGCTGTCCTTAGCGATTCCAATCAGCCTGTCGCGGATTGCTTTCTGCCCTAAGAACATACCGTAGCCGAATTCGGCGGTGTCTTCAAAGAGCGAATTAGCCCAAGACGGACCTTTACCCTCTTTATTAACCGTATACGGCGTAGCGGGCGCAGAACCGCCCCAAATCGACGAACAGCCTGTTGCGTTGGCAATATACATTCTGTCGCCGAATAACTGCGTAGCAAGCTTTGCATACGGTGTTTCGCCGCAACCGGAACATGCGCCCGAGAACTCAAGCAGAGGCTGTTTGAACTGCGAACCTTTTATGCTTGTTTCCTTGAATTTGTCGAATACTTCGGGTTTGTCAGAAACGGTCATGCAGTAAGCAAATACATTTTGTTCATTTAACTGCGAATCAAGCGGCTTCATAACAAGTGCTTTCTGCTTCGCGGGGCAGACATTTACGCACGCACAGCAACCGTAGCAGTCAAGCACCGAAT
>WRJM01000088.1 GCA_009782265.1 Oscillospiraceae bacterium | reverse complement strand
GCGCACAACATCGGGGTCGGCATTTTCGTTAATGGTAAGCCCCGCCGTTGTATGCGGGCAGTAAACCGCGCAAAGCCCGTCTTTAATTCCCGCTTTTGCAAGCGATTGGTTCAGGCATTTGGTTATATTGGAAAACCCTTGTTTTTCTGTGTTTAATTTAAACTCGTAAAGCATAATGTTATTCCTTATTCATTAATCTGTTTTGTAGGGGCGACCCTTGCGGTCACCCTAAATCTGTCGGGCGACCGCAAGGGTCGCCCCTACAGGAAACGCCCCGATTAAATTATCGCATATTTATTCTGAAACGTAAGGAATAAGAGCGATTTGCCTTGCTCTTTTAATTGCCGCGGTTAGCTCCCTCTGGTGAAAAGCACAGCAGCCGGTTACACGTCTTGGTAAAATTTTGGAACGCTCGGTCATGCACTTTTTAAGTTTGGCAATGTCTTTGTAATCAATAAAAACCGCTCTGTCTACACAGAATTGACAGACCTTTTTCCTTGCGCGTTTCATCGGTCTGTTGCCGCCTTTATCGTTGAAATCCCTTCTCTCGGACATTTATATTTCTACCTCCTCAGTTGTTTAATGAAAAATAAACTGTTTAAATCCAACATTGAATTTTCAAAACGGGTAATCATCGTCATTTGATGTATTATCGACGAAATCCTGTGCGTTCCCCTGCGAAAGCACGGGCGCAGGCATAGGCTGATTGTTGTTATACCCGCCTTGATTCCCTTGATTGCTGTAACTGCTGTAATTCTGATAATTTCCGCCGCCGCCCTGCTGTTGAGGCTGCTGTTTCGGTTCTCCCGTAAAGCTTGCATTGTCAATAATAATTTCCACAATATCGCGGGTAACATTATTTTTATCAACATACTGCCTTGTTTGCAGTTCGCCGTCTATCAGAATCATTCTGCCCTTGAAAAAATACCGGCTTATGAATTCCGCATTGTTGCGCCATGCGACAATATTGAAGAAATCAGATTTTCTGTCTTCGCCCTTCACCTGATAATTGCGTTCGACCGCAAGACGGAAAGACAGCACAGGCACACCGTTAGGTGTTGTTTTTAATTCAAGGTCATGGCATATTCTGCCCATTAAGATAACTCGGTTGTACATAGCAAAAATTCCTTTCTGTTAAGAAACTTTTTTAAGCAATAAAGACTTTATTCGCCTTGTCGTAAAACAACCATAGAGCGCAAAACGCCGTCCGTAATGTTGATTACGCGCTCAAATTCCAACGGTACATCGGGTTTGGCGTTGAAATGATACAGAACGTAGTAACCGTCGGTTTCGTAATCAATTTCGTATGCGAGCTTACGTCTGCCCCATTCGTCAATGTTTACAAGCTCGGCGTTATTTTCCTTGATTAAATCGGAAAACTTGGTTACTAACGCGGGAATTGCTTCTTCGCCGTCTTTGACGGAAAAAACAACCACCGCTTCATACCTTTCACTGAGTTTAGCCATTACTTTTACCTCCTTTTAGACTTTAGTCCTGCATTTTCAGCAATGCAGGCAAGGATAACCGAAGCAATCTGCTCCGGATAGCTTTATTATTTTAACATATATTAGAAAAGATGTCAAGGGTTTATTTCGGGGTTTTCGGTTTTTCTGTTTTTATGATTTAAACAATCCGGACATTTCCTTCGCTTTTTCAATATCGCCGTCGATTTTAAGTTTACCGGTAAGAAACGCTGTAACCGAGTTCAATTTGCCGTTAATCATCTTAACGAAGTTCGCGGAGGAAATCATCAGATTCGCCTGACGGTCGCGGTAATCAAACGGCTCAATTGACAGCTTCCCGTCCTTAACCTCTACGTAAAAAACTTTGTTAATATCGGTCAGCGTGACTTGAACAGCCAAAAAGCCGTTATAAGCATTTGCGTTGTAATTCGCGGTTTTTTCTTTTAATTCTTGAAGAATACTTTCCAAACTAACTGATGCAGCCGCCATAAAAATTCTCCTTTTTGATAATGTTTTATATTTATTATACAATAATTTCATCAGAAATATCTATTTACATATTAACTATATAATAGGAAGGATTGTTGTGCAGATTGTACAATAAACCTTTTACTTATAGCTTGACAAGCAAAGATGAATGTGTTATAATATGGAAGCGGCAGATTTAATTGAGGGTGAAACTAATGAATAACGAAGAAAAAATTATAAGTATTTTAAGCGGAGTGCAATCGTCAATTGTAGAAATACAATCATCGATTGTAGAAATACAATCCGAGCAAAAATCAATGCGTTCAGAAATCAGTGAAATCAAATCCGAGCAAAAATCAATGCGTTCAGAAATCAGTGAAATCAAATCCGAGCAAAAATCAATGCGTTCGGAAATGAATTTAATGAAAGAAAAATTAGATTATATTGCCGGTGAAACCGAAGGCGTTCACGATTCAATTGTTTTCTTAGAAAACACGCTCTTACCGAAAGTCAATGCAATATATGAAATTATCGATTTAAATAAAGAATATGTAAAAGGAAACCATGAGCCAAGGATTATAAAAATTGAAAAATCCGTCGATAATTTACAAGTTGATGTTATCGCGCTGAAATTGAAAGCTGAGTAATCGGATAATGAATAAAAATGATATTTATAAATAAAACAGCCGCATTATAGTTCTTAAACTTTAAACTGCCACGCAGTTTTAAAGTTGATTGATTATAAAACGGTTGTTTAGTTTTATTTTCTGTTTAATGCCGGAGAAATAAAAGGGGGTTAATTATGAAAAAAGTAACAGCAATTATAATTTTATTATTTGCGTTTTTTGTTTTAGCGGCTTGCGGGAGCGGAACGAATGAATTTTCTCCTCCCGGTGTTGATGAAAACGAAAAATCCGGTCAAACCTCTGAACCTGAAGAAGAAACAGTAAAGGAAAACGAAGAAGAAATGGAAAGCACGGTTAAAGAAAATCCGCCGGCTAGAATATTAGACCAGAACAAACCCGCAATAGCATTGACCTTCGATGACGGACCGAATACAACGAATTCCGTAAAAATTCTTGACGCGCTTGAAGAACGCGGGTTAGTTGCTACATACTTTATTATCGGGGGCAATATAAATGAGCAAACCGCCGAGGTTATGAAAAGGGCTTACGCGCTCGGCTGTGAATACGGCAATCATTCATGGGGCTGGGATTCCATGGGTAAATGGGAATCCGAAAGAATCATTGAAAGTATTCAAAAAACGGCTGAAAAAATCGTTGAAGTTCTTGGTAAAGATGCTTATCCGAAATTTTTCCGCGCACCCAATCTTAACACCGGCACCGAAATGATTGAAACCGTAAAGGAATTAGGTTATCCGCTGATGAACGGGATTATAGGGAATGACTGGGAATCGGGAGCTACCCCCGAAAGCATTTATAATTTAATCGTTCCGAAAGTAACTGACGGCATTATTATCCTTCTGCATGACGGTGTAAGCAACAATGTGACAGCCGAGGGTATCGGTGCTATTTTGGACGCGCTTATTGATGAGGGGTATCAGTTTGTAACCCTTTCCGAATTATTTGAGCTTAAGGGTGTTGAAATTGAAGCGGGGAAAACTTATAACCAAATAAAATAAGGGAATTGTCTAATATAAAAAGCCGGTTATCGCTAAGATAACCGGCTTTTTTGTAGAATGTTTTTAAGCCGCTATTTGTGTTGCCGCGTTTGAAATGTTTACGGCGTCGGAATAGTTCTGTGCTTTTACATAAGTTTCTACGCCGCGCTGTTGAGCAGGTGTAAGCTTTGAACCCGAATCATTTTCCGCGATTTCCGAAGCGGGTTTTAATGTTACTTTTTCGTGCATACGTTCTTCGTATTTTTGCGATTCGTCGGGTGCTTGCATTTTTTGTTCCAAATTACGTTCGATTGCTTTATCCGCCGCTTCTCTTACAGCGTTTTTCACGGTGTCTTCGGTCGCCGGCGTTGCTTCAATCTTTTCGTAAGTTTCAAGGCTGTATCGCTGTATACGCTTCTCGGTCGGGTCGGGAAAGCTTTTCTTCATCAGATTAATCGCCGCAAAATCCGGTTTTTCTCCGGTATTTTGATTTTGCTGTTCGGTTGGATTTACGTTCGTTTTGCCGTTTTCCGGCAACTTGTCAAATAATTGCGCGCTTCTTTGCGCTAAGGATACCGCGTTGGTTTCCTTGACTGAATCAACCTGCGAAGGATAATCCGTCCTGTTCATTGCGCCCATGCGCGCTTCATAAACAGAATAGGCACGATTAGATTCGTTTACGGTTGAAATTGGCAATGTGTTCATTAACGCCGACCTCCTTTCGGAAAACAATACAAATAAATGAATAAAAGATACTTTTACACTATAATTATATTACATTTAAAAGAAAAATGTGTGAACAAATTGTAAATTATTTCCGGTTTTTCCTATTTTTAACCGTAATAATAAAGTTTTTTCGACTTATTATATTTATATATTATTATATCGGAAGTAAACAGTAGATATTTCTATGTATTGCCGCCCGCCTGCGGCGGGCGGCAATACGAAAAATTTTTGACTACCATATTATATCTGCAAATAAATTTTCTTATTTAAAGGGCATTTGAAAGGACTAATCAAAGTGAAAATTACAAATCAAGAATATAACGAGATGTTAAAAGCATCTTCGCCGAATACGAAATTGCATATGACTTTGCCGAAAGCTTTTATAATCGGCGGCTTTATCTGCGTTATCGGTGAAGTTTTTTTGAAATTGTACGAGCGTTACGGTGCGGGCAGAGAAACCGCGGCAATGCTGACTTCAATCACACTGATTGCTGTATCTGCGATTTTGACGGGCTTTAAGCTTTACGATAAAATTGCTAAGCATGCGGGCGCGGGGACGATTGTGCCTATTACGGGATTCGCAAACGCGGTTGTTGCTCCCGCGCTTGAATTTAAAACAGAAGGTTTTATTTTAGGCGTGGGCGCGAAAATGTTTATAATCGCAGGACCTGTGATTGTGTACGGAATCGCCGCGTCTGTGTTTTACGGTTTAATTTATTATATTTCCGGAACAGTACCGGTGTAGAGGAGATAAGATTAATGGGAAATTACTACGGAAAAGGGACAATTAATTTTGACAACGCGCCTTCTGTTCATTCATACGCATCAGCGGTCGGTCCGAAAGAGGGACAAGGTCCTTTGGCAGATTATTTTGATTACATCGGAGAAGAAGCGGCGCTTGGTGAAAAAAGCTGGGAAATGGCTGAAGTGATTCTGCAAAAAAGTGCGTTCCGCTCGGCACTTGAAAAAGGTCAGCTTGCCGAAACCGACATCAGTTTTATCTTCGCGGGGGATTTATTAAACCAATGCACCTGTTCTTCCTACGGAATACGCGATTTCGATATTCCTTTTATAGGGCTTTTCGGGGCGTGTTCAACGATGGCGGAAAGCCTTGCGCTTGCTTCGGTTTTTGTGGAATCGGGATTGGCGCAGAACGCCGCCGCTATGACTTCTTCTCATTTCTGTTCGGCTGAACGGCAGTTCCGTATGCCGGTGAATTACGGCGGACAGCGTACACCGGCTTCGCAGTGGACGGCGACAGCGGCAGGGTGCGTGGTGGTTGCACCGCGGAAAGCCCCTCCGTATGTGAGAGCGGCGACCTTCGGGAAGGTGACGGATATGGGCGTTAAGGATGTGAATAATATGGGCGGTGCAATGGCTGGAGCGGCTTACGAAACCATCAGCACACACTTAGCCAACACCCAACAAAGCATAAACGACTTCGACATGATTTTAACCGGCGATTTGGGTAAAGTCGGGAGCGGATTACTGATTGATTTATTCAAACGTGACAGCGTTGATATAGCGCGGGTTCACGCGGATTGCGGACTTATGCTGTATAAAATCAGTGAGCAGGACGTTCACGCGGGTGCGTCGGGCTGCGGGTGCAGTGCAAGCGTTTTGTGCGGTTATATTTTAAAAAGAATCAGTGAAGGCAAGCTTAAAAACGTGCTTTTCACTGCAACAGGCGCGCTGATGTCGCCGACCATGTCACAGCAGGGTGAAAGCATACCGGCAGTAGCGCATGCGGTGCATATATCAGCAGAATAAATGCGTTCCGTCGATAATTTGCGTAATAATCAGAACGGATTAATCCGTTCCCTACAGAAAAAATTAAAACGTAGCGATAGAACAAAGGAGAAAAGTTTGAAAGATAAATCCTTCAAACAGGAATTTATTCCTTTGCGGTCAAACAATGACCGCAATTTGGCTATGCCAAACCGGAAAAATTCCAGAAAGGAATGGTCATAATTATGTTCATGGATTTTTTATGGGCTTTCGTCATAGGCGGCACGCTCTGCCTTATCGGACAGCTTTTGATTGATTTAACAAAGCTGAATCCGGCGCGGATTCTTGTTACCTTTGTTGTAGCAGGGGTTTTGCTCGGCGGGGTCGGGTTGTACAAACCGTTGGTAGATTTCGCCGGAGCGGGTGCAACAGTGCCGCTGACCGGTTTCGGATATTTGCTTTCGGAGGGCGTACAAAAAGCGGTCGGGGAAAAAGGTTTGCTCGGTATTTTCACAGGCGGGTTCACTGCCGCCGCTTCAGGAATCGCCGCTGTGGTGGTGTTTGCGCTGATTGTTGCCATGCTGTTTAAACGCGGCGATAAAATGACATAAATTAATATAAAATATAAAATCCCCGCTTTAAAAGCAGGGATTTTTAAATTTATGGAGCATATTAGTCTTTAAACTAACTTTTACGACTTCCGCGCAATCCCGCTCTATATCTGATAATAGCTTATCATTTATGGTTATTTTCGTATCGCCCGAATTAAAGATAATCGTTAATTTATCATCATATAAATAAATCTTGTTTACGAATATGCTTATTAATGCCCTACTATATTTTATATCATTTACATCACCTTTTGTCAAGGCTTTTAAGAAAAATTGTATTTGCGGGGCGGTTAAAGAGGGTTTAGAAACTGTTTCAAGCGTTATTTCCTTTTCAATCGCCGTCTTTTCCTTTTCAAGCGTGGGGATTTCCTCATACATCAATCTGCGGACAGCTTCGTCCTCGCTTTCCGTGAGAACCCGCGCTATATTCTTCTGTCTGCGTTCAACATCTGCTAACCGTTTATTTAACTGCTTTAATGTGTCGGTGTTCTTCTCGATTTCGCATAAAGTGGATATTTCATTAGCAATCTTTTTTATATTTTCGGGGGTTAATTGCTTGCGACATTCAGCTATAACAAGGTCTTCTATATAGTCTTTTTTAACATTTTTCTTTTTACAGCCGTTACCCTTTTTTGCAAGTAAAGAACCATTGCAACGGTAATAATTATATACTTTGCCATTTCCCCCGCTTGTTCCCGAATATCCGGTAAGCATTTCTTTACAATATCCGCAGAATAATTTTGTTGTTAAGATGTATTCGGCTTTTGCTCTCTTTCGTGCAGGGGCTTTTTTATTTGCTTCCATAATGCCTTGAACCTTATAAAATAACTCGTCTGAAACAATGCGGGGGATTATATCCGGCGTATCTTTCCCGCAATATGAATATATGCCTATATATTTCTTGTTTTTTAGCATTGTCCGGAGGGAATTTTTATTAAATTCCCCGCCTGTAGAGGTCTTGAACCCCTGCGCGTTCATGTTTATGATTATTCCCGCTACAGTCTTTCCGTTCGCGTACTGTTCAAATATAGATTTTACAATATGCGCGGTTTTGGGGTCTATTTCAAATTTTCCGTCTTTACCCGATTTATAACCAAGTGTAGTTTGACCGCCTACAAAAAGGTGCTTTTCGGCTCTTAAATCTAACCCGCGCTTTATTTTCTGCCCTAATTCTACGCTGTAATACTCTGCCATGCCCTCAAGAACAGCTTCCATTAAAATACCGCTTGCGTCCTCGTTGATATTTTCGCGGGCTGAAAGCACACGGACACCGTTTTTCTTTAACTTTGCCTTATAGGTTGCGCTGTCGTAGCGGTTACGTGCGAACCTATCAAGCTGATAAACAAGCACATATGAAAAATATTTCTTCGCGCTGTCGCTTATCATTCTTAAAAATTCGGGTCTGCTGTCGGTTGTTCCGCTTATCCCTCTGTCTA
>WRJM01000087.1 GCA_009782265.1 Oscillospiraceae bacterium | reverse complement strand
GCCCTCTTTCGCGGGATTATCGTCTTTTTTATCGTTTTTTCCTGAATCTTCCATTCCTTCTTTAAAACCTTCAATAAATATGTCACAACTAGTAATCGGAATACATAATACCAATGCTAATAAAATTATTAAAATCCTTTTTTTCATGTCCTTTTCCTCTCAAAATGTTTTATTTTTATCATTATATACCATTTTTATCCATTTGTCAACGGTTCGCCGTTAATTTTATTTTCTACTTTACTGTATAATTCATTTTATAGGGGTTGATATTATGGATTTATCGGAAACAATCGCAAAAAGAATTCAAGATTTATGCGCAGAACAGAGCATAACCGTTAATAAATTATCTACAATCTGCGGAATTACCCAATCAACCATAGATTACGCCATAAAAACTAAAAACAGCAAAACCTCTGTATCAACCGTAAAGAAAATCTGTGACGGTTTAAATATAACCTTAGCGGATTTCTTTAATACAGAGGATTTTAACAGTCTTGAGCAAGAAATAAAGTAGGGGTGGATTAGCGCAGTGCGCATATCCGCCCGAAAATTTATTTTTTTATATTTAAAACGGGCGGAAATAGATTCCGCCCGTAAGGTTTAAAAGGGGGTTCTTATATTTTCCACATAATAAAAGTCATATAAACCGCATACATCAGCACCATTACAGTACCCTCCCCCCGTGTAATCCGTTTGCGCGTGTAGCTGAATAATAATACGATTAAACTTCCCGCAATTAAAACAACAGTGTCAAAAATTAATTCCTTATCAAAAACTAACGGGGAAATCACGCCCGCAGACCCAAGCACAAGCAATAAATTAAAAATGTTTGAACCGATAACATTGCCGAGTGCTATATCGGTTTCACATTTTTTACAGGCTACCAAAGAAGTGGCAAGCTCCGGCAAGGACGTCCCGATTGCAACAATCGTCAACCCTATTATACGTTCGCTTATGCCGATTGCGGCGGCGATTTTCACCGCGCTGTCTACGGCAAGCTGTCCTCCCGCTACAACCGCAGCACACCCTAAAACCGTAAGCAAAATAATAACAGGTAACGGTCTTTGCTTTTTGGCTTCTTCTCCGCTTTCGGTAATTTCCGGATTTTTGCTTTTTAATGTCTGCCGAATTAATATAACCATATATATAATAAAAATCACTAAAAGCGCGGCACTTCCCATACGGGGGAAGGTTTCTCCGCTGAAAAACCTGATTCCGAGAAGCAATGCCGCCGCTAATATTGAAAACCAAAAATCCTTTGCTAATTCATGGATTTTAACCCGCATGGATTTAATCATAGCACATAAACCAACGACAAACAACAGGTTCACGATGTTTGAACCGATTACATTACTGATTGCCAAAGCGTTTGAACCGCGCACCGAAGCTGTTATGCTAACCACCATTTCCGGCGCGCTTGTTCCGAACGCCACCACGGTAAGCCCTATAATTACACTTGGGATTTTAAATCTTTTCGCAATCCCCACGCTGGAATTCACGAAAGCATCAGCGCCTTTAATAAGCAGGATAAACCCCAATATAAGCAATAAAACTTCAAGCATTTTAAACATTCCGTTCTCTTTTTCTACATAATGATACTAATTCCTCATTAAAAGCTTTCTAAAAAATCCGCATAAAAACCCATAAACGCAAGCTTTTTGTACGGATTTTTTAGAGCTTTTATAATCGGTATTAGTATAACAAAAATTCAGCAGTTTGTAAAGTGTTTTGTTAGACTTTTGTATTGATATACGAGCAAAATGTTTATAAAAGAGCTTTATTTATTATCATCGCCGATTGAATAATACGCGCCGATAGCCCCCGAAATTGCCCCGAATATAAGCCCTGCAATAGGCCAAATCGCCCAGCTTATATTCCATGCGTCCCAGATAAAGCTCCAAAGCAAGTATGCCGCTACGATAAGCGGCCAGAAAAACGCCGCAATTGTACCGATGATTCTTTCCATTTTTCCGTAATTCTTTTTATAATCAAAAGTATAATCCCCTTTTCCGAGCAGTTTATCATAAGCACTTTTAAGCATACCTGCCGTTATGAACATAAAAACAGAAAAGCCGATTAATATAAGCATAACCGAAAGCAATACAACCTGAAGCCTGTCGCCGACCATTACGCCGAAAAGGATAAACAACCCGACAGCAAACAGAATTAATACAACCCCGCCTGCGATTTGCATAGCAAAGCGTGAATTAAACTTAGCGTCAAGCTGTTCTATTTCGCTTTGCACCGCCGCGTCAAGTTTAATCCTGCTTCTTTCAAAACTTTCGTAACGCGCTATTTTTAAGCCGTTCACAATAAAAATCGGCACAGCACCCGCAATAAACATAAGAAGCACAAAAACACCCATCGCACCTTGAAAATCGCCCTCACCTTTAATTACGCTTTCTTTTACTGTGTTTATAATGTCCCCCGGTCTTTCTGCCGCATCAACCCCGCCGATTAAAAGCATAAGCGCAACGCCAATCATAATCAGCCATACGCCGATTCCCAACCCGAAGCCGCTTTTCTTGGTCTGCTCTAAGTATTCAATTGCTTTGTCGCGGGTCAGATATATGCTGTTATCGTCTTTTTCTTCCGCAGGGGTTAATCCGAGCTCGGCTGTGATTTCATCTATACTGCCGAAATTTGCGATTACATTGCCGACCGCTTCGTTTTCGCTTTTGCCCTCTTTCTTTAGCGCATGATATTTTTCTTCCATGTCCGCAAGCATTTCACTTTTAAGTTTAATGATTTGCTCATTCTGCGGGAACGCCGCAAAAACATTGTTAAGATAGGTTTTAATTGCTTCCATAATTATTTTCCTCCGGTTTAAATATTTTTTCAATGAATTTAGTAATGATTTTCTTGGTGAATTCCCATTCTTCCCGCTTTTCTTCCGTAAACACGCGCCCTTTGGCGGTTATACGGTAATAAGTCCGCGGCTTTCCGTGCGTGATACTGCCCGGGAATGACTCAATCAACGCCGCTTTCTCCATACGCGAAAATGCCGAATAAAGCGTGGTTTCTTTTATTGAGTATTCACCCTCAGTGATTTCGCGGACTGATTTTCCGATTTCATACCCATAAGATTCGCCACCGCGCAGTACACAGAGGATAATGAGGTCTATATACCCGCGGATAACTTCACTGCTTATCACAAATACTCCCCCTTCCAACTCCTTTAGAAAATTTACTGCATTATAAGATGTACGTTATGCGAAGTAATTTTAGTATAGCATACATTACTACGTGTTGTCAAGTAATATTTAGCAAATTTTCAGAAATTTTGAAAAAATTAAACAAATTTTTCAAAATACTCTTTACTTTTTATATTGAATATAGTAGAATAAGCATATATAGTACAAAGAAATAAAAATTTTCAGGAGGAAAACAATTATGTTTTGCCCAAAATGCGGAAATAATGTACCCGACGGAATGGTATGCGGCTGTACGCAGGCTCAGCCCCAACAGCCTGTACAACAGCAAATGCCCCCACCCCCGCCCCCAATGATGCAACAGCAAATGCCGCCCCCTCAAATGCAGCAGCAAATGCCACAACAGCAAATGCCGCCCCCAATGATGCAGCAGCAAATGCCCCCGCAGCAGTTTTACGCGCCGCCCGCGCCGAAAGACCCTAAGGTTGGTGCTGCAAAGCTTTCCTATGTGTTTATTTTTTGGCTTGCGGCTTTATTCAATAAAGAAGTCAAGGACGACCCGTTAGTGCGTTTCCACGCCGGACAGGGAATCATGCTTTCGATTATGACAGCGGGACTGCTTGCGGTGCGCGAATTGTTGTTCTCGGTATTTTATTATATCGGTGAGTTTATCGCTATCATTAAAGAAGAAACCGCTTATGGATTCAGCAATAACTTTTTCAACGGAACTGCCGGCTTTATCATCAAGATTATATTTGATTCGGGTATTTTAGCGTTCTACATAATATTTTTACTCATCGGCATCGGCAACGCAAGCAAAAAAACGCTTCAGCCCCTGCCTTTGTTTGGAAAATCAGCGTTTTATAAATAATTAATTATTAAAAACTCAGTATTTATAAGGAAAAGGTTAAATTATGAAACTTTGTAAAAGCTGTGGACGCGTACAGTTTAAACCGGGTGCGTCTTGTTATAACTGCGGTTCGGATGAAATCATTGATTCAAGAACCTATGCAGGTAATGAAACCGAAGAGGATACGAATACGCCGGCAGTTATCGGTTATGTCCCGAAACCGATACCCGTGCCGTCGTCAAAGCCCGTCGCAACCCCTGTTAATTCAGAACCCGACGATGATTTATCTGATTTTATTATTTCCTCTTCGGATATTTCTGAACCCGCAAAAGAAGATGAAATTCAGGAATTGGAAGTCTTTACGCCTGAACCTGAACCTGAGCCTGTTCCCGAACCCGAACCGGTTTCGGAACTGTCAGATTTAGAGCTTGCTTTAGCGGAAGCGGAAGCGGAACTTTCCGTACCCCCTGTTTCAGCCGTACCGGAAGAAAAAGCAGATAAACCGCAAGCCGGCGAAAACTTTAATGCGGTTAAAGAAACGCCTCCGCCGCCTTGGAAACAAGTGCAGGAAGAAGAACCTCCAAAGCCGGTTGAACCGCTTAAACCTGTTGAACCTCCAAAGCCTGTAGAACCACCGAAACCCGTAGAACCTCCTAAACCCGTAGAACCTCCTAAACCTGTTGAACCTCCTAAACCTTTAGAACCGCCTAAACCCGCAGAACAACCTAAGCCTGTTGAACCTCCGAAACCGGAAAAGCCCGCGAAGGAAGAAAAGCCGGCAAAAGAACCCAAACCGGTAAAAGCGGAAAAACCCGTAAAAGAAGCGAAACCGGCGAAAGAGGAGAAGCCCGTAAAAGCAGAAAAATCCGTAAAAGAAGGCGATGAGGATTCGGCGGATTATATCGAATTAGTAAGTAAAAGCGGAAAATCGCCTTTATTTATGCTGGGTGTGGTATTGTTCCTGTTTGCTTCTATCTTCTCGGTTTTATTTAACGTAAACGCAGTCACAAAGGGCACAGCAAGCATGTTTGAAAATATAAACGCATTGTTTTATACCGTTATGCTTCTGCCGGTTTTACTGCTGACAGTCGGTCTGATTCTGAACTTCGGTTCTCTTTCCGGTATAGACAGCCCGCGTAAAAGCGCGCCCGGATTTGCGATTGTTAAATTCGGTACGCTTCTGACCGTATTGGGTTCCGGCGCTCTTGCTTTAATGGGATTCTCGGGCGGCGATATTCTGAAAGGCGCGATTGCCGTCGGCGTCACGGGGCTTAATGTTTTAATTTTCTTAGAAGTATCGAAAATTACAAACAATCTTAACACCATTATCACTACCGGAAAACCTGACGGAAATTTCAGCGGTCTTTTATCGAAAATTGTCTTTATTGCCGCGGTTTTAGAGCTGGGAATCATTCTCGTTTCGGCAGGCAACGCTACGGTAGGCGATTGGATTGGCATTGTCCGCATAATCGGCATGGTTATGATGGCTGTGGTTTATATGCAGTTTTGCTCCGGATTTAATAAGGAGAATGATGACTGATGAAATATTGCATAACTTGCGGGTATGAGCTTAACGGAAACGACCCTTTCTGCCCGCAGTGCGGAGCGCGGGCAGAAGCAACACCCGCACAACAACCTCAAAATCCGGCTGATACCACAACATGGCAGGAATCGCAGGTAAAAATGTGGAATGATGCGGGGGGACAACCGCCTACATATCAACAGCCTCCTACGTATCAACAACCTCCGCCTGTTTCGTACTATTCATCATTCCAGCAGCCGACTTTTGGTCAGCAACCGGCTTTCGGTCAGCAGCCGGGGTATTTGGACCATCCGGTAAATTACGAGCATGTACAGCCGGCAAGCCACCACAACGACCCCGCCGTTAATTTAGTTAAAAGAAACGGCTCATCTGCCTTGTTTATTACCGGATTAATCCTGCTGAGCCTTTCGCTTCTTTTTTCAATTATCACGGTTGTTTCGCCGAAAAACACATTATATAACAGCATTTCCGATATTGAGTACCAAACGATGGATTTATTGGACGGCTCTTTCAGTGAACTGTTTGAAGCCATCGGCGAAGATATTTACACGGTGAAAGCTGAATTCAGAGATATGTTCAGCTCGTTGAAGGATATTGTTTCGGAGCTTGAAATCGCATTTAAAGTTTCATCGTTTGCCGCTCTGCTCCCGGGTATTTTAGTTTGTATCGGCATGTGGCTGATTTACGTTGCGTGCAGTAACCGCCGACCGGACGCTGTTTTGAATAAAACAGGCTTCAGTATTGTAAAAGGGGTTTACATTTTCCAGTTTATCATGCAGATGTTTATAATCGCCGTTATTTTAGTTGTCGGGATTTTACTTATGGTGTTTTTATCATCAGAAGGAGAAAGCACCGTCGGAATTGTCATTTTCTTTATCGTTCTTATTACAATCGTTCCCGTTGCCGTTATTTTTATCCTTTACAACACTGCCGTTTTCAAAATCATTAAAAACATGAAAGCGATTATAAACGGAGGAACAAACAACATTCACATGATTAAGTTCAATGTTGTTTTACCGGTTTTCGTTTTTATCGGAGCAGGTTTTTCATTCATCAGCCTGCTTGCCTTGCTCAGTAATTTAGACGGTGTAGAACCTGTAAGTTTATTGAGAAGTCTGCTCGGATTCAGTCCAGGTATTTTATTCTGCATTGCGTATCTGCAATTCCGTGCACAATTTAATTTACTCAAAAACGCGCAGAAACCTGTTCAAATGTATTAAAAATATAGTTAATTAACTTAGAAAATCCCCAATAAACAGGCATGAAAAGCTTTAATTTATGGGTTTTTATGCTTGTTTATTGGTGCAATTTTCAAGTTAATTTACTATAGAACCCCCGCTTGTTTAAAAACAAGCGGGGGTTCTTTACAATTAATAATACGCAATATTCCCTTTTTCCTTAGCCTTATACAAGTTTCTGTCCGCCTGAAGCACGAAACAGGAAATGGTATCATCTTTTGTAGGCGTCATGGTTGAAGCCCCGATACTGAAAGTGATTTTTTCTTCTTTTTCATCAAAAGTAATTTTATCCGCGTTTTTCTTGATTTCTTCCGCAACTTTTACCGCGCCCTCTTTAGGCGTGTTGGATAAAATAATTGCAAACACCGTTCCACCGTAACGGGTCATAATATCAGTTGTCCGTTTTAACGTGTTTTTAATAACATTCGCCGCTTTCATTAAAAGCTCGTCGCTTTCGTCGCGTCCGTATGTGTTTTTAAAATTGTCGAATTCATCAATGTCAATCATAATTAAACTGACAGGGTTCTTTTCCCGGATTGCCCGCGCCCATTCCAAATTAAGCTGAACATCAAAGCTTTTTCTGTTCGGAATCAGCGTGATTTCGTCAATCATGCCGAATTCTTCAATTACACGGAGTTGCTTAACAATTTGAATCTGCGTTTTAACTCTTGCCTTAACGATTTCGTTATTGAAAGGTTTAGTGATATAATCCGCCGCACCTAATACCAATCCGCGCTTTTCGTCCTCCGCGTTGGAAAGACCGGTTATGAAAATAACGGGAATGTGTTCGGTCAGTTCATCGTTTTTAAGCTGAACCAAAACTTCAAAGCCGTTCATATCCGGCATAATGATGTCAAGCAGAATTAAATCCGGAATAATATCGGCGGCTCTTTTTAAAGCGGCTTCCCCCGATTTCGCAGGATAAACGGTATAATCGTTTTTAAGCACATGAATCAAAACGTCAAGATTGCTCTTTTCGTCGTCAACAATTAATATTTTCCCCGGCATAATGAACCCTCCGATTTATTTACGCTCTCTTATTTAATTATACTAAAAAAAATGAAAAATTAATAACGAATGAAGATTCATTAGAACCCCATTTAGATCGAATATTTCCTCACCGAGATATAGTAGCGATGAAAACTAATAATATTGCATCCTACTCAGAAGTGTTGGTTACCTGTATGAGACAAAATCCTATTTGGATACTACTGTCTGAAGTACGTAGTGCAGAAGCAGTTATGGCGGTTCGTAACTCTATTTCATCTGGACATACAATTCTTTCAACAATCCATGCTGATAA
>WRJM01000086.1 GCA_009782265.1 Oscillospiraceae bacterium | reverse complement strand
GCTGTTTCAAGTTTTGTGTGTCCGTCTTTCCAATACTCTATTGCTCGACGGCGTAATTTTATATCATAACTCATGCTTTTATTATATCATATCTTTATCGGTTATTCAAGTTAAATGATTATAGTAAATCAATTAGGGCATAAAAATTACGTCTAACGTAAACGCAGACGTAATAAGCGGTAAGCACTTCGCAAGTAAAGTACAAAAACACGCCGTAAGAGATTCGAACTCCCGACCTTCTGGTTCGTAGCCAGACACTCTATCCAGCTGAGCTAACGGCGCATATTAATAAAAAGCTAAAAAGCTTTACAAAAAGCATTATACCATATTTTATTTGATTTGTCAATCGTTTTGCCGTAATAAATTGCAAAAACATTTTTTGTTTTTATTTATAATTCCTCTCCTCTGCCCTTGCGTTTTCATAAATTCTTATATAACTTTCAAATCTGCTCCCGCTGATTATGCCTTCTTCCTTAGCCGAAATCACCGCACATCCTTCTTCTTTAACATGGCGGCAACCCGTGAATTTACACTTGTCAATATAAGGAATAAATTCCCTGAAACAAGAAGCAGCCTCCGCGGAATCCAACTTCCCGTACCTTGCCGCTTCAACCGTGGAAAATCCCGGTGTATCAGCAATATACCCGCCTGTTGTTTTAGTATTAGTGCATTTAAAAAGCTCCGCCTGCCTTGTGGTGTGTTTTCCGCGTCCGAGTTTTTTGCTGATTTCGGCTGTTTCGAGCGCAAGTTCCGGAAATAAACTGTTCAGTGTACTGGATTTGCCCACGCCGGTGTTCCCAATCAACGCATATGTTAAATTAAAATCAAATCCGTTTTGCAAATACATGCGTAATGAATCTAATCCTTCGCCGCTTTCATTACTAACGGAAAACACCGTGAATCCCGCTTTCTGATAAATCTTTATTAAATCCTTCTCTTCTTTTTTGTCTGTTTTCGTAAAAAGCAGTACAGGTTCAATGCTTTTGTTTTCAAATATAGCAATCAGCTTATCTAAAATTAAACGGTTCGGCGACGGCTCAACTGTTGAAATAACAATGACGGCGGCGTCAATATTCGCGAGCGGCGGCCGTATAATGTGGTTTTTACGGGGAAGCACTTCTGTAATAACCGGCTCGCAGTTATTATCAGTTTCAATGACTACGTTGTCCCCGGCGCAGGGCGCAATTTCTTTTAATCTGAACAAACCCTTAGCCGTACACGGAATAACGCCGTTATTTGTTTCAACATGAAACAATCCCCCGACGGATTTTATAATCTTCCCTGTTGTTTTCTTTAAATCAGTCAATCATTACTCCTCGCCGTTTTCATTACCATCGCCGTTGTCTTCAGGATTCGGGTCAGGGTTATCGGTCGGGTCGTCGGGCGGCGGGTCGTCAGGAGGAGGGTCAGGTGTGACAGGTTCATCGGGAACGCTTATTTCGGAGAAAATACGGTCATTCCACTGAACCCGCTCCCTTGTTACCTCATCACCTGTGAAGTCATAAATATATTCGCAGAAGATTGCGCTTTTCCCTGTAATTATTGACGTGATTTTAATTGCATAGCTTTGATTGCTTCCCGTACCCGTGAATTCCCATAAAATCTTTTGATTCAATGCAATATCCTGCACCTTGGTAAGCCGCGTCTGCAATTCGCCGTTCAGATAAAATTCAAAACGATAATCACCCGTCCGTCCCGCGCTTATATTATGCTCGATTTTAGCGTCCCTGCTCGGGCGCGGTCCGAGGCTTACTTTTATTTCCATCAGCGAATTGAGTTCTATCGGTGTCATATAATCGAATTCCTGCCAAAAAACAATGCCCGCGTCAACTTCCTCATTATATTCTTCTACAATCACAAGAACAATTTTATACATAACCGCGTGTTCTTCCGCCCGTTCTTTTTTAAGGTTTAAAAGGTCGGGAACATTGGTTGTGCCGTATCCGGTGCCAAGACTTACCCAAAGCGTAACAACAGTATCTTTTTCAACCATCGAACCGGCTGTGGGTGATGTTTTAATCACATAACCGACCGGAACAGTGTCGCTTTCCATGCTCACCATTTTCCATTTCAGCCCGCGGTTTTTAAGCCTTCTCGTCACCTCGTCCACATGAAGCACGCCGCCTTCATAATTATCCACCTCAACCATGGCGGGACCCTTACTGATTTTAATTTCAATCTGCTGGCTTGCTTTAATTGAAGTTCCTGCCTGTACGCTTTGCCACATGATTTGCCCGCTCTCGTATTCGTTGGAATTTTCCTGCTCTACACGGAAGTTGAGATTGGGGTATTGCCTTAATACCTCTTCATAATCCTTGCGGACAAAATTAGGTACGCTTATTTTTTCGCCGCCTTCCGTTTCATTGGATTCCCCTAAAGTGCCTGTAACAATTGTAAAAATCAGCCATGCCGCCATAATCACAAAGACCGAGGCAGTGGCAAAAAGAATTGACAGCAACGGAGAACGTCGCTCTACCACTTCGTCGTAATAATCGTCATAATCGTCTTCATCATCAAAATCATCATTCTTAACAGCAATCGCTTCGTTTTTTACTACCGGTTCTGTTTTTCCGCTTTTCTTTTCCGGAACAGGCGCAATAGGCGCGGTTGAGGGCGTTTTATCAAAGTATTTCGCGTTTTGCTCAGTTGAAAAATACTTATATTCAAAAATAATACTGGGATTCTTCTTGAACTCGTCTATATCGTTAATCATTTCGCCTGCGGTTTGATAACGCTTGACGGGTTCTTTCTGCATGGCTTTAAGTGTGATTTCTTCCAATCCGTCCGGAATGGAGCTGTTAATGTCAGTCGGCTTTTTCGGTTGTGCCTGCATATGCATAAGTGCAATCGACACGGGGTTATCCCCGTCAAAAGGTTTTCTGCCCGTCAGCATTTCAAACAGCATAACACCCACCGAATAAATATCGCTCTTTTCGTCGGTGGCTTCGCCCTTTGCCTGTTCGGGGCTGATATAATGCACTGAACCTATGGCTTTTTCGGAAATGGTCTTATCGGTTTCGCGGTTAAAGCGCGCAATCCCGAAATCCATCACTTTAATCGTCCCGTCAGGCAGAAGCATGACGTTCTGGGATTTTATGTCGCGGTGAACAATACCCCTGTCATGGGCGTGCTGAAGCGCACGTAAAATCTGCGTGATAAAATGCAGTGCGTCCCGCCATTTTAAGACACCCTGCCGTTCAATATACTCGGTCAGCGTAATCCCGTCTATGTGTTCCATGACGATAAACTGAACCTTATCGTTAAAGCCCACATCAAAAATTTTAACAATATTCGGGTGTGACAACAGAGCAATCGCTTTGCTCTCGTTTCTGAAACGGCGCAGAAAATCTTCGCTTTCAGCAAGCTCGTTTTTGAGGATTTTCGCGGCGACGATTTTATCCTCAACGATGTCGCGGGCTTTATAAATATCTGCCATACCGCCGACGCCAATCAGCTCAAGAAGCTCATACCTGTCGTCTAATTTTTTTCCGATGTTATTGTCCATGCGTAAATCATTCCTTTTTTATATGGGTTATTTTTATAACAGAAAATGTTTATAATTTGAACGTAGGGAACGCATTTATGCGTTCCGAATCCGAAACGTTATGTGTAATAATATTATCACTTCACCGAAACCACCGCAACCGTGATATTATCCCGTCCGCCTGTTTCAAGCGCGTATTCAATCAGCTTGTCGCAGACCTTATGAAGCGGGTTGTTTACAATAATTTCCGCAATCGCGACATCATCGCTGGAAGCGTGGTGAAGCCCGTCCGAGCAGAGCATAAGAATCGAATCGTCCTGTAAATCTATTTCATAATAATCCGGCGTCAGCATTGCTTCTGCGCCGACAGCGCGGGTCAGGCAGTTGCGCTTCGGGTGGGTTTTGCTTTCCTCTTCCGTGATTTGCCCGTCCTCAATCAGCTTGTTTATGTAAGAGTGGTCTTTGGTAATCTGCTGTATGTTATTTCCGAAAACGTGATAAAGCCTGCTGTCGCCGACGTTTATAATATACGCTCGTCCGCTGTAAGCAATCACGGCGACACAAGTCGTCCCCATGCCGAGCATTTCCGAATTACGCTCCGCCAAATCAAAAACCAAAGTGTTTGCAGATGTAACCGAAGTTATCAGCAGATTGCGGATTGAATTCCGGCTTAAATCAGAGCGGAAACCGCGCTTGACGCGCTCAGAAATGAAGTTCACCGTCGTTTCGCTGGCGAAGCTTCCGGCGTTCTCGCCGCCCATTCCGTCGCATAAAATCACAGCCGCCGCGCCGTCCTCAATCGCGGACGACCAGACGCGGTCTTGATTTTCGGTTCTTTTTTGACCGATGTCCGTTTTCGTATATACTTTCATAAATGACCTCAATCATTTCAACAGACAAATGTCTGCTCAATTATCATTATACTACACTTTTGTGATAAAACAAGGAAAAATTGTTTACAATTCTGTTACAAATTGTTATTTTGTGACGCAATCCGCAGCTGCCCGCACGCCGCGTTTATGTCAGAACCGAGCGTTCTGCGGATTGTTGCGTTGATTCCGGCTTTTGTTAAATAAACTTGAAATTCTTTTATATTTTCAGATTTTTTATTTTTTTCTGTATTTATATAATTAAACGGAATTAAATTAACATGTGCGTGAAGCGGTTTTATAAGCTTTACAAGTTTCTCCGCATCTTTAACGCTGTCGTTGACATTTTTAATTAAAGCGTACTCGAAACTAATGCGTCTGCCGGTTTTTTCAAAATAATTCTTGCAGGAATCTATTAATCTTTCTATATTAAAAGCATTGTTTACCGGCATAATTTTACTGCGGGTTTCATCATCCGCCGCGTGAAGCGAAATGGAAAGCGTCAGCCCCAATTTTAATTCCGCAAGCTCGTCTATTCTGTCCGCAAGTCCGCAGGTTGAAAGCGAAACATGCCGTAAGCTCATATTCCTGCCGTTTTTTTCAGAAAGAATCTGCAAAAATTTTACGGTATTGTCAAAATTATCAAGCGGTTCGCCGATTCCCATTAAAACCAAGCTCCCGACCGTCGAACCGGCGGACGCATTATTTTTATTATCCCTCTCGGTTTCGTAGATTTGCAGAAGCATTTCCGCAGGTGTAAGATTCCTGATAAACCCGTTTGCGCCCGACGCACAGAACGCGCAGTTCATCTTGCAGCCGACCTGCGTTGAAATGCATAAACTGTCAGCATGATGATACTTCATCAGCACGGTTTCAACGCTTTCACCGTCATGTAGTTTATATAAATACTTAATCGTGTTATCTGATTTAGAAATAAGCTTTTTCTGAATCGTCAGCGCATTTAACCAAAAAGTTTCAGTCAGTTTCTGCCGCAATTGCGCTGAAATGTTCGTAATTTCAGAAAACGCTGTAATTTTTTTGACATGAAGCCAGTCAAAAATCTGCCCTGCCCGGAATTTTTCCGCACCGATTGCGCTTATTTCACCCTGAAGCTCCTCAAAAGAAAGCGAAAGTATATCTTTTTTCATAATTTAATCTGATTTTCTTCTGAATATGGCGATAAAGAATCCGTCGCCGCCCGTGATGTGCGGAAAAAGATTATATCTTGAAGCGTCGGGAATCCCCGCAATCCCGACAGGGACAATATACGGCGAAAATTCAGGGTGTTCAAGCTGAAAATCATCGGCAACTGCTTCGTTTTCATCCGGATTTAATGTACAGGTTGAGTAAATCAGCGAACCGTTAGGTTTTACGTAAGCGGCGGCGGCGGAAAGGATTTTTCGCTGGGTTTCGGGCAACCCTTCAAGGGTTTTCATGGGTTTATATTTAATTTCAGGCTTGCGGCGGATTACGCCGAGCCCGGAACAGGGCAAATCGCATAAAACCGTATCAGCTTGCGGAAAGTTGGAGTTATAAATCAAAGCGTCATTTTGAAACGGCTTGATTACCTCTAACCCTAAACGTTTCGCGCCGTTTTCAATCAGCGAAAGCTTCCCGCTGTAAAGGTCGCAGGAAATCAGTTTCCCTCTGTTGTTCATCATCTGCGCCATGGTGAAGCTTTTTCCGCCCGGCGCGGCGCACAGGTCAATGACGGTTTGGTTGAACCCCGGGCGCGTCAGCTTACAGCAAAGCTGAGAAGATATATCCTGCACGTGGAACATTCCCTTACGGTAAGCGTCTGAAAGTTCTATGCTCTTGTCGCCGATACGCTCAAGTTCAATGCAGTCGTCTAAAACTGCGTTCGTTTTTACGTCGAATTTTTCTTTAATAAGCGCGGCAATGACGTCCGGTGTTTGGAATTTAAGCGTGTTCACCCGCAGATAAACCGGCGGTCTGCCAAGAGTCCCTTTCAGTATTTCAAGCGTTGTTTCTTCTCCGAAAGCCGCCGTCCATTTTTTAATAAGCCACTTAGGGCATGAATATTCTACGGAAAGCTTGGCTTCGTCCGATAAACCGCTTGTATCAATAACCATGTCGTCGCGGATAAAATTGCGCAGGATTGCATTGATGAACCCCTTAGAGCTGCGGTCAGAAATGTCGGCGGATTCGTTCACGGCGGCGTTTTCCGGTACGCTGTCCATATACAGAAGCTGATAAAAACCCATGCGTAAAATCTGCACGGTTTCGCATGAAAGCTTGTCAAATTCAATTTCAGAATAAGCGCGAATCAGGAAATCAAGCGTCATCTTCCGTTCAAGAACCCCGTAAAACAGCGCGGCGGCAAAAGCCTTGTCGCGGGGTGCAAGCTTGTCCCGCGAAAAGGTATTATCCAATATGATGTTGGAATAAGCCCCGCTCTGCTCCATTCTTATGAGCAGTTCAAGCACTGTTTTCCTTGATTGTGTCATGTCGGTGTCCTTTAAATTAATTTAAGCAGAACTTATCTGCGCCGGTTTGCAAGTGCCAAGAGCCGTATCAGCTGTGCTAATGAAACAAGGAAAGCCGCGACATAAGTCATGGCGGCGGCGGAAAGGGTTTTCCGCGCACCCTTCTGCTCGGTTTTATCAAGGATATTCTGCTGTTCAATGGTTGCCATTGCTCTTTTTGAAGCGTCGAATTCCACGGGAAGCGTCACAAGCTGAAAAACCGCTGAAATTGTAAAAAACGCAATCCCTATATTAATCATGCCGGGCAGATACATAAACATGCCGATAATAATCATAAACATCCATGTATAATTCGCAATCTGCACAACAGGTACAATCGCAGTGCGTATTTTTATGGGCGTATATTCTTTTGCGTGCTGGACGGCGTGTCCGCACTCGTGCGCGGCAACGCCGATTGCGCTGACGGACGTGCTGTTGTAAACGCTTTCGGAAAGTGCAACAATCTGCTTCCGCGGGTCATAATGGTCGGTGAGCTTCCCGCGGAACGGCACGACAGCAATGTTGTAAAGCCCGTTGCTGTCTAAAATCTGCCGTGCGATAATATGCGCGGGAACACCGTTTTTTGAGCGGATTTTCTCGTACTTTGAAAATGTTGCTTTAACATTCAGCGACATAATCGTCGCAAATACAATCGTACCGATTAATAAAAACGTCGCCGCGTAATAATTTTCAATAAAAAATTCTAAAATTTCCATGTTTTAAATCATTCCTTCCCGGAATTTTGCGCTGCAAAATTCCCGTTTGAAAAATTTATTTTTCCAAACAATCTCCTGCATTAATTTTAAAGCCGCGCAGAAACTCGTCCGCTTTCATTCTGCTTTTACCCTCAAGCTGTATTTCAAAAAGCCGCAGAAGTTTCCCGTCCCCGCAGATAATATCAAATCCGTTTAACTGTCCATTGTATATTGTGCCCGGTTCTTGATTATATTCCTCAGAATTATTAATTATTTCGGAAGAAAATATTTTTAATCTTTTATTATTTAAAAATGTAAACGCTTCGCCGGATAACCCTCTGATAAAATTAAAAATTTCAAGCGCGGATTTGCTCCAGTTGATTTTCTTCATCTCTTTTGTGATTAAAGGCGCGTAAGTCGCTAAAGAATTATCCTGCGCGGTTTTATTTTTAATATATTCCTCGGGGTTTTCCGTAAATTTGACAATAAGCCTTGCGCCGATTTCCTTCAATATATCATGAAGCTCCGAAGCGTTCATATTATTTTCTATTTTACATTTTTCCGAAAGTAAAATATTGCCCGTGTCAATGCCCTCTGCCATTTGCTGTATCGTTACGCC
>WRJM01000085.1 GCA_009782265.1 Oscillospiraceae bacterium | reverse complement strand
TGCCATTTTATGGTTCTGATGATACACGGCGGCTGTACTTGAATTTTGACCCACGCGTTGTTCGGTTCTAATGCGTTTCCGTATGAATCAAAAGAAGCGAATTTGTCACTTGATAAAGTAATAGCTTTTACGTCATCTGAGCTTTCCTTGAATCGACTCTTAAATAAATGCCAAGAAGCATCAAATTCTGCGGTATTCCCCGATACTGTTACCGCATATGGCTCTATCATACCTTTCGCTGTTACGATAGGTCTTCCTATGCTCATTTTATTTTCCCTCCTGTTGTTGATTTTGATTATATATAGTTAATTAACTTAAAAAATACCCGATAAACAGGTATGAAAAGCTTTGATTTATGGGTTTTTATGCCTGTTTATTAGTGCAATTTTCAAATTAATTTGCTATATTTATCATAACATAACATGACAGTGCAATACAATGAATAGTTTCATTTATGCAGATGATTGCATGTTTCCCCTATTAAAAGCTTTTTAACAGGGGAAAAGCCGCCCTTGTTTTTACAAAAGCGGCACTTTTCATACTAATACCGATTATAAAAGCTCTTAAAAATTCGTACAAAAAGCTTGCATTTATGGGTTTTTGTACGGATTTTTTAGAAAGCTTTTAATGAGGGATTAGTATCATATTCTCCCATTTTCCGGTTAAACTATTCCCATGCCGATTATTCTCATCCGAACCATTCTTCTCCACGCGCTCATCATCTTCGCTGTCCGTCTTATGGGGAAAAAACAACTCGGTGAGCTTCAGCCGTCCGAGCTTGTTACAACGATTCTGATTTCAAACATTGCCACGTTGGCGCTTGAAGACCCCGATTTGCCTATGATGTCGGGGGTAATCCCGATTCTTGCAATCGTCTGCCTTGATGTTTTTGTTACCGTTTTCGCGCTCAGGTCAGATAAAATCCGCCGTATCGTAACAGGCAGTCCGCGTATTATTATCAAAAACGGCGAAATTGACCAGAAAGAAATGAAGAACCTCCGGTATACCATTCAGGATTTAATGGAAGCCATGCGCGATAACGGTATTTTTGATATAACAAAGGTGCAGTACGCCATCGCCGAAACTACCGGTAAAATTAATTTCTTTGAAAAAACAGAAACAGATGCGGTTTCGGAAAACCCGCCCGTTTTAGCCGTAAGCGACGGTGTTGCCAACAAACAGGCGCTCGCGGAAGCCGGTCTTGACGAAAAATGGCTTCGGCGCGTGCTTTATGAAAAAAATATTCCGCTTTCCCGCGTGTTTTTGCTTACTGCGGACGAAAACGGGAATTATTATCTTGTGGAAAGAAAACTGTAGGGGTTTTATGAAGCGTTTAATTCTTTGTATCATTTTATTCATCGCGTTATGTGCATTGACAGCGTGCAGTTATTTATACATTGTCAGCACAACGTCCAAGCTGTTGAATAAAGTTGAATTTGTCGCGTACAGCTTTTCTGAGGGCGATTTTGTTTCCGCGCTTGAAGCCGCCGAAAAAGCCGACGATTTATGGCTTGATTTCAGAAGACGCCGCTTTTTGATTATGGACAGGGATAATGTGGCGGAAATTACGGAATCCTTGGCACGTATACGGTGCTTCGCCGAAGAACCGTCAGACAGCCGCGAACTTGCGGCGGAATGTCGGGTAGCCGCCGCGCTTTTACGGCTGTACTGGGAAAAACAGCGGTTGAATTTATATAATATAATGTAAAAATCCTATTTTTTCCCTTGCCTTGCAAAGCGTGGGGCGGGCGGCTTTTGCGGCTTTGTCCGCGCCTTTTTTCATGCGGGTGTCTATATAGGTTCTATCACTTCTTAAAGTATAATACTTTTCCTGTATCGGCTTAATTATATCAAAAACCGTTTCGCCGACCGCTGTTTTAAAATCCCCGTAGCCCCTGCCGTCAAATTCCTTTTGAATGTCGGAAAAGCTTTTTTCCGTTACCGCACCGTAAATCGACATCAGATTATTCACGCCGGCTTTAGTTTCATCGTTTTCGCGGTATTCAACCCTTGCTTCACTGTCCGTGACGGCACGCTTGAATTTTTTAATCACCGTGTCCTTATCGTCAAGCAAAAATACACAGGAATTCGGATTGCTGTCGGATTTAGACATTTTTTTGAGCGGGTCTGACAGGGACATGATTTTTGCGGTATTTTGCGTAATATAAGGTTCAGGCATGGTAAACACATCGTCATTATACGCCTGATTGAATCGGGCGGCGATATTCCTTGCTAATTCAAGGTGCTGTTTCTGGTCTTTTCCGACCGGTACATAATTCGCTTGATATAATAAAATATCCGCCGCCTGAAGCACGGGATAACTGAACAAGCCGACATTGACTTCGCCTTCCTTGCTTTTTTCGGACTTTTCTTTGAACTGGGTCATGCGCGAAAGTTCGCCGAACTGCGTAAAACAACCGAGAAGCCATGCCAGCTCTGAATGTTCCGGAACATGGCTCTGCGCGAATATCGCGGTTTTTTCAAGATCGGGGTCTAAGCCCGCCGCCGCAAGCAAGGAATAACAGTCCATTATCTGCTCTTTGAACTTTAGCGGGTCTTGCCTGACGGTAATAGCATGCAGGTCGGCTATGAAATAAAAGGCTTCCAGCGCACCCTCGTCCTGCGATTTCACCCAGTTTTTAATCGCACCGAAATAGTTGCCGATATGGGGGATGTTGGTCGGCTGTATGCCGCTTAAAAATCGTTTTGGGTTTGACATGGGGGTTCTCCTCCGTGTGTTTATAATGCGAAGCTCCGCTTCGCTTGACGATGGACGTTCATTTCTTTGCTCGTGCAAAGAAACGAACCAAAGAAACACGCGCCTGCGGCGAGCTTATCCTTTTTTTCAAAAGATTCCTTCTTATAAGATTATACACAATGACTGCTACAGATAAGTTTACGCTGACTATGATTAGGTTTAAAGTAGGATTGACACCTAATAAGAGGACGTAGCCCTCCGCAGGAGCGTGTTTTGGTTACTTTTGCACGAGCAAAAGTAACAGTCTCCCGTTTGCGAAACGAAGTTTCGCATTATATAAAATATCTGCAATCAAAAACACTTCGCTAAAATCTCAACGCCTCTCTCAATCTGCTCGTCCGTAGGCGTCGAAAAATTCAACCTGAACGAAAGGGTCTTCTCCCCCTCTTTTATTGAAAACGCGCTTCCCGGAATCACCGCGACTTTATGCTGAATCGCTTTCTTGCAGAATCCCGCCGAATCCCCGTCTGAGCTATAGGGCAGTGTTCCCCAAATAAACAAACCGCCCTCCGGCTCGGTGAATTTTACCGCTGTCGGAAAAGCAAATTTAAGACTGTTCAGCATTAAATTGCACTTTCTTTTATATATGAGCCGCAGCTCTTCTAAATATTCCTCTAAATTTACGCCCGTCATAAAGCGGTACGCAATCATCTGCGCCAATATATTCGTATGCACGGTGGAGCATTGAAGCGCGGCTATGCTTTTTTGCACAATTCCTTCCGGCGCACACATGTAGCCCACTCTCAGCCCGGGTGCAATCGTCTTTGAAAATGTTCCTGCGTAAATCACATGCCCTTTTTTGTCCATGGATTTAACCGACGGAATGTCAAGCCCCGAAAAACGCAGTTCACTGTACGGGTTGTCCTCCACAATCATCACATTATATTTATACGCAAGCGAAAGAATGTCCTTTCTGCGCTGTAAGGACGTTGTAATACCCGTGGGATTATGGAAATTCGGGATTGTGTAGATGAAAGCCGTGCGCGGATTGGCTTTCAGGGCGGCTTCAAGCTTTTCCGGAAGCATACCCTGTTCGTCTATATCAACGCCGACTAATTTAGCGTTATAAGAACGGAAGCTGTTCAAAGAACCGATGAAGGACGGATTTTCACAGATGATTGCTTCCCCCTCGTTGCAGAGAACCTTGGTTGCAAGCTCCATGACCTGCTGTGCGCCCGCTGTTATAATCACGTCGTCGTCGCCCGCTTTGAATATGTCTTTTTGCGTTAAATCTTCCTTTACCCATTCGCGGAGCTTCGGATAGCCCTCTGAAACCGCGTACTGAAGCGCGGTGACGGGCTCTTCCCTGAATATATCCGCGGAAATAGCGGCAAGCTTTTCCGCCGGAAAGGCTTCCGGCGACGGATTCCCTGCCGCGAACGGAATCACCGCGGGGTCGGCGGTATGTTTAAAAATTTCTCTGATGGCGGAGGGCTTTAAATTTTTGATTCTTTCGGAATAAGCGTTCATTTTTTTGTTTCCTTTTTTAAATACAGATAATTTATTTTACCATGAAACCCTTGTATTTGCAATAGATTATCAGCAAATTTAATAAATATATAAAAAATTTATGTGTAATGTCGAAAAATTTTCATATACCGCTTGCTTTTGTTTAAAAATTGGTGTATAATATACTGAGAATCCGTATGGGCATTAAAAGCATACGGAAGGAAGGGTGCGCAATTATGGAAAATGAAATTATTTTTGATACCTCGACAAACGAGCTTCAGCTACTTGAATTTTTGGTGGGAGACGAGTATTTCGGGATTAACATAGCTAAAGTCAGCGAAATCATCCGTTTCACCGAGCTTACGCCGATTCCGAATTCACCGGAATCCATTGAAGGCGTTTTCATGCACCGCGACAAATTAGTCACTGTGATTGACCTGCATGTCGTTTTGGAACTGCCCATGCAGGAGGAACACGGAAACGGTTTGTTTATAGTATGCGACTTTGAACAGTTCAGCGTTGCTTTTCATGTGTCAACCGTTATAGGTATACAGCGGCTTACATGGTCTACCATTGAAAAACCGCCGTCTGTGAATAAGGACGCGCACGCAAGCATAACAACCGGTATGGCGAAGCTTGAAGATAAAATCATTATGATTCTTGACTTTGAGAAGATTATCTGCGACCTCAGCTTCGGCTCTGATTATGAGCAGGAGAACTTTGACACGTTTACCGTGCCGGGTACGATTGACTTAAACAAGCATTTAATCATCGCCGAGGATAGCCCGTTTTTAATTAAAGTTCTGATTGACGCGCTTAAAAATGTCGGGTTCAAGAATATTCATTCATTTTATAACGGTTTAGAAGCTTGGGAGCATATCAGGACGATTAAAGGCACTGACCGCGTTAAGACCGAACTCGCCGCCGTTATCAGCGATATAGAAATGCCGCAGATGGACGGACACACGCTAACAAAGCTGATTAAAGAAGATAAGGAACTGAAAGGTGTTCCCGTGTTCCTGTTCTCGTCGCTGATTCACGAAAACATGCGCGGTAGGGGTGATTCGGCGGGCGCGGACGGGCAATTTGCGAGAAGCCAGCTGAAAGATTTAATTGCCGCGCTGAGCGAGCATTTATCGAAGTAAATTGTTAATTAACAAAACACAGCAGAAACCTGCTGTGTTTTGTTTTATATAATGTTTATAATGCGAAGGTTGCGGGGACTTCCCCGCGGGGGTTGTTACTTTTGCTCGTGCAAAAGTAACCAAAACACGCTCCTGCGGAGTGCGTATCCTCCTATTAACGCCTACACCTATTAAAGAACTACTCACAGTGAGCGCAACCCGAAAGAATAGCTGACTATGAATAAATTTACAAGCAAGCAATCTGCTTTATAAGAGGACGTAGCCCGCCGCAGGCGCGCATTTTTGGTACTTTTTGTGCGAACAAAAAGTACAGTCCTCCGTTTGCGAAGCGAAGCTTCGCATTATATAAATTATTTATACATCAATACAGTTATCTAACAGAGCTTTTTATTTAATTGACTTTTTTTTACTTCCGTGTTATCATAAATATAATAATGATTAATAGGAGAACAGCAAAATGAAAAAATTTAAACTTCTTTCGGTGTTTCTTACCGCCGCTTTATTAATCGGTATGCTTCCCGTGATTTTAGCTGTTCCTGTAACGGCTGTCAATCCGTATCTGCCGTTGTGGGAGCATTTGCCGGACGGAGAGCCGCATGTGTTTGAAGACCCCGATAACCCGGGAAAGTACAGGGTTTACATCATCGGTTCTCACGACGTCAGATTCTCCAGTTACTGCGGCCCTGATATAAGGGCTTGGTCTGCGCCTGTTGAGGATTTAACCGACTGGCGTGACGACGGTTCAATCTTTACGTTTCAAGACCCGAAAACCGAAAAATGGGACGTCATGTACGCGCCGGATATGGTTGAAGTCCTCAGAAGGGATGAAAACGGGGACAGAACCATCAGAGAGTATTATCTGTACCCGCACAGCCGCGGGCCGGGCAGAGAAGCAATGGTCGCCAAAGGAACACGCCCCGACGGACCTTTCGAACCGATTAACCTTGCCGAAAACGGCAGGAATTTATTGCCCGGAAGCGTCATGGGGTTTGACCCTGCCGTATACATAGAATATGTTGACGACCCCGCTGACCCGGATTATGAAATCGGGTTCAGAGCGTACGGTTATTGGGGATGGCAAGGCTCATACGCGGCGGAGCTTGACCAGAACACCATGTATTCGGTAAGACCGGGGACAGAACGCATAACCCACTTTATCCCCACCAGCTCCGCTTACGGGAAAATCCGCGACCCGGAGGGAACAACTTATCCGCATGTATATGATGACGAAGACCTTTTGCTGTTCAATTACTTTGAAGCTTTTTCAATTCGGAAAGTCGGGAATAAATATGTCTGTATTTTCAGCGGCTATTCAGGACCGGACTACGGGCTCGGCAGTACAAATTCGGCACTTCGGTATATGTTCGCCGATTCTCCCTTAGGGCCTTGGCGAATCGGCGGCGTTTTGGTGGATTCACGCGCACCTGTATTGAACAAGGACGGAAATGCGCTTGCCGCGAGCTATTCCGGACACAATACGCACGGAGGAATTGAGTTAATTAATGACCAGTGGTATGCGTTTTATCACAGAGCACCGCGAAGCTTCGGGTATGCGCGTCAGCCTATGGTTGCGCCCGTTCATATTGAATGGGACGAAAAATCCGTTGCGGACGGCGGCAGGGTGATTATCCGCGCTTATAACCCGTATGCTGATGATTATATCTGGACTGCAAAGGCAAGCAACGGCACGGAATATACCGGCGCGGAGGTTACTTCAGAGGGCTTTCATATTTACGGGTTAGACCCGTATCAATATTATTCCGCGGGGATTGCCTGTTATCTCTCCAACACCGGCAATCAGGCGGACTCATTTGATATATGGAGCAACCACGCCCCGCTTAACAATGTGTCCAACGGGAACATTATCGGATATAAGTATTTCGATTTCAGGGAAACGTACGACAAAACAGAATTAAACCTGTTTCTTAAAACAAATTCGGATAAAGATGCAAAAATTAATGTTTGGTTAGACGGGCCTTGGGATAACGACGCATGGAACGGCACTAAAATCGGCGAAATTAATGTTCCGGTCGGTTCTGCGGAAGAAATAACGCAGTTCTCAGTTGACGTAACGGAATTTGTAAAGGATTTAAATAAAAAGCACGCAATTTTCCTTGTTGCTGAGGGCGGAGCATTTGATTTAACCGGTCTTGGGTTCAGCGCGTCTCAAAAGGAGCTAATTCGTCCCGTACCGCCGGAAGTAAAAATTATGGTCAACGGTGAAGCAATTGAGCTTCCGGAAACACCGGTAAGGTCAACAGATGATAACGGGATTACCGGATATGAACTTTACAAAAGCGATGCTGAAATTCCCGCTTTTCTGACACAAATCCCGAAAATCACAGCTTCTGCCGATAACACCGCCGTAAAAATAAATATAACCCAGCCGGAAGCAGTTTTCGGTACGGCTGTTGTGGAATTTGATTTTAACGGCGCGGTTAAAACATACAATATTGCGCTTACGCCCTCTTTTACGCTGAACCTCGGTGAGCCCGAACGTTTTATAATCGCTGATTCCGCTCCTGTTTTTGAAGGGCAGGCAAAAACCACTTCAATCGAAACCGTCAGCTTTATGAACCAAGGCCCGCCGCCCGGAGCGGTCAGCTTCACCGTGAATGTTGAAGAAGCCGGTATTTATGCGATGTCCGTCTGTCATTTGACTTCTTTGGGTACTGCGTCGCATACGTATCAGATGAATAACGGAGAAGTTTTTGTTTTCGATTACCCTGAGGGTGACGACTGGCAGGAAAGCCTGTTCCCATATAACCTAAACCTGAACAAAGGCGAAAACACCATAAAAATAGCATATAATGGCGGGGTAACCCAATTGGGTTGGGGGGGATTGTATAAGG
>WRJM01000084.1 GCA_009782265.1 Oscillospiraceae bacterium | reverse complement strand
CGATTATATCAGCCCATTTTTTATTACGTCTGTGTTTTAAAAGCAATTCAAGCAATTCTTTTTGTTCGGGCGAAACTTTTCCTTTTAAAGAAAAATCCCAGCTATGAATATTATTATTCCCGCCGCGTTTATCTTTAATTTGTTTTCCGATTATACTGTTTAAATCAAAGTGTGTGAATAATTTACGGGTGAAATTACTTTCTTCCGCCGGTATATTATAATCAATAATTGATAATAAATAATTGTTTTTAATTTTAAAATTTTTTAATGAAATGCTTTTTCCGTTTTTTGTTCCGCATATATATATTCTTTTTCTTGATTGCGCCAAACCAAAATCTTTACCGTTTAAAACAGAGAATGAAACAGTATATCCGAAATTTTCTAAAATATTAATCATTCTATTAAAAGTTTTTCCTTTATCATGCGAAACAAGCCCATCAACATTTTCAAGGAAAAACGCCGCGGGCTTTTTAAATTCTAATATTCGGGCTATATCAAAAAACAAAGTCCCTCTCGTATCATTGAACCCTAATCTTTTTCCTGCACTTGAAAAAGCTTGACAAGGAAACCCTGCTAAAAGAACATCAAAATCAGGAATTTCTTTTTCATTTATTTTTGTTATATCCCCGTTAATATTATCGGCTTTAAAATTAAAAGCATATGCTTTCCGGGCGTGTTCTTTTATTTCAGAAGAAAAAACAACATTACCGGTATAACCCAATGATTCAAGGGCTTTTTCAAAACCGATTCTCATTCCGCTCATACCGCAGAATAAATCAATAAATTTGATTGTTTTATTCATTAATACGCTCCCTTGAAATCAAGATATAGCTATATAAATATAATTATACCACAATTTCTATGGATTGTCAATTAATCTATATGAAATTTTTTACTATCTTTAAATCAAGACACCCGCTCAAACTGGCTGTTATAAAGCTCCGCGTAAAACCCGCCTTTCTCTAACAATTCCTCATGCTTGCCGTTCTCGATGATGTCCCCGTCCTTCATCACAAGGATTAAATCGGCGTTTTTAATTGTTGAAAGCCTGTGCGCAATCACGAAAGACGTTCTGCCTTTCATCAGCGCATCCATGGCTTCCTGTATTAAAACCTCCGTGCGCGTGTCTACCGAGCTGGTGGCTTCATCCAAAATCAACAGCGGCGCGTTTCTGACCATGGCGCGCGCAATCGTCACAAGCTGTCTTTGCCCGACGGAAATACTCGACTTGTCGTTGAGTACGGTGTTATAACCGTCCGGTAAAGTATTAATAAAATGGTGGATTCCTGCGGCTTTGCAGGCTTTCACAACTTCTTCGTCGGTCACGTTTTCTTTGCTGTAAACGATATTTTCCCTGATTGTACCTTCAAAAAGCCATGTATCCTGCAAAACCATGCAGAACTGTTCATGGACGTTTTCACGGGTAACAGAGCTGATTGGCGTATTGTCAAGCAGAATTTCCCCGCCGTCAAGCTCGTAGAACCGCATGAGCAGGTTCACCATGGTGGTTTTGCCCGCGCCCGTAGGTCCGACGATTGCGATTTTCTGACCCGCCGCCGCATTTGCGGAAAAATCGTGAATAATGGTTTTATTCTCATCATATCCGAATTTTACGTTTTTAAATTCAACATCGCCTTTAATTTGCTCAAAACGGGTTGTTTTTGCGCGCTCATCAGACAATTCTTCTTCACTCAAAAATTCAAAAACCCTTTCGCCCGCCGCCGCCGTTCTTTGCAGATTCTGCGCCACCTGTGCGAACTGCGATAAAGGGCGCATAAAAAAGTCTATATAAAACATAAAAGCAACAATAACGCCGAAGCTGATAACATTATTAACCGCAAGCGCCGCGCCTATAATGCTGACGGTCACAAAGCCCAAATTGCCCGTAAAGTGCATTAAAGGCATCATCAAGCCGGATATGAACTGCGATTTCCAGCCGCTCGTGAATAATTTAGTATTGATTTCCTCAAAGGTTTTACGCGCTTTTTTTCCTCCGTTGTATGCTTTAACTACGTTATGCCCCGAATAAATTTCCTCAACGTGTCCGTTGATTTTTCCTAGCTGTTCCTGCTGTTCAACAAAGTATTTCTGCGATATTTTCATAATTACCATAATCAGAATAAAACCTAAAACAGAAGCGGCAATCGCGGACAGAGCGAGAATCCAGTTGGTGTAGAACATCATAATAATTGCGCCGAAAAACATTGTAATTGCCGCTACAAGCGTCGCCGCGCTCTGGTTTAAGGTTTGCCCGATGGTGTCCACGTCGTTGGTGATACGGCTCAGAACATCGCCGAAGCTGGTTTTATCGAAGTATTTAAAAGGCAGACGGTTAATTTTCTGCGAGATTTCCGTTCTCAGCTTTTTGGATATTTTCTGCGTAACGGTTGCCATAATAAACTGCTGAATAAACGTAAGAATTACCGCGCTTCCGTAAAAAATAATAAGTAATAAAGCAATCGAAGCGACTGCGTCCATATTAATTTTAAAACCCGCTTCGGGCGAAAGCCCTGCATTAATTTCGTTGATTAAATCTTTAATTTTATCAGGACCGATGATTTGAAGCGCGGTACCGATTACGGCAAGTATCATGGCGATTATAATCACAGGCAGATAATTTTTACAGTAATCCGCAAGCTTCATCAATGTTTTACCGAAATTCTTCGGTTTTTCCGCCGGCATACTCATTGCCATAGGTCCGCCCATAGGACCTCTCCGTCTTCTTTGCGGCTGAAATTCTTTTTCGCTCATAGAGTATTAATCCTCCGTTAATAATTTAATTCTGTTTTGAATTTATATTTATTCAGCTAATACGATAATTCCTCCTCGCTTAGCTGTGACATTGCGATTTCACGGTAAACCGTACAGGAGTCAAGCAGTTCCTTATGCGTTCCTTTTCCTGCTACTTTCCCCTCATCAAGTACAATGATTTGGTCTGCGTCTATAATCGTACCGATTCTCTGTGCGACGACAAGGCTTGTAACATGCTCGGTTTCTTTTTTCAAAGCGTTGCGGAGAATCCTGTCCGTTTTATAATCTAAAGCTGAAAAAGAATCGTCAAATATGTAAATTTCCGGTTTTCTGCATATCGCCCGCGCAATCGCAAGACGCTGTTTCTGACCGCCCGATATATTAACCCCGCCCTGTGAAATTTCAGCTTCATACCCACCTTCCATCTTTTCCACAAACTCTGCCGCTTCGGCAATTCTGACGGCTGATTTAATGCCGTCTTCGGTGTAACAATCAGATTCGTTGCGGACAGTCCGCTCGCCGTAAGCCACATTGGAATTTACAGTCCCCGAAAACATCACTGCTTTTTGCGGAACATAACCGATTCTGTTATTAAGGGCTTCAAGCGTGTAATCTTTTATATTTACGCCGCTTACAAGAATTTCACCGTCCGTTGCGTCAAAAAAGCGCGGGATTAAATTAATCAGCGTGCTTTTTCCGCTGCCCGTAGAGCCGATAAAAGCGACTGTTTCGCCTTTTTTGGCGGTAAAGCTGATGTTTTCAAGCACATATTCCGCCGCGCCGGGGTATTTAAAACTGACGTTTTTAAATTCCACTTCGCCTGTTTTTTCGGGAACACCCTCTGTTAAACTGCCGCCGGTAATCTTCAGCTCGGTTTCAAGCACTTCGTTGATACGCCGTGCCGAAACCGTCGCCCGCGGCAGGATAAAGAATACCATCACTAAAAGCATAAACGACATGATAATTCTCATCGCGTAGTTAGAGATAAACGCCATATCCGAGAAAACATCTATACGTTCTAAAATCTGCTGTTCCATAAACTGCGGGGTAACGGCTTCCATATTGTTTATTAAATGAGCGCCAATCCAAAAAATCGCAAGCGAAAGCCCGCTCATTATTAAAGTCATTGACGGCATCATAAACGCCATTGCGCGGCTGGTGTATAAATGCGCGGAAGTTAAGTCTTGGTTGGCTTTTTCAAACTTTGCGTCTTCGTAACCTTCCGCATTGTAAGCGCGGACAACCCGCAATCCTGTTAAATGCTCTCTTGATACAAGCGTCAGATAATCGGTCAGTGACTGCATTTTTCTGAATACAGGCAGTACGAAAATCATAACGACAAGCACTATAATGACTAAAATTCCGATAGCACCCGCCGTAACCATGCTCCATTCAAGCCCTTTGCCTGCGATTTTCGTCACCGCCCAAACCGCCATAATCGGCGAACGTGTCAGCAATTGCAGACCCATGGTCAGAAACATCTGTACCTGTGTAATGTCGTTGGTGGAACGGGTGATTAAGCTCGCTGTCGAAAAACGGTTGATTTCTTCCATGGAAAAGGATTCAACTTTATTAAAAAGTTCGCTTCTGAGCCTCATAGAAAACGACGAGCCGATACGCGCCGCGCAGAAGCATACCGCTACGGTAGCGATGACGCTTCCGAAAGCGCATAAAAGCATTTTCCCGCCTGCAAACCAAATTTCGCCCTGCGGGGGGCTTGCCATGAACGGGTTTCCCGAAACTTGAACCAAATCGGTTAAAACCTTCATAAAATCCAAAAGTCTCAGGTCGAGCCATACCTGTATAAATGTAAAGCCTGTAATCAGCAGGATTAAGTACCATTCGGACGGTTTCAGACGGTTTAACAGCTTTGTCATAAGTAAAAATTAAAACCTTTCATAATTTTATCCGCATTAGAACAGTATAGCATAAATTTTTACAAAAAGCAAATATTATTACTCCTTCGCTTATCAGCAGATAAATTTTTTCGTGTTGCCGCCCGCCTGCGGCGGGCGGCAACACATAGAAATATCTATTGTTTACTTTTAAAGCAATAAAACGCAAATATATTGACTTTTTTATGCTTTTGGTATATAATAAATTCCATACGGGGGACGAAAGAAATGAAAAATAAATATTACAAACTGCTGTCCGTTATGCTTGCTTTGTCTTTTTTATTGATACTGAACGGCTGTGCCGGTAATCGGAACGGCGATACACCGGAGCAGTATTATAAAAATGAAGATTTTATCGGCAAGAGTATGTCTGTTTTGCACGGTTCTGCTTTTATTGAATTGTTTTCGGAAAATTTCGGCGGTTTTATCCCCGTATATGCTGATTCCAATTTAGAAAAATTAGAACTTGTCAACTGCGGCTTAGCCGACGCGGGTATGCTTGACGAGCCGATTGCAAGGAAACTTCTGACCCGTTACGACAACATGACGATTGTGTACCCCGGATTTGCCGACGACAATTACGGTTTTGCGTTTTCCAAAAATAACAGCGCGCTGTGTGAACTGTTCAACGCGTTTTTGACAGAAATTAAAAGCAACGGCGTATATGAAGATTTGATTGAACGCTGGTTTGACACGGAAATATCGCCGCCTATGCCGGATATACCTTTAACCGGCGCGGAGGGGAAGCTGATTTTCGCAACAACCGGTGTTTCGGAAGCGGTTTCCTACATGGACGGCAGAAAGCTTGCCGGTTTTGATATTGAAATTGCTGTGCGGTTCGCGCAGTATGCGGATATGAGCATTGAATTTATCACCATGGACTTCGGGGAGTTACTTCCCGCAGTTGCAAACGGCAGTGCGGATTTCGCAGGGAATCTGCTGACCATTACGGAAGCGCGCAAAGAAATCGTAAGCTTCTCCGACCCGTATTATGAAGGCGGCAGTGTTTTGGTGGCGAAAATTCCCGACGCACCGCAAAACGCGCCGAAAATATTTATTCCGGATTATTTTACAGGCAAAAAAATAGCCGCTGTCAGTGAAACGATTTTCGGCGAACTTGCGGAAGAGTATATTCAAAATGCGGAAATTGTTTATTTCAGCCATACCAACGACGCGGCTGAGGCTTTAAAGAACGGGTTGGTTGACGCGATTGTCAGCGACGATATATCATTGAAATTTTATAATAAGCATAATCAGCAGGAATTGCTTATTCTTGAACCCTATATGATTACAAACGATTACGCGGCGGCTGTGTCAAAGGAAAATACCGCGCTATTAAACAATCTGAATGATTTCATCAAGCTGATTGAATCTGAGGGCACTTATTATGACATGCTCAGCAACTGGTTAGAGTCCGCTTCACCCGTTCCCGCTTTTGAATCTTCAAAAACTTTTGAAACAACGCTGAAATTCGGTACAAGCGGTGTGTCGGACGGGTTTTCTTATTATGAAAACGGTAAAATCACCGGTTTCGATATTGATTTTGCCGCAAGATTCGCGGAATACATGAATATGAATCTTGAAATTGTGATTATGGAATTTCACGAACTGCTTCCCGCTGTTGCGGAAGGAGAACTTGATTTTGCCGCAAATTTATTTACCGTCACGGAAGAACGTGAAGCAATCATCAATTTCAGCACCCCTTATTACAGCGGCGGCGCGGCTGTTGCGGTTTTGGAAAAATCAAGCTGACCTTATTTAGAGGAATATAATTATGAAAAAAATAACGTTATTCATTATTATTTTATCCGTTGTTTTAACAGCTTTTTTCATTCCGGGGTGTAATAATGACGCTAAACAATACGAAATAGCGGTTGAGCTTCTTGAAAGCGGAAAATTTAAAGAAGCCATTGAAGCTTTTGAAAAACTCGGTGATTTCGGGGATTCACAAAAGCTGATTGCTGAAGCGCGCAAAGGGATTGAATACGTATCCGCTGAAGATTTATTTGCAAAGGGCAATTATGAAGAAGCCGCGGCTCTTTTTGAATTACTCGGTGCTTACAGGGATTCGGAAGAAAAAGCAAAGGAAGCCCGAAGCAGAATCAAAAAAGAAACACAGCCCATTGAAGAAGAGCCACCGGAAATGATTACAGACGACTATATTTCGCTGACGGAAGCCGGTTATATTTCCGTCGCCATTACAGGAAACCGGATAGATGTAACTGACGTTTCTGTTTTGAATCATTCGGATAAAATTATTACCGTGTTAATCCCTATCGGTGCTTATTTTAAAGCTGATAATGATTCGGTGCAGGATATGGCGGTACGCACACCGGCAGTAATAACAATATTTCCGAACGTGGAAGCGGTATTGGAAGTTGACACCTGTTGTATGAATATTCATAAGAATATACCGGATTCCGGAAACAGTTTTACTGCCGGTTTTTTACCGGACAGCCAGTCAAAGCTGAAAGATACATTGACCTTTCTTGACCTTGAAAACGAAAGCTTTGCCGTTACGCAGGCGGCGGTCTGGCTGATTACCGATAACGCGAGCGATTACGACTTGTTGAATACATTGGTGCAGGACGGCGGTGAAAGCATTATCAGCCGGAGCAACTTAGATAAGGCAAAGGAAATTACGGGGTATTAATCGTAGGGGCGCACATTGTGCGCCCCTAATTTATAAATACCGGTATACGTAAACGGTGCGGCATGGAAGCCGTAGCTACTTTTGTGCATTTTATACAAATCAATATATATATATATATATATATATTGCACAATTGACAAAGGTATACAAGATGTGGTATAATGAATATTATGTCAAATGTTGGCAAAAAAATTTCTGTCACGGATTTTTATTTTATTAAAGCATAAAAAATTAAATTAAAAAAGGAGAAAAATTATGAATTTAGGACGCATGCTTGAAGAAAATGATGACCTCAGGGAGGCTTTCTCTATTGCAACCCAAATAACTGCAGACAGCCGCGTTGGCATAAACGCGTGCGACGGGCTTAGCAGAGAAGAAATTGAACAAAAACTTAGAGAGAATCGAGAAGCGCAGAGAAAACTGTTAAACGGCAGATAAACTCCAAGAAATTCCATTGCAAGCATAAATCCGTGACAGAAATTAATAATGAGAGAGAGGTGAGTTTATTGACTAAAACGGAAATACAAACTAGTATTAATTGGTTAAAAGAATTAATACGTCAGATGGAATCCTCGGGCGTATATACTATTGACTCAAATGGTATGTTTATTACACATAGCAAAGCAAATGAACTTCTTAAAGATTATGAAAAAAAACTTGAGCAATTGTAATATATAAATTTTGAATTGTATGAAAAAGGAGGTGATTCTATATGAATTGCGAGAAATGCGGTGGTAGTTTACGTATAAAAGGTGATATGGTAGAGTGTACAAAGTGTTACCATGATTTTACGAAACCTATGACTTGTCCCCAATGCGGAACAACACTTGAAGGCACTGACGCGCTGGGCGACAGATATTGCTCTTGCGGTTGGCAGAAAATATATTAGCTTGTTATAAATGTATTGCCGCTACATATAATTATCGGGCGGAAATGGATTCCGCCCTTACATTATTAATGTAGCAGAAACAAAAAAGCAAAAATTCGGTCATTACAAATAAATTCATTAACGA
>WRJM01000083.1 GCA_009782265.1 Oscillospiraceae bacterium | reverse complement strand
GCGTTCAAAACCAGTGTAAGCACTGTTTACCCCGATTGGCGGTACGCGCTGAGAATGACCTTGGAGGAAACCAACAACAGACCGTCATGGTATCAGGCATACGCAAACGGCGCGGACGAAAGCAAAGGCGAACATGCTTCGGATTATATTTATGACGCTTTTGTGTTTGCGCGCATAGCCGACCCTGACGCTATCCTTTATTATAACGACTTCAACGAAACAGAAAGCGGAAAACGCGAAGCAATCGCAATGATGGTTGAAGAGCTTAACGAACAATGGAAAAACGATGAGCGCAATACTGAACCTAACCGCTTGCTGGTTGAAGGCATCGGTATGCAGGCGCATTATTGGACGAGTGATTTAAAAGCTTCTGATGTTGAAACAAGCATAAGACGTTTTGCTATAACAGGCGCGCTCATCAGTGTCACCGAAATTGATATACCGCTCGGAAGCCACAAAGCCTATATTACAGCACCGACCGAAGAGGATTATTTGAAGCAGGCGGATTTATACAAACAGGTATTTGAAGTTTATATGCGGCATGCCGAGAATATTGAGCGCGTGACGTTTTGGGGTAAAATTGACCCGCAAAGCTGGCGGGCGGGCGGAAACCCATTGCTCTTTGATAAATTTTATGACGCCAAACCCTCTTATTTCAGTATCATGGAGCTTTTTGACCCGGACAACAATATTCCGGAATCCTCAAATGATGATGATTCCCCGCCGGAATCTAATGTAACAGAAGAAACACCGGACGAACCCGATAATCCTGACAATCCCGATGACAAGCCGGTTAGTGCTGAAGAAACAGATGACGGTTTCCCGATAATACCGGTTGCAATCGGCGGCGGTGCTGTTTTGGCTGTCGGCGGAGCACTTATATTCATAAATAAAAAGAAAGCATAATTCAATTGATTTTTAAAAAACAGGAATTTTAACTATTTATACTAAAATCCAATAAAAATATTGACATTTTTACGGATATTAGTATCAGGAGAAAAATTATGTATTCTACTAAAATTTTCACAAACGACAAATGCGTTGGCTGTAATCTTTGTATTGCTAAATGTCCGTGTTTGGAAGCGAATGTTGTCGTTTTAGAGGGCGAGCAAAATAAAATCCACATTGACGGCGATAAGTGTATTGTCTGCGGCGAATGTGTCAGAGCGTGTATTCATAATGCACGCGAATACGCTGACGATACGGAGCGGTTTTTCGCCGATTTGAAAGACGGGAAGCAGATTTCGATTCTTGCCGCGCCCGCTTTCCGGACAAACTTCCACGATTGGCGCGGGATTCTCGGTTATCTGAAAAAAGCCGGTGTTCACACCATGTATGATACGTCTTACGGCGCGGATATATGTGTGTGGGCATATACAAGGTACATCACCAAATATAACGCAAAGGGATTGGTTTCACAGCCCTGCCCCGTCATCGTCAACTATATTGAGCATTACGCGCCTGAGCTGATTCCGAAGCTTTCTCCGGCGCAAAGCCCTGTTATGTGCCTTGCTATTTACATGAAAAAATATAAGCAGGTTTCAGGCAGTTATGCTTTTCTGTCGCCGTGCATTGCTAAAAAGGACGAATTTTCAGACCCCAACAACCAAGGGCTTATACAGTATAATATTACATATAAGCATTTGAAGGAATATTTTGAAAGAAACAAAATCAACACAGCGGGCATGTCCGGATTTTTCGATAATGACGCGCACGGTTTGGGTTCTATATTTTCAATCCCGGGCGGACTTCGCATTAACGTTGAACAGCATGTGGAGAACCCGTGGGTTTTCCAAATTGAAGGTCAGCCGGGTGCTTCCCGCTTCTTAGACGAATATGTTGATGAATGTAAGTCCGGCGGAACACCGTTTCTGATTGATATTCTCAATTGCCAGCACGGCTGTAACCTCGGTACTGGCGCGGTTCAGGACGATGAGTATAAAGCGGGCAAAGCAATGCACACCGTTGAAATTGACACCGTAATGAACAACAAGAAAAACAAAAAGCTCCCGCCGGGTCCGGATTTCGCGGAGTTTGACAAAATATTGAAGCTTGATGATTTTGTTCGCAAATACACGGTTAAAACCATTAATAAAAACGAAATCAACAAAGCGGATATTGAACAGGCGTTTATTGAACTTAAAAAAGAAACCCGTGCTTCCAGAATTATTGACTGCCGTTCCTGCGGATATACCTGCTGTCACGATATGGCTGTGGCGATTGCCAAAGGTATAAACCATAAGGAAAACTGCGTGGATTATTACAGAAGCGTTCTGAAAGACCAAAAAGCGGAAGTTGTACATTTGGTTGCGGAAATCAAGCAGGAAGAAGGAGAACTGCTTAATCACATCGGGGCTATATCCGATTCTTTAGCTACTTCCGACAATATGACGGCAGAGATTTTAGGAAGCACCAAAGATATTTATGAACGCATTGAAGAAATGCAGGAAATCGCAAAACAAATCAGCGTGGTAATCCCCGAGCTTGAGAATGTAATTAAAACATTTGGTTTAATGGGTGACAATGTCGTCAATATCGCGTCGCAGACGAACCTGCTTGCCGTGAACGCTTCGATAGAAGCGGCGCGCGCGGGCGAACACGGAAAAGGCTTTATGATAGTGGCTAAGCAAATTAAAGACTTATCGGAAAAAAGCCGTATGTCTGTAGAAGAAACTGAAATTGACAATGAAAAAATCCTGCCTACGGTCAGAAAATTACGTGAAGATGTAATGAGTAAGTCTTTGGAAATTCAAGACAGCTCAAAAAAGATTTTAGATTCAATGCACTCGCTTTCGGATGTTCTGCATGATATGGCTGAAACCGCTTCCGAAATAACAGAGGAATTTAAAGAACATCAGAAAGAGCATTTGCATCAGGGAGAAGAATAAATACGGGACGCCGTTAATGCGATACCGCACCGTGAGGATAACGCGGGACGCCGTGGGCGTCGTCCCCTACGCAAATAAAAAACACAGCTTCCGCTGTGTTTTTTAATTTATAAACTTACTTAATTTCAACGGTTGCGCCGGCTTCTTCTAATTTTGCTTTAAGTTCGTCTGCGTCTGCCTTAGAAACGCCTTCCTTAACAGCCTTGGGCGCGGCTTCAACGAATTCCTTCGCTTCTTTAAGACCAAGACCGCAAAGGTCTTTTACAGCTTTGATGACGTTCATTTTCGCGTCGCCGAAGCTGGTTAAGATTACGTCAAACTCGGTTTTTTCTTCAGCCGCCGCCGCGCCGCCGCCAGCCGCTGGTCCGCTTGCCACCATAGCCGCCGCGGATACGCCGAATTCTTCTTCAAGTGCTTTTACGAGTTCATTGAGTTCTAAAACGGTAAGGGTTTTTACCTCTTCGACCATTTTGGTTACTTTATCTGATGCCATTTTTTATTTTCCTCCTATAATGTTTATTTTTTATGGATTTTATGCGGACGAACACTGTTCGCCCCTACAGAAGTTATTACGCCGCTTCTTCGCTTTTTTTAGCGATTTCGCTGATTGCGATTGCAAGCCTTTGCACAGGCGACTGAAGCATAAACAGCAGTTTCGCAACGAGTTCTTCTTTGCTCGGCAGTTTTGCGTATTCTTCAATGGTTTTCACGTCTACTGCCGCGCCTTCCATGAAGCCCGCTTTAATCGTGAACGCGCCTTTTGAGCTTTCAACCTGCTTGTAAATCAGCTTCGGTGCCGCAATCAGGTCACTTTCGCTTAAACCGATAGCGGTTGGTCCCGCAAGATGCTCGTCAAGCCCGCTTATGCCCGCTTTTTCAAACGCTAATTTCAAAAGTGTGTTTTTGACCACAAAATACTCAACGTCTGCTTCGCGCAGGGATTTGCGGAGCTTTGTGTCGTCGGCGACATTGATACCCATGTAGTCAACCATAACGCCGCACGCGGATTTCTTGATTTTTTCGGCAAGCTCGTTTACAAATTGCTCTTTTTCCTGTAAAATCTTGTTACTCGGCATATTTTTCCTCCTTATTTTATTAATGCCGTTCGTAAAAAAGGAAAATCCTTTTTCGGTAAAGAAAAAGGACAGAATACTATAAGTATTATCCTATTCCTCGGCGGGATTTATGTCTTGCGACACCCGCTGTCTTTAGAACAGCATAATTATTTTAACATAATTTTTAGGGATTGTCAAGGTTTTTTTGAAAATTTATGTAATTGCTTTAATAAAAAGTTTCAAAAGTTCTTCGGCGTATTCCGCCTTTTCAGCGGGACAAGAGGCAAAACTTGCTAAAAGCGGGTTGATGTCTGTTTTTTCTTTTTCACCGAAAAGAATGTAATCTGTGGAAATATGAAGCACCTGAGAGAGCTTGGCAAGGGTGTTCAGGGACATGCCGCGCGCGCCGATTTCGATATTATAAACAAATTTTGCGGAAACATCTAAAAAGCACGCAATATCATCTTTAGACATTCCAAGTAATTCGCGTTGTTTACGTACTCTCATGCCTATATTTATATAATCAAGACTTATTATATTAAATAAATCTTCATTTAAATATGGTTTTTCTATCATAAGAAATCCTCTATTTCTTATGATACAACTTTTAGGGTAGAATTAAAAGAACCTATGGGTGTTGAGTTTTTTTAACTCTTGGGGTAAAATGGAAAATGTTAAACACGAAATGTAAAATTAAATATTGGAGGAAATTATGTTTTGTTCAAAATGCGGAAATCAATGTCCCGAAAATTTTATTGTTTGTCCTAAATGTGGAACAAAGTTAAGTACAAATGCTTCCACTGGTAATAAAAAATTATTACGTAACTTAGGAATCGTAAGTATTATTCTTGGACCGATTATTGGGTTTCTGGTTGCCGTTGCCACCGACCCGAACGCCTCCACAATTCCGGATGAAGCTGTATTATACTGGACTGTTATTGCTTTAATTGGTATTATAGTGGGCTCTGTACTAATATCTTCATCAAAAAAATAAATAACACAACTCCTCTGGTTTAAAAGCGGAGGAGTTGTGTATAAGATTGTTTTTAACAGGAAATTCTGTTTGATTCAAGCGTTTCAATGCTGTAGTATTTATTTTTTTGATTAAATATAACGCAATCGCTTAAAGCTTCAGCTAAAAAATTTATCATAGAAAGTGCGGAAGCAACGGGTTTGAGCCATTTTTTATTGCATACAAGTTCCTCGCTCGATTGAATTTCCATCATTTCTGAAATAAGCACTCTTAACGATTCGTTGAATTTTTCCGGCGGTCTGTCTTGTTTTTCTATTTGGTCAGGATAAACAATTGTATATTTTGTCCCCAATTGCTTTTTCCAGCAATTATCATTTTCCGCAAAAGCATAGGATTTTGCCAAAATAATTAATAAACGAATTAAAAATTCGGCGTTAGGGTTTTTCAAATGGGGATTTCTTCCCCATTGTAATTCTGAAACATTTTCTTTTTTTAATTCTAAAAACCGAATATCGTTTACAAGAGCGAAAATACAGTTTTCTTTTGCCGTAAAACCTAAAATGTAAGCCGCCTGTGTTTTGTGCAAATCTAAGGATATTGTTTCTTCCGGCATTTGCGCTTTTATATAACTAAGGATTTTATCCGTACTGCGAATTGCGTTAATAAAATTATTTTCCTTATAACTGATAACACCTTCTCCGAAATAGGTTAAACAAAACTTTTCGTAATGGCGTACAGCTTTATAAACACCTTCAATATTTTTTCTTCTAAGAACTTCTAAATTAAAATCCAATGTTATCATTTAATGCTTTCTGCCCTCTCTGAAAATCCTCTTCAAACTCTTGTGAAAATTCTTCTCTAAAGTACGTTTCTATTACAGCACCTATATCCGGTTCGTCAAGCGTTCCGCTATTCGGCGGTTTTTTTTCAGGAATATATCCATAATCGGAGTCATGCCCCTCAAGAGAACGAAATTCATTAAATTGAGCAGTTATAGCAACGGTCGTTTTTTCTTGTTTCATTTATTTTAACCTCCTAAAAACTATACTATATTACCAGTCATATAGTAAATTTTACCATAGTTTCATATGAAATGCAATAGCGAAATTGCATAAATTTTCACTTTTTGCTTTAATATTACAATTTATATCGTAATAAAAGCTAAAAAATTAACCGCTTTAACAATTTTTATCCTACCCGCATAAAATAAACGAGCGGTTTGCGCGGGGCTAAACCCGCCGCCGCTTGATATAAAAAGCGTCGGGAGCAAGGTTGCTTCCGATGTTTTTTTATTTCATGCGCACGGAACGCATTAATGCGTTCCCTACATATGTTTTTTTATTTCCCTATTGCCAAAATTTTCAAATTATGATATGATTTAATGGAACGAAAAAATAAAACAAAATGAGGTGCTTGCTATGTTAAATTTCAACTTCCAGTCCCCCACATACTTTGAATTCGGCAAAGGCGCGGAAAATGCCGTAGGAACGCTTATAAATCGTTTTTCTACCGGTGATTCCGGCAGGAAAATCCTGCTCCATTACGGCGGCGGCTCAATTAAAAAGTCGGGCTTATACGACACGGTTACAGCAAAACTCAAAGAAAGCGGGCTTGAATTTGTTGAGCTTGGCGGCGTTGTCCCGAATCCCATGAGCGGTTTGGTTTATCAGGGAATTGAACTCTGCCGTAAGGAGAATGTTGGCTTTATACTTGCTGTTGGCGGCGGTTCGGCGATTGACTCGGCTAAAGCAATCGCGGCGGGTGCGGTTTATGACGGGGATTTTTGGGATTTTTATAATGGCAAATACATTGAAGAATCCCTCCCTGTCGGCGTTATTCTGACTTTAGCGGCGGCAGGAAGCGAAGGTTCGCCCAACTCGGTAATTACCAAAGAAGATACGCTTGAAAAGCGCGGCGCGTCCGGCGAAGTGATTCGCCCCGTATTCTCAATTCTGAACCCCGAGCTTACGCAGACCTTGCCGCCTTACCAAACGGCGGCGGGCGCGACAGACATTATGGTGCATGTGATTGAGCGTTATTTTTCAAATACAAAGGACGTTGAAATCACGGACAGGCTTTGTGAAGCCGTGTTGAAAACCATGATAACCGAAACCCCGCGCGCCTTGGAAAACCCGGATAATTATGAAGCCCGCGCAAACATTATGTGGGCGGGCATGGTCGCACATAATAACCTCTGCGGCGTCGGCAGAGAGCAGGACTGGGCAAGCCACGGCATGGAACATGAGCTTTCTGCGTTCTACGGCGCAACCCATGGTGCGGGGCTTGCGGTCGTCTGCCCTGCTTGGATGAAATATGTAAGCAAGCAGAATCCGTTTAAATTTACGCAGTTCGCTGAGCGTGTGTGGGACGTAAAAGGAATAGATGAGGGAATTGCGGCATTTGAAAAGTTCCTGAAAAGTATCGGTATGCCGTCCTCAATAACCGAATTCGGCGCAAAGGAAGAAGAAATTCCGAAAATCGCCGCCCATGTCAGATATAACGACGACGGGATTTTGGGCGGTTATGTGCCGCTGAAACAAAAAAACGTTGAAGAAATTTACAGGTTAGCATTATGAAACTGTAGGGGACGACGCCCACGGCGTCCCGATAAAGGAGAAACATGAAAAAAAGAGAAGCCCGAAAAGAAGATTTAAACGCCCTGCTTGAATTATACAGCCATTACAACGCAGAGCCTGAATCCGCAGACGAAATTAACTCCCATGTTATTTCGGTGTGGGAAGAGATTCTCACAGACAAAAACCACCGTGTATTATTCATAGAGGTTGACAGCGGAGCAGGTTTAAAACCTGTTTCCACCTGCGTTTTATTACTTGTACCGAATTTAACGCATGATACGCGCCCTTACGCTATTGTTGAAAACGTGATTACACACCGGGATTATCGCAAAAAAGGCTACGGAAAAGCGGTTTTAGACTACGCTAAGGAAATCGCCGAAAGTCATAATTGCTATAAAATCATGCTTGCTACAGGTAGAAAAGACGAAGCGACTTTGCGGTTTTACGAAAACGCCGGCTATAACCGCAACGACAAAACTGCGTTCATTCAATGGCTATGAAATACAGAGCAGACATAAACACGCGGGAACAGTTAACCGAATCGGTCGAAATTGTGGATTTTGAGTATATTTACGCGCCTATGGAATTCTTAAACTCCGATACGCCCGAAAAACCGCGCATTATTGCGGTTTTGCCCGTTTTCTTAGGCGAAGATGAACTAAAAATAGCCGAAAAGCTCCGCGAATTAAAAAGCATGGGCTTTAGAGGCGCATTAGCGCACACCTTAGGGCATATTGAGCTGATTAAAAGCGCGGGGTTACAGGCGCACGGCGGCTTCCGCCTGAATATCACCAACAGCCTTTCGCAAAGGAAGTATGAGGAATTAGGCCTTTCGGACGGGATTTTCTCGGTTGAGCTTT
>WRJM01000082.1 GCA_009782265.1 Oscillospiraceae bacterium | reverse complement strand
TTTTCTAGAATAGGGTTGGGTGGAAAGGGGAGGGCGGCCGGCCCGCGGGTTTTTTTTTTTGTTTCTTTTAGCAAAAGAAAAAAGACCAGTCCCCCGTTCGGCGGGGCGTAGCCCCGCATTATATAAATAAAAAAACATATTTAATCAAAATATCCTTTAATTTCCGCGGCGAATTTCACCTGAAGCACCTGTGCATCCGCAAGCGTTTTTCCTACCGTTGTGTAATAAACCTTAATTTTCGGCTCAGTCCCCGACGGGCGCACAATCACCGACGCGCCTTCTTCAAGCGTGAAAATTACCATATTTGTTTTCGGCATGTTGATTTTGCTTGCTTGCCCGTTTGTAAGCTCTAATTTTTCGCTTGTCTGAAAGTCGCTGAACGCCGTTACTTTTACACCCGCGATTTCTTTGGGGTAATTATCGCGGAAGCCCTGCATTATTTTGCCCATTTTTTCCATACCTGCCGCGCCTTCAAAGGCGAAATTATCGACCATATTACAGTAAACGCCGTATTTTTCGTACATTTTCGCACGGGCTTCAATGAGAGAAATCCCTTTTGAGCGGTAGAACGCCGCCATTTCGCATATCAGCATAGAAGCCACAACCGCGTCCTTGTCGCGCACATATGTTCCCGAAACATAGCCGTAGCTTTCTTCAAACCCGAATATAAACCGTTCCTGTTCGTTGGTTTCCTCAAGTATGCGAACTTGCTCACAGATGTTTTTAAAGCCTGTTAAAACATCAATCATCTGCACACCGTATTCTTTGCAGACTTCGTCGGCAAGCGTGGAGGAAACCACGGATTTTACAGCAATCGGTGACTTCGGCATTGTATTGTTTAAAGTGCGTTCGCGTGCAATATATTCAAGAAGCATTGCACCGACTTCATTGCCCGAAAATAAAACATAATCATCATCTGAAACATTATTGGCAAATCCATCGGATTTGTCCGCAGCAAAACCATCGGCTTTGTCCGCAGCAAAGCCATCGGCTTTGCTGCAAGGAACAGCTATACCTACTCTATCGCAGTCGGGGTCTGTTGCAAGGAGCAAGTCCGGTTTCACTTCTTTGCATAATTTTAAACCGCGTTCCAATGCCTCCTTAAACTCAGGGTTCGGGTAAGTGCAAGTCGGGAAGTTTCCGTCCGGCTCTTCCTGCTCAGGCACGACAATCACGTCTGTAATGCCTACATCCTTTAAAATCCTACGGACGGGCTTGTTTCCCGCGCCGTTGAGCGGCGTGAAAACTACCTTTAACCCCGCATTTTTGCACACTTCAGGGTGAACGGACTGCTTTTTAACTTCTTCGTAATAACGCTCAATTATATCGCCTTCAATATAGCTGACCATACCTTGTTCGACAGCGGTTTTAAAGTCTGTTGATTTAATATCCGTAAAAATATCCAAAGTATTACTTTTCTCTAAAACTGCGTCTGCCGCTTCCACAGACATCTGACAACCGTCTGAACCGTAGGCTTTATAACCGTTGAATTTCGCGGGGTTGTGGCTTGCCGTAACATTTATACCCGCGTCACAGCCAAGTTCACGCACGGCAAAACTGAGCATGGGCGTAGGCATAAGCTCTTTGTACATATAAACTTTTACGCCGTTACCGGCTAAAACTTCAGCCGCAGTTTCCGAAAAATAGTCGGATTTAATTCTGCTGTCGTAGGCAATAGCGACGCTCGGATTCGGGTTGCTTTCCCTGATGGTTTCCGCTAAACCCTGCGTTGCTTTTCTGACCGTATAATAATTCATCCGGTTCGGACCCGCGCCGATTACGCCGCGAAGCCCTGCTGTTCCGAATTCAAGCTCACGGTAAAACCGGTCTAAAATTTCGTCGTCATTTCCTTCAATTTCTTTTAATTCTTTAACTAAATCCGCGTCTGCAACGGCTTTTTCCTTCCAAAGCTGATAATCCGCGTTTATTTTTTCTTTGTTCATATTAACCCCCGAAATTTATTTATACTAATACCGATTATAAAAGCTCTTAAAAATCCGCACAAAAAGCTTGCGTTTATGGGTTTTTGTGCGGATTTTTTAGAAAGCTTTTAATGAGGGATTAGTATTATTACTATTATAATACCAATTTTTGGAGAAAAATGCAAGAGATAATTGAAATTCTTTGTGTAGGGGACGCCCTATGTGGCGTCCCCCACCGGAAACGTGCAATTTTTACTGGGATGCTACATAGGGCGTCCCCCACCGGAAACGTGCAATTTTTACCGGGACGCCACATAGGGCGTCCCCTACTTTCCCCGCCAGTATTTTTTATCTAAACTGCGGTATTGCACGGCTCTGGCGATATGCTTTTTCCCGATGATTTCGCTTTTATCAAGGTCGGCAATCGTACGCGATACTTTCAAAATCCTGTCGTATGCCCGTGCGGACAGCCCTAATTTCTCAAAAGCGTTTTTAAGCAAAGCTGCCGCGTCCGGATTCAGGACGCATATTTCGCTGAGTTGTCCGGCGGGAATGTCCGCATTAGACTTAATTCCCGTTCCCTTGTATCGCTTGCTTTGAATTTCCCGTGCGGCTTCCACACGCTTCAAAATCAATGCCGAGCGCTCCCCTTTATCCTTGTCGGAAAGCTCGTTATAACTGACAGGTGCGGCTTCGATTTGTATATCAATTCTGTCAAGTACAGGCTGGCTGATTTTCCCGAGGTAGGCGGCGACCTGCCGCTCATTGCAAGCGCATTTTTTGGCGGGGTGTCCGAAATTCCCGCAGGGGCAGGGGTTCATTGCCGCCACAAGCATGATTTTACACGGGTAATTTGCTTTCCCGCCCGCCCGCGAAATGGTTATTTCGCCGTTTTCCAAGGGCTGGCGTAAGGTTTCAAGCGTTCTGCGGTCAAATTCCGGAAGCTCGTCCAAAAATAATACGCCGTTATGGGCAAGTGAGATTTCACCCGGTTTTGGAACAGAACCGCCGCCGATTAATCCGATTGCTGAAGTTGTATGCGTTACATTTCTGAACGGTCTTACAGTGACAAGCGGGTTGTTCGCATCTAAAATCCCCGACACCGAATGAACCTGCGTTGTTTCAAGGCTTTCTTCAAAGCTCATTTTAGGCAAGATAGACGGCAGACGTTTTGCCATCATGCTTTTCCCCGTCCCGGGTGTGCCGATAATGAGTATATTGTGGAATCCCGCCGCCGCGACTTCAAGCGCATTCTTGACGTTTTCCTGACCTTTTACGTCCGCGAAGTCCGGTGCTTCCGAAACAGCGGCAGATTCGGGTATTAAGGGCTTTTCTCTTTTAATTTCACTGTGACCTAAAAGATGAAAAGCAAGCTCACGGATATTACTGACGCCGTAAATTTCCGCACCTTCCGCAACAGCGGCTTCCCGTGCGTTCGCGGCGGGGAAAAACACTTTTTTGTTTCCTGCCTGTAAAGCGGCAATGGTCATGGTAAGCGCGCCGTTGACGGGATTCACATCGCCGCCGAGCGACACCTCGCCGAAAAACACGCTGTCTTCTATATTGTTTTTAATTAAGTCCTGCGCCGCAAGAATCGCCGTCAAAATTGTAAGGTCATATAAAGAGCCTGTTTTTTTCACGGAGGCGGGTGCTAAATTTACGATTGTGTTCAGCGGTTTTATATGTATTTCGGAATTTTTAAGTGCTGAACGGATTCTCATTCTGCTTTCCTGAACCGAAATGTCGGCTAAACCGACTATATCAAAGGCGGGAATACTGCCGCTTGACGTGCTGATTTCCGCCGAAACGGGAAAAGCGTTCATGCCGTAAAGCCCCATGCCGTTAATTTTTGCAAACATAAATTTCTCCACATAAAAAACATTTGATTTAATTTTACATTTTTTTGCATTTTTTGTCAAGTGTAACATATAGCATGCGATATGTACAAATATATTTATATACATGGCTGTTTATTTGTAATATATATGTATTGGTTAGTTACGGTTTATGTGGTATAATTAAATTTAATATCTTGTTGTTTATATATTTCGATGTACCTAATGTAGGGGCGAACAGCGTTCGCCCGCCACAAATCGCAATATAGGGGCGAACACTGTTCGCCCCTACAGATTGACATTATAAACATTTTCTATTACTCCACCAATAAACTCTTAGCGTTTTTGTTTTGCATATTTAACATTGGGGTGTTCAAAAAAATCTTCGACACGAGATTCCTTTTTGCCGATTGAACGCATAACAGACATAGCTTTTTCTTGAACTTCATCTTCATCAACAGAAAAGCCTTTTTTGGACATTTCGGTTTTCAAATTGTTGTTCAAATATTCATCAGGATTTAATTCGGGAGCGTATGACGGAAGATAAAAAACTTTGATTTTATCGGCATTTGCTTCAAGCCAAGGCTTTAAAATTTTTACACCGTGATGAACTTTAAGGTTGTCTGCAATTGCATAAACTTTTCGGGCTGTACTTTTGATAAGCCGAGTTAAAAAATCCACAAACAAATCTTGATTCATCTTTTCACGATAAAAGTGAAATCGCAATTTGCCTTGGTTTGTAATCGCAGAAATCATGTTGATTCTGATGTGTTCAGAGGCGACAAGAACAGTGGGGGTCTGACCTTTCGGTGCATACCCCTTAACATAATTGCTTGAATTGTGGATTCCTGTTTCGTCCACCCAAAAAATTTCCGCGTTCTCTTCTTTGGCTTGTTTAGCGATGTCGGGATAGGTTTCATTGAGCCATGTTTCAATTTCTTTGGCATTTTGTTTGTAATGCTTGTTCTTCGGGCGTTGTGCCGTAAATCCCCACTTTGCCAAGTAGTAGCCCATTGTAGAAAGCGGCATTTCAACGCCAAATTCTCGCTTAACTAAACCCGAAACAAGTTTTCTGTCCCACAGGAAACCCGGAAGTTTCAATTGGTTGGGGTCTTTTTCTGTGATGAGTTTGATGATTTTCTTTTCTTGTTCGGGAGTTAATTTACAGCCCGTCCCTTTGGGGCGACCTGTTTTAACAGCTTTGATTCCCGAAACTCCGTTTGTTTGATATTTCTTCCACGTCGAACGAACATGGCTCGTACTGCACTCGCATATTTCCGCAACCAATGTAACTCGGACTTTGCCGCTTGGACGCAGATTCTTCTGTGCTGTACGAATAATCTTTTTTCGGAGAGCTTCTTTCTCGTCGGGCGTTAATTTTACGTTGTTGATTTCTAATTCTTTTTCCATGTTCTAATTATAACATATTTCGCCTAAAACGTCAAGTGTTTATTGGTGGGTTAATATAATCGGAAAAAGAAACAGTATAAACTTGATTATTATAAAAAGTTTTAATACTGGTCGGTTGAGGACCGGGTGATAGTAAACCATATCCGACTCCTCGTGCGCTTTTTCCGTGTACGCGTATAGAGTACCTTAGAATAGCTTCGTCAACATATGAACTATTTGATTCAAGCATAGCTTCAATAGACGCACCTGATTGACTTCCCACTTCCCATACACCGTTATTGTTTACAAGAACTACAAGTTTATAATTTACACCACTATTAAAATACTCTGTTTCTTCGTTTACTTCCATATCCATGCCAACCAAGTATGTTTCATAATTATTATCGCTTTCATAGAAAGAAATAATCTCGGGGAATTTAGGTGCATAAATATTATCGATTTTTTCAATACTTAAAACACTTGCAGATGTTACCGTTAAAATACCCATATTGTTTGCCCTGTTATCTGAGTCATTTATAAAATCATAATACATCTCTTGCGCGGAAATGGTATAATAAGATAACCAACTATCCCAATCACCTATGCTTTGGACGAAATCTGATACAAGGGATTCATTGTTAGTCAAATTTCTTTGATTATTGCCGCTTACAGAAAACGCAGGTAAAACAAGGATATTTACAGCAATAGCCATGATTGCTAAAACAGAGATTTTTTTAATTTGCTTTTTCATAATTAAATCCTTTCGTTATAAGCCGTTTTGGCTTTTTTGTCAATACTTATTTTATCAGATTTCTATGAAAACATCTCACCACATCGAACAACACACTATTTTCGCCAATAATATACATTTTTATCATATTTCTATTTTACCATAATTTTCCAAAATGTAAAGAGCAAAACGTAAATAAATATATTTTTGTATATTTAAACAAATTTGATTGTGCAGATTTGTTTAATACAAACAGTAAACAGGCATTTTTGTACAAACAATCTTGATAAACACACGCTTGACATTGACAACTATTTAACGTATAATAGAAATAATGGAAAAATAGAAAAAGGAGAAATCACAATGAGAGTTTATAATTTCAGCGCGGGCCCGGCGGTTTTGCCGGAGGATGTCTTGAAGAAAGCGGCTTCGGAGCTTACTGAATACGGTGCTTCCGGGCAGTCGGTCATGGAAATGTCCCACCGTTCCAAGGAATATGAAGCGGTTCAGAACCAGTGTGAGGCACTTCTGCGCGAAGTTCTGTCAATCCCTTATAATTATAAAGTGCTGTTTATACAAGGCGGCGCGCACATGCAGTTTGAGATGATTCCGCTGAATCTGATGAAAAGCGAAAACGCCGATTTCGTCATCACGGGGCAATGGGCGGAAAAAGCGTACAAAGAAGCCAAAAACTACGGAGAAGTGAACGCGGTTGCTTCTTCCAAGGATAAAACTTTTTCGTACATACCGGAGCTTGACAGTTCAAAATTCAATAAAGATGCGGATTTTTTTCATATTTGCCAGAATAACACCATTTTCGGCACAAGGTTTATCGAGCTTCCCGATACCGGCAATGTGCCTTTGGTGGCTGATATGTCATCCTGCATTTTATCAGAGCCGATTGATGTTTCCAAATACGGTTTGATTTACGCTTGCGCTCAGAAGAATATGGGGCCTGCGGGCGTGACGGTTGTGATTATACGCGATGATTTGATTTATGATTTAAGCGGGGTTTTCCCGCGTATTCCCACCATGTTGCAATATAAAACCTACGCAGACAACAATTCGCTTTATAACACGCCGCCGACGTATGCGATTTACATGTGCGGATTGGTTTTAGAGTGGATTAAACAAAAAGGCGGACTGTCCGCCATGAAAGAATTAAACGAGCAGAAAGCTAAAGTTTTATACGAATATTTGGACAACTCTAAGTTGTTTAAAAATCCTGTAGATAAAAAATACCGCTCTCTGATGAATGTCACTTTTGTAACAGGCAACGAAGAGCTTGATAAAAAGTTTATTAAACAGGCAAAAGAAAACGGCTTGGTGAATCTCGGCGGACACCGCTCTGTCGGCGGCATGAGGGCGTCAATTTATAACGCAATGCCGATTGAGGGCGTGCAGAAATTGGTTGATTTTATGAAGAATTTTGAAGCTGAAAACGTATAAATTTCTAACGTAGGGGCGAACATTGTTCGCCCGAAATAAAAGCAGATTTCTACGCGGGCGACCGCAAGGGTCGCCCCTACAAATTAAAACAACAGAAAGGCAAAATCAATGAAACAAGCAAAAATCATATTATTAGCATTGATTATAACAGCGGCGGTAGCTTTAACTGTAATGCTTGCAGGCTGCGGCGAAGCAGAACCCGCCGAAGATTCAAAAGAACCGCAAGCCGTAAATGAAAATCAGGAAAAAGAAGAGCAGAACCCCTCATCAACCCCTGAGCCCCTCAATTTAGAAACAGACTTTATCTACCTGAATATAACACCGGAGGAAGCAGATGAAATTTTCGGCGAACCTTTAACGGTAAGTAACGATGAATTTTCGGGCTTTAATCTTATCACTCATACATATGAAGGTGTGAGTTGTGTATTCAGAACTTTTGAAAACGAAGAACCCCGCTTAATCAACTTATGGGTGTTAGCGGAAGGTTTCGCACCGATTCACGGAATAGAGGTCGGCGATTCATTTGACTCAGTACTTTCTAAAATAGAATTAGGCGAAGACGACAACATTATTTACAGCAATGAAATGTATTATTATGTTCTTTCCGATGACATGACGTTTTTTAATAATTCTAACGATACCTATATCGGAACAACGGTATCTTTCAGCAACTGGGGCGACTCATACAGCATAAAAGGTGAGTTGGATATTGACTTTAACGAGAATGACGAGGTCTATTTTATAAGGATTATCATTAATTATTAAATTTATAAAAAAGGAGAAAATCTAAAACCATGTTCAACATTTTAACATTCAACAAAATCGCCGCTTGCGGCACGGATTTGCTTGCGAAAGACAAATACACTTTCGGGGAGGACGTCAAGAACCCCGACGCGGTGTTAGTCCGCTCGGCTTCCATGCACGAATTTGCGTTTAATTCAGAATTGCTTGCAATAGCGCGTGCCGGCGCGGGCGTAAACAATATTCCGGTTGAAAAATGCTCCGAAGCGGGCATTGTCGTATTCAACACCC
>WRJM01000081.1 GCA_009782265.1 Oscillospiraceae bacterium | reverse complement strand
CGGGCAGGGAAGTTTTTCGGCAATCTCCAAAAAACCCCGGTTTTTTTTGTGTGTTGCCCCCCCCGCCGGGGGGGGGGGGGGGGGGGGGGAGAGGAAGGAGAAGGGATATGAGTGGGTTTGTGTTTTTATTATTATATATTTATATAAAAATGAATCTCCCTGTTTAAAAAGTCACTTGATATTTTATATTTCTACGGACGATAACTGCTTTTCAATGTCACCGTTCTGTTGAAAATGTTATCGTTTTTGTTGTCCTTGCAGAAATACCCGATTCTTACAAACTGGAATTTTTCATTAACAGCCGCATTTTTCAGCGATAATTCCGCCTTGGCGTTCTTTACCGAAATAAGCGATTCTTTATTAAAATAATCATAAAATTCGCTTTCTTCGGGAATATCAAAAACATTCTCAATTGTAAAAAGATTATTATAAAGCGCAAGCTCGGCATTTCCGCAGTTTGAAGCAGACAGCCAGTGAATTGTACCTTTTATTTTTCTGCCGTCTGCGGGCATGGCGTTACCGGTTTCAAGGTCAGCGGTGCATTTGATTTCAACAACCTTGCCGTTTTCGTCTTTGACGACTTCCTCACATTTGATAATATACGAATTCATCAGCCGTACTTCCCCGCCCGGCTTCAGGCGGAAAAACTTCGGCGGCGGCACTTCGGCAAAGTCGTCGCGTTCAATGTAAAGCTGTTTGGTGAAAGGCAGTTTGCGGACGCCCGCTTCAGGATTATCCGGCAGATTCACAAAATCGAAATACTCGGTTTTGTCCTCCGGATAGTTTGTAATCGTTACTAAAACAGGGTCAGCCACAGCAACGCGGCGTTCTGCCGTGCTTCCCAGTTCTTCGCGCAGACAGAACTCCAAAAGCCCCGAATCCACCACGCTGTACGCTTTAGCTACACCCGCCCTCTTTATTAATTCCATGATTGACGACGGTGTATAACCGCGCCGGCGCAGTCCCGAAAGGGTCGGCATACGCGGGTCATCCCAGCCGTCCACAAGCCCTTTTTCCACTAATATACGCAGATACCGTTTGCTCATGGTGGTATAAGTCAGGTTCAGCCGTGCAAATTCGTACTGATGCGGTTTCTCGTGCTCCTCTAAACCTATATTGTCGGCAACCCAGTCATACAGCGGACGGTGATTTTCAAACTCAAGCGAACAGCAGGAGTGCGTAATTCCCTCAATTGCATCTTGAATGGTATGCGCAAAGTCATACATGGGATATATTTTCCACTTGTCACCCTGTCTGTGGTGTCCGGTGTGCAGAATCCTGTAAATAATAGGGTCGCGCAGGTTCATATTTGATGAACTCATATCTATTTTCGCCCGTAAAGTACACGTGCCGTTTTCAAATTCCCCGTTTTTCATACGCTCGAATAAGTTAAGATTTTCTTCAATACTTCTTTCGCGGTAGGGGCTTTTCTGCCCGGGTAAGGTTAATGTGCCGCGGTATTCCCGCATTTGCTCATTTGACAATTCGCAGACGTAGGCTTTGCCGTCTTTAATTAGTTTCACAGCGTATTCATAAGTTTTATCAAAATAATCCGAACCGTAAAAAATCCCGCCGGAGGGCTCTTCTCCGATGAGCCATTTTATATCCTCAATAATCGCTCTGACGTAACTGTCGTCTTCCTTAACAGGGTTGGTATCGTCGAAGCGCAGGTTGAATAAACCGCCGTATTTTTTTGCGGCTTCGTAATTCACGTAAATCGCTTTTGCGCTCCCGAGATGAATACAACCGTTGGGTTCTGGCGGAAATCGGGTATGCACGGTTTTGCATTTCCCCGACGCTAAGTCGGCGTCAATGATGTCGTGTATGAAATTTTCGTTGGGGGTGGTTTTTTCTTCCGTGGTTATTTTATTTTCCATAAATTAAAACTCCTGCTTCTTTTATTTCTTTTTCAATTTTTGAACCCTTTACAACTTGGGATGTATCAATTAAATCAACTTGTTTAATCATATTATCGCACACATCACCTAACAACCCGAAAAAATCTAATCCTTTTAAACCGCTATCCACCATAATATCTATATCGCTGTTTTCACATTCGCACCCTTTTGCATATGAACCGAACAATACAGCTTTCTTTACCCCGTAATTTTTAAATATCGGCGTAAGCTTTTCTTGAATGGATTGTATATTTTCTACCATAATTTAAAACCTCCAAGTTAATTTTATTTTATCATAAAAAACAGCCGTCTGTCAATACTATAAAACCCCAGCAAATTCCCCCGAAAAATTTCGGGGGAATTTGCTGAAGTATAAATCTTTTCGTTTGCCGACGACTGCCGGCAGAAAAAGGTTAGTGAACCCTTAACAAAAGTATAACACATTTTTCTGTAAAAGTCAACAGGTTGTGTGAAAATATTTTATTTTATACCACAATTTGTGATTATAGATAAAAAACCGACGTTTCCGCCGGTTTTCGCCATCGGGTGAACCGACAACTATTGTTTATGCTTTGCTGAAAATTACAAGCAATTCTGGATTGTCACACTGCCGGTCGTAACTTTTGGCGGCGTCACCGAGGTTCGGCAAGGCGGATATACCGCCTACGCTTAGCCGGCGAACACCTATGCCTGAGCTACGCTGTTACAATGCTGTCATCATAAGTCACTGTATAAATCCTATTATACACATTTTCCCATATTTTGTCAATACTTGTTTAAATTTTTCTATATATTGTTTTCAAACCGGTCAAAATCTTGAACATTTCAAGCGTGTTGACGGTTTTTATAATCAATCAGCTTGAAAATTACCAATTTTCAAGCTGATTGGGATTGCGCTGTTGCGACTATAGTGCTTTTGGCGGGTTATTTTTCATTTTTAATTGTAATCACGCTTTTACGCACAACAGCATTTCCGCTGCTCAGCCAACCCTCAATCGAAAAAGAAACCTCCGTCAGCATGCCCAAACGAAGCCCCGCGTTTTCAAAAGCGCGGAAATGCGCGCTTACATCAACCTCGCCGCTTGAGCGAAACTGTTTTCTAACGCTCCAATACTGCTCAAAGTCCTTCATACCGAGCACAGAAGCGCGGTTTTCTCTTTTCATGCGGTATAATTCATAAACAGAGCCGTTCGTTTCATGCGTACCTAAGAAATCGCCTTCCGCCGGCGGTTTATATGTTGTGAAACGCTCAATAATATACCATTCAATCAGCGGGTCAACCGTCCAGCCGTATACACATAAATAAGAATCGCCGTAAGGATGGTAATCAACATCAAACTGAAGCGTTATACAACCGATTTGGTCGTGCGTTTGATTGCGCTCATTGAATTTTTTACCGCTGCGGAATACAATATTGCTGATATTATTCCAATTGCAAAAAAAGCTTCCGTTTGCGTTTGTGCCCGTTACCGTCATCGTGCCTTCGCCGGTGTCTTTATAATATTCATAATCATAACCGTTGATGTTTTGAAGCGTATTTTTCGTAAATATTTCAGATTTTCTGTATTGAAAAGGCGTCATTTCATACATGTCTTTAAAAACTTTTCCGAAATAGCTGGCGTTTTCAAACCCACATTCCGTGCCGATGTCAATAACGGACATACCGGACTCTTTTAGAAGCCGAGCGGCTTTTATTAAACGGTATTCGTTAATATATTCAACAAGGCTTTTATTCATAAAACGCTTGAAACAGCGGAAACATTCCCCGCGGCTGATTTTTACGTAAGCGGCTATATCGTCTGCTGTTATTCTTTCGTTATAATGCGCATGAACATAGGACAATATTTCTTTCATACGCTCCGCTCTGCCCGTATTTTCATGGTTGAAAAGCAGGCGGGTTTTATTTTTGTCCGCAAAGGTAAGTAAAGTCAGCCAAAGCTGATTCAAATAACACAGACATTCAAGCTCATATCCGAAAACGGCAGATGAAAGCTCGTATATTTTAAACAGCAATTCTTTTAACTCCCTGCCGCAAGGTTCTGTACCCGGGATTTTAAAACCCTCAATCTGCGTGTTGAGAACAGGGGTTAAATACTTTGTGTACACAATATTCCTTATATCCGAGCAAATCAGGGAGGCAGGGAACATCAGCGTATAAAGCATTGCGGATTCATTGTTTTCCGACTGTCTGCCCATATGCAGAATATCGGAATTAATAAAAAAGCAGTCGTTTTCTTCTAATTTGATTACGTTATCATTTATATGATAATCAAATTTCCCCGACACAAGAACACCCAGCTCAAACGCATTGTGCCAGTGATAATTTTCATTTCTTTCAATATAATGCTTTATTTCTTCTTTTTTAATAATTAACGGAAAATCCTCATCATTTTTAATTTGTGCCATAAAAAATAAACTCCTCCTGCCCGAAGACAGCGCAATCCTCAATTAAATTCAAAATAAATTTAAATTAATCGATAACATGTTACGATATTGATAGTTTTTGTTCTTATTCATATAGAAAAAAGCTTTAATTTATATTATTATATACTTAATCACTTAATAAGTCAATATTACTTTTGAAATAAACAGCAGATATTTCTATGTGTTGCCGCCCGTCTGCGGCGGGCGGCAACACGAAATAATTTTTATTTGCTCTTAGGTGTAAAAGTAATAAAAGGAGAATATTCATGCTTTCAATATTTAAGCGCATATGCTCATTCAGCGCAGGTACGATTATTTTATTTATTTCTGCATTTACATTCATTTCTGCGGTTTGTTTCACCTCAGCCGCGGAAAACAGTCAGGGGGCAGGTTCTGAGGGGGAGAAGCTGTTATACAGCTTCTCCTTTGACGATGAAGAAAACGATTCCGAATTATTTTCAAAAAGCGGCTCTATTAATATCGAATGGGTGAATCAGCCCGATATCGGCTTTGACGATGATTACGCGCTGAAAGTTACCCATATTGAAGATAAACCGTATACCAGCCATGAAAATGCCGTACGTTTGGTACTGCCCGAACCTCTCCCGTCCGGCGGGGTTTACCGGATTACATTTAAAGCTTATGTTCCGTTTGACGGGAATCCGGATAAAGAAACACTGACCGGTCCGGGGTTTGTCGTTAATGATGATTACGCCGGAAACTTAGGGGAAACCAAATTCCCCGCCCAGTTCGGAACAATGCCGGTTGATGAGTGGAAAACCGTTGATGTGACGCTTCCGTTACAGGATAACCCGATTGAAGATTTATTCTTCCGGTTTGTGATTAACGATAAGCCCAATCACCCTGATTTATGGTACTGGGACGATATTAAAATTTATCAGGTAGGAGAACTGGTGGTTACGCCTGTTCCTGAATGGGATTTATTACTTCCCTCTCTTTATGAAGCGTTCAGCGATTATTTTCCTTTCGGGAATATCCTTGAACCCAACCAGCTTAAAAACCCTGAGTTTGTAGCAATGTTCAAGCGTTATTACAACGCCGTGACTGCCGGAAATGTGATGAAGCCGGACGAAATGTCTAAGCAAAAAGATATATATACCTTAGAGAATGCGGATTTTATAGTTGATTGGGCAGTCGAAAATAAAATGTTTGTTCACGGGCATTGCCTTGTCTGGCATAAGCAATCGCCGCATTGGGTGAATATGAACCCGGACGGTACACCGCTTACCCGTGCGGAAGCACAAAAAAACTTAGAAAGCTTTATTACAACAATTGCCGGTCATTTTTCAGGCAGGGTGGATTCATGGGACGTGGTCAACGAAGCATTTTCAGAAAGCGGCGCGGCGGGGCATTGGCACGACAGCCTCAGAATAGACGCACCATGGTACACGGCATACGCGAACGGTATGGACGAAAGTAAAGGCGAACACCCCTCGGATTATATTTATGACGCATTTGTATATGCGCGACTTGCCGCTCCTGACGCCGTTCTCTACTATTTGGATTTTAATGAGGAACATGCCGCGAAACGCGAAGCAATGGCAAGCATGACCGAAGAATTCAACGAAAAATGGAAAACCGACCCGCGCAATACAGAACCGGAACGTTTTTTAATTGAGGGATTAGGCTTACAGGCGCATTATTGGACGAATCAAATCAATGCAAATGACGTGGAGCTGACCATTAAACGCTTTATAGAAACCGGTACAATTCTAAGCATTTCAGAGCTTGATATTCCTTTCGGCACGCACAGTACATATACTTCGCGCACACAGCCGCCGACCGAAGAAGAATTGCAGATGCAAGCCGAGTTATACCGTCAGCTTTTTGACGTTTTTATCCGGTACGCCGATAATATCGAACGTTTAACCGTTTGGGGGCTGTCCGATAATCTGAGCTGGCGCGGCGCGGGGTATCCTGTTTTATTCGATAAGTATTATTCGCCGAAGCCGACGTTCTGGTCTGTGCTGTCTGTTTTACCCGATTCCGCTGAATCAGCCGGTACGGCAGATATACCCGATTCCGTTGAATCAAATCCAAACGAATCCGCGGATGAAATTGATTTAAGCGATTTAATTAAAACAGAAGCCGTCGTTCCTTCCGACATCATCCCTGAAAAAGATACTGCTTCGCTCGGCTGGATTGTTTATGCAGCTATCGGTGCCGCAGCAGCAGTAGCGGTCGTGATTGCTTTATTAGAACGCAGGGACAGGAAAAGGAAAGGGTAGATAAAAGTAAGCAATAGATATTTCTTCGTTTTGCCGCCCGCCTACGGCGGGCGGCAAAACGAATTTTTTGTTTATTATTAAGCGCAGGAGTAATAATTTGCAGAATACTTATAAAAAAATACTTGTAAAAAATGGGAAAATGTGTTATACTTATGTTTAACACGTTTTTTTATTATAAGGAGTAATTCATAAAATGTCTAAAATTGCTATACTCGGTTTCGGGACAGTCGGTTCGGGAACGGTTGAGGTTTTTTATAAGAACAAGGCAAAAGCCGAAAAAAGCACCGGCGGCGAATTGGAGATTAAATATATCCTTGACCTACGGGATTTTCCCGAAAGCCCTTACACGGACAAGTTTATTAAAGATTTTGAGGTGATTGTAAACGACCCCGAAGTAACCGTGGTTGCGGAGCTTATCGGCGGGAATACTTTTGCTTATGATTTTGTAAAGCGTTCATTGGAAGCGGGGAAAAGCGTGGTGACGTCCAACAAGGAATTAGTTGCGACAAAAGGCGCAGAGCTTTTAAAAATCGCAAAAGAGAAAAATGTTAATTTCTTCTTTGAAGCAAGCGTGGGCGGCGGAATTCCGATTATCAGACCGCTTCAGTTATGCCTTATGTCCGATGAAATTATATCGGTTGCGGGGATTCTCAACGGTACGACGAATTATATTCTCACTAAAATGTTCAAAGAGGGCGCGGAATATAAAGATGTTCTCGCAAAAGCGCAGGAACTTGGCTATGCGGAACGCAATCCGGAAGCGGATGTTAGCGGTGACGATTCCTGCCGTAAAATCTGTATCCTTGCTTCGCTTGTTTTCGGAAAGCATGTCTATCCCGAAGATGTATACACCGCCGGCATTAAGTCAATAACCAAAGAGGACGCCGAATATGCTGAAAACTGGGGCGGGGTGATTAAACTCATCGCTTCAACCCGAAAAGTAAATCAAAGAACCGAAATCATTGTAAGCCCGTTTTTTGTGCCGGATGAAAGCCAGCTTTCCGGTGTTGATGATGTGTATAACGCGATTTTAGTAAAAAGCGAAGCGGCGGGGGAAGTTGTTTTCTACGGGAAAGGCGCGGGGAAATACCCGTCGGCAAGCGCGGTTTTGGCAGATATTCTGAATGCTGTTAAAGCGGGCGGGAATAAAAACCTTATTTGGGAAGAGGAACACCCGACTGATTACATCATTGATTATAAAGAGCAGAAGCACAAATTTTACCTGCGTTCTGTGCGGACAGACAGCATACGGATTGAAAAGATTTTCGGGCATGTTGAAACTTTAACGCGCAGTAATATGTTTGAAAAAGAATTTGCGTTTATTACAGAAGAAATCAGTTTCGGAGAGCTTGAAGAAAAAATAAGCGAACTTAATATTATCAATATAATACCGGTTTTTGATTTAAACTAAAGGAGGGGAATATATGAGCGAAGAACCTAAATACAAGCGGGTGATTTTAAAGTTGTCGGGCGAAGCTTTAGCGGGGAACCAAAAAACAGGACTGTGCATGAAAACCGTAACGGAAATATGCAAGAGTATTAAAAAATGCCATGACGCGGGCGCGGAAATGGGATTAGTGGTCGGCGGCGGGAATTTCTGGCGCGGCAGAACCAGCGAAAACATGGACAAGGTGCGGACCGACCAAATCGGTATGCTTGCGACTGCGATGAACGCGCTTGCGGTTTCGGACGTGCTTGAAAGCCTTGGCTGTGAGGTCAGGGTGCAGACTGCGATTATGATGTCGCAAATCGCCGAGCCGTACATAAGGCAGAAAGCTATGCGTAATTTCGAGAAAGGCAGGATTGTCATTTTCGGCTGCGGAACAGGAAACCCGTTCTTCACGACAGATTCCGCCGCCGCACTTCGAGCCGCTGAGCTTGACGCCGATATTATGCTGAAAGCCACAATGGTTGATGGTGTTTTCGACAAAGACCCGAACAAATTTAAAGATGCGGTCAAATATGAAACGCTGAGGCACAAAGACATACTCGTGAACGGGCTCAGAATCTTAGACGGCACAGCGGCGGCGATGTGTATTGACAACAATATCCCGCTGATTGTCTTTAATCTTGATGAACCCGATAATATCTACCGTGCAGTCATGGGCGAAAAAATAGGTACAAC
>WRJM01000080.1 GCA_009782265.1 Oscillospiraceae bacterium | reverse complement strand
AGGAATGGGCGGCGCAGGGGTTACTTACGTTCGTAAATGCTGAGGAAATACCACCGGATTTACCAGTTGCATGGGCAGTAAATAAAGCCGCCGAGCTGAAAAGCTCAATTCTGCGCGCCGGAATCGACAGTTTCCGCTCACATTGGTTACGCCGAGCTTTAGACGAATACGGGTTTCACGACAATAAAAGCGAGTATAAACGGATTTTTACAGTTCGTCCCGGCACGGAAATGAGGTATATTCCGGTGATTTCAAGTGCGTTCATTAACGGTCAAATCATTTTCGGCGACAATCCGCTCATGCGGTGGTCTGTTCATAACACTAAAATCAGCATGAGCAGCAAGGGCAACATTACATATGATAAAATCGAACCTAAAAGCCGTAAAACCGACCCGTTTAAGGCATTTGTACAGGCTATTTGCGCCGCAGAGGATTTATTAGACCGAAGAACCGGCGGCAATCTTTCACTTAAAGACCTGCCCGGCGTAGTGACATTTTAGATAGGAGCTGTTTAATTGAAGTTTTCAGAAAAATTTAAAAAGCTATTCGGATATAAATCTGAACCGGATTCAATTACGGTTGAAATGCAAGCGGCAAGCGGCTTAAAAGACTTTACATCTGATGATGAATATAATCAGGCTCTTGATTTTGCCGCGCTTCAGCATTTTGCGTCACGGCTTGCAATCGGTTATATATCAAACAGCATTTCAGCGTGCGAATTCCGTATTTTTAATAAAAGCGGCGAGCTTTTCGGCGACGATTATTATCAGTTGAACGTAAAGCCTAATATTTATCAGACGGCATCGGAATTTAAACAGCAAATTACAAAAATTTTAATTACCAAGGGCGAGGTTTTAATTATTGAACATGCCGGGCAGCTTGCTGTTGCCGATAACTATCTGCTTTTAACAGATAATCCTTTAAAACCTGTGTTTACGCAGGTTTCTATTTTCGGTAATTTCCAAACCAACCGGAATTATAACATTGATGATGTTATATTTATCCGGCATAATGACAGACAAATTCAAAATTTTTTAAGCGGTATTTTAACGCAGTATGCCGGATTAATGGGCGCGGCGGCAGACAGTTATAAAAACGCAAGCGGACAGAAAGGAATCGTTGATATTACCGCGCAGGAGTTGGCAAGCGATAAGTTTTCAGAAAACTTTGAAGAATTAATCAATAAGCGCATGTCTAAGTTTTTTAAAAACCCAAATGCTGTTATGCCGATGTTTGAGGGCTATAAATACACGCATATTCCCAAACCGGACAAAAGAAACGAACCGGCAGACATAAACAACCTGAAAGACAACGCTTTATCTTTAGCGGGCGCGGCGTTCAGAATCCCCTCGGGAATCCTTAAAGGCGACGTCGCAAATATTGCAGAGGTTGAAAAGCTGTTTATAAAATTCTGTCTGAACCCGTGGGCGGAGCGAATCGGGCAGGGCTTCTGCCGCAGCATGGTCACACCGGCGCGGTTTAAGCAGGGATATAATCTTTTTCTTGATACCGCAAGGGTTCAGCTTACGAACCTTTTCGATATGTCGGCAAGCATAGATAAAATATTCAGCAACGGGCTTCAGAGCCAAAACGAAATTCGCCGTAAATTCCGTGAACCTGTCATAAACACGCCGGAAGCCAACGCGCATTTTGTGACTAAGAATTATGAAGAGCAAGGAGGTGAAAAAAGTGAGTAAATTTTTTGACATTAAAATGTCAGCAAATACGCCAAAAACCGTTGAAATCTATATTTATACCGATATAGAAGCCGATTCAAAGAAATGGTTCAGCGGCGAAAAAATCAAAAGCGAAACCAGTGCGGAAACATTCCGCGAAACCTTAGCGGCGGTCGGTGAATTTGATAACATCAATATTTACATAAACAGTCTCGGCGGGTCGGTTAAAGAAGCCGTTGCTATTCATAATCAGCTTAAACGCCATAAGGCGCATAAAACTGCTTTCATTGACGGTTTCTGCTGTTCGGCGGCAACGTTAATTGCACTCGCCGCAGACGAAATCATCATGCCGAAAAACGCGGTGTTTATGATACATGAAGCATGGGTGTTTGCCGCCGGTAATGCGCGTGCGCTTCGCAAAACAGCCAATGATTTAGATGTTGTCAACGGGGCGGCGCGTGAAATATATTTAGCACGTAAAACAGAAGCTTTATCTTCTGCCGCACTGATTGACATGATGGCGCAAGAAACATATTTATCGGCAGAGGATTGTATCAAATACGGCTTTGCAGACAAATATGCCGATTATGAGGTTGATTTTGAAAAGGCAAAAGCACAGCTTAAAAAAGAAAAAGCGGACGCGCAGAATTCAATGCTCGGCAATGGATTTGCCGCGCAGGAATTTGCGGCGCATTGCGCCGCGTTTGCGGATAAAATCTGCGCGGCGGTTGAAAAAATAGAAACATCTGCTATTCAAGACCACCCCGTCTTTAAATGCGAAGCAAATTTAAAGACATACCCCATCCAAGGAGGGGAATGTGAAAAACCTCACATACAATCAGCAAATACCATAGCGGCAATGATGACCGCGTTTAACGCGGTGTATCAACCACCCCGTCTTTAAATGCGAAGCAAATTTAAAGACATACCCCATCCAAGGAGGGGAATTTTTATCCCCCGCAAAAACAAGGGGGTATCATCTACATAAAAAAAGGAGAAATTTATTATGCAATTAAAAGCACACGTAGCAGAAGAAACCCGCGCATTAGCAGCCGAGCTTCTCGCGGCAATGAAATGCGAAGATGAAGCGGAACGCGCACAAATGTTCGTAGAAGCATTTTCCGGTTTTACCGAAAAAGTTGAAAACACAGTAGGCGAAAAAATCGAAACCGCACTTAGCGCAATCGACAACAAAATCATGTCTAAACGCGGCGAAAGAATGATGACATCAAAGGAAAAGGAATTTGCCGAAAGCCTGAAAGCCTCCGTGATGAGCGGCGACCCGCAGATGTCAATCACCGACCTTGACAAAGCCTTTCCCGAAACAATCATTACAACCGTGCTCGAAGACGTGAAAACAGACCATGAATTACTTGACGTAATTAATTTTGTAAATACAAGCGTTGTTACAAAGTTTATTTACAGCAAAGACGTCAAAAAAATGGCAAGCTGGGGACCTTTGAAGTCCGGATTTTATGAAAACCTCGGCGCGGCAATTGATACTATTGACGTGACTTTCTGCAAGCTGTACGGTATGCTGACTGTGCCGAAAGATATGATTGATGTCAGCCCGTCATGGCTTTTAACCCTTGTGATGATGATTCTGTCGGAAGCAATATCTAACGGTCTTGAAAACGGCATAATCAACGGCGACGGTAATAATATGCCAATCGGCATGAGAAAAGACCTTAACGGTAATGTTGTCGGCGGTGTGTATTCCGATAAAACCGCTGTTAAGCTCAATACGCTTGCGCCTGTTGAATATTGCGGCGTTGTAGCAAAGCTGACCCGCACCGAAGACAACGAGCCGCGAAAAGTCGCTCAGGTGATTCTTATCTGCAATCCTACCGATTATCTGACAAAGATTCTGCCGGCATCAACACTGCTTACCCCGGGCGGGGATTACAGAAATAATATTTTCCCGTTCCCTACACGTGTTATTCAATCAGAACACCTGAAAGACGGTGAGGCAGTTCTCGGGATTGCGGATAAGTATTTTATGGGCGTCGGTATGCCGAAGAGCGGACGCATAGAATACAGCGACCATGTGAAATTCATTGAAGACGTGCGTGTTTATGCTTGCAAGCTTCACGGGAACGGACGTCCGAAAGACAACAACGCTTTCGTACTGCTCGACATCAGCGAATTACAGCCGCTTGTTTTCAATGTCGGGTTAAATCCTTCCATTACGGGAAGTTCAGCTTCCGTTACCCTTTTCAAGGGCATTACAGAGCTTACCATAGGAACGCTTGACTTATCACCTATATTCAGCCCCGGTGTTTATACATACACCGCAGATACCACCAACGCGACGAATTCGGTAAAAGTAACAGCTGACGCGGGTGTTGATGTAATAATCAAGCTTAACGGCACGGAAATGTCTAACAACACAGGCGCGTTGTGGCAACCGGGCGCGAACTTATTGGAAATCACGGCAACTGACGGATTTGCTTCTAAAACCTACACCGTCACGGTTAATAAAACATGATGACGGATATTTTATTACCGGAAATACGCAATTACCTTGATATTACGTGGGAAGACCCTGCGCAGGACAAAAACCTGCTCATGTATATTGAATGGGGCATATCGCGTATTTCCGCGCTTTGCGGAGCTAAGACAGAAGATTTTACCGAAAACAGCGCGGCAAAAGAAATATTGTTTGATTATGTCCGTTATGCCTTTAATCACAGCCTTGAAGATTTTGAACGTAATTTTCAAAACAAAATCAACACGCTGCGGATTTATAATCAGACGCGGGAATAAGGGGGTACGGGGGGTTACCCCCCGTCAAACCACCCCGTCATTAAAATTGCAAAGCAATTTTAATGACATACCCCATCCAAGGAGGGGAATTAAATAAACCTATAGGTGTAATAAATGAAGCAAAAACAACGAACCGAAACATTCAATGACGGCATAGCGGCAATATACAGCACCGAAAACATCGCACTGCCGGGCAAAACACCTAAGCAAGGGCTTGTGTTAAAAGCAAGCCTGCGTTTCGGCTGGCAGACGCTGACGCTTAAACGTCAGGAAGCCGCACTTCAATATGAAAGTATTGTTACGGACGTTATCAGAGTGTCTTTAAACCGCAGTATATTCAATAACGATATTGTTATTTTAAATGCGGACGGCAACCGGTATGAGGTTATGCTCGTACAGCACGTGAAAGCCTCAACGCCGCCGAAAACGGTTTTAACCCTTAGACGTTTGGAAAATTAACCACTTTTCTACCCCCGTTAAACCACCCCGTCAACCAATCTTCGGATTGGTTGCCACCCCTCCAAGGAGGGGAATACAGAAAATCCGGAGGTTTCAATGACAATTCAAGCGTTTGAATCTATAATTAAAACAATTTCAGAAGAATTCAACATTGAATTTTCCCGCAACCAATCCCATAAAGCAAGCGGCAAGCGTTTAGTTTGGAAATCGCTTGCAAAGAAATTCCAGTATGCAGAGGGCGAAATAATCGGCAAGCAACAGCTCGGGCAGGTAGATTATTATACTGATGATGATGATGATACCTTTCCGGATTTGTTTGAGGTCAGGCTTTCCGCAAATCGCGTAGCAGTTGCATCCGAATTTTCAGGGCAGTGGGACGATATAACAGAGCTGAACCGCCACACATGGACGGTGGAGTTTTAAAGAAATAAACCACCCCGTCAGGCTATGCCTGCCACCCCTCCAAGGAGGGGAATTATTATCCCTCTTAAAAGCAAGGGGGCTGTCGGGGGTCTACCCCCGTTAGTTTCCCATTTTTAAAACATTTAAAAAGGAGAAAATAAAATGAAAGCATCATATGACGGAATCGGGCAATTAGCAATTGCGCCGGTCAAAACAGACAGCGCGGAAACGATAGAGTATGACACCGTAACAAAGTTTCCGAAATCGCATATATCCATTACAATTACGCCTACATCGAACAGCGGGCAGCAGTGGGCTGAAAATCAAAGCATTAACAACTGGGCAAGCAAAACCGGCGGTACATTCAGTATAGTTGTTGCGTATCTCAGAACCGAAGAAAAAGCAGTCGCTTACGGTGAAACGCTTGATACGGCTACCGGAGTGCTTGTTTCAAACAAAGACGACGTTATACCGGACGTCATGCTGATTACATTGCTCAGAAGCAACGATACCAACACGCTGATTAAACTTCCGAAAGCAAAGCTCAGCGGCGCGCCGATTACGGGCACAACCGAAACGGAAGGCGGGAAAACGCTTTCAACCGTTACAATCAGCGGAACGTACGGGGCTACGATTTATGACGGCAACGACAAGTATGAAAAGCAAGGCGTTACCCAAGAATCAGATATAACCGCATGGTTTGATACAGCGAAAGGCGGTCTTCCTGAAAAGCCAACAACACCGTATACACCGCCGGGCACGGGGGATTAACCCGTGAACATTAAACGAGAACGTTATCCTATTAAATTCGGAAAATCCGGTGCGTACCTGCGCTTTGATATAAGCGCGGCGCGCCGGCTCGCCGAAGAGTCGGAAATAGAATTATATGACCCCGAAAGCTGGAAGACTACCGACTGGTTTAAAATCTTTTCGGCAGGGCTTATGGATTATTTTGAAAATTACGGTTTTTCTACACAACCACCCCGTCAGGCTACGCCTGCCACCCCTCCAAGGAGGGGAATGTTTATCCCCCGTAAAAACAAGGAGGCAAACCACCCCGTCAACCAGTCTATTGTAAAATTAATTTTTGCCGGCATGACTGACGGCGAAATCCTTGAACATTTATACAACGCGCTGATTTTATCACTCCCCCCGGCAAAAAAAGAGCCTATCCCGAAAAAAAGCAAAATCAAAATAGACTTTAAATATCTTCGGCATATTTTCTGCGACGTGATGAACGGCTCGGAAGCTGTCTTCTATGAATCTACCATACGGGAAATTGACGAACGTTGGGACTTATTTGCGATTTACAAAGGGATTAAGGAAAAGCCGATGTTTTCAGATGAGGTTTATGAGGAGCTGGTGAGGTTGGAGGGGGAAGAGAGAAAGAAACCGCTCCATAAAACGGAACGGTAACGCGAAATTCATTCAGCTAAATGAAGATATTCTTTTAATCCTTGCTGTAAGATTTGGGAGAATGGCGCATTTGCTTTTTCCGCTTGATTATTAAGCCATGCGGGAATTGATAAAGTCTTTTTAACTGCTTTAGTATCATAAAATCTTCGATATTCTATTGTATCACAGCAGATAAGAGATACAACACTGTTTTTATCTGCTTTAATCGTTTTACTATCGGAAGGCGGCGGTATTTCTTTTCTTTCCTCTTCCATATCATAAAGCATTAAGCATAAAGCGTCTTCTGCCATTTCAAGTGCGCCGGGCATATCATCGCCGTCGGTATAACAACCTTCTATATCGGGAAATAAAACTGAATATCCTCCGTCATCTTCTTTGGTAAAAACAGCCGGGTAAACATATTTAGCCATAAAATACTCCTTTCATTTAAGCCCTGCTTTACTTTTAATTGAATCCAAAGTGCCTTTTTTTACTTCTTTGGCATCGTGTCTACCTACTTCAAATTTTTCACCTGTTGCAGAATTTACCCATATTTCGTGGCGTTTTCCTTGTCGGTGCAGAGTAGACCCGTTTTTCTTAAGTAGTCTTTTTAATTCTCCGTATGTCATTTCGCAACCTCATTTCTCGTTCACATTATAACACGTAATAATACGTATGTCAAGGTTTTATAAAAATATTATTCATTTTTAGGAGAAAAATATATGGCATTTTTTGAAATAACCGATAACGGCAATATCATGGCTTTAATAAAAGAGCTTGACGGAATAAGCGAAGAATTAAAACAAGCAGAAATTGACGCCATGCGGGAATCGGCAAACATTGTTGCAAATGAGCAAAAGCGTTTAATCGCTGAAAAATCGCCGAAACTGGCGGAGCTTATTACTGTAAGCATACATCAAAACCAAGCCAGAACGAAAGCAACTGTAGGCTTCAGCGGTGATGTAATCAAAGAACATCCGGAAGTTCTTGTTATGGAATTTGGACGGCCCGGGTTAAGTCCGAGTTCAATGAGGCGTCGAAAATATGGATTTAATAAAGACAGCCTTGGCAGAAACATAGGAAAAGTTGAGGGAATCGCGGCTATACGCAGAGCATGGTTCAGTAAGCGTGATGAAGCGTCACAAAAATATATTGATAAAATGCTCAACACTGTAGAAAGGCATTGGAATAAATAATGGCTGATAAAAGAACAATGTCTGTTAATTTCGCGGCTTCATCAGCAGAATTTGCCAAAGGCGTTGAGGGCGTGAAGGCGTCGCTGACAGAATTAAATGCGAAATACGAAGAAAATAAAACTCATTTAAAAAGTGCCGAAGACGCGCTAAAAGAATTAGTTAAAGAACACACAAAAGCAAGTAACGCCCTTAAAGAAATGCCGTCGCAGGGAGTTTATAAATCTGCGTACGAAGAACAATCAAAAATTGTTGATGAACTTGCTAAAAAAATAAACGAAGCACAGTTTGCTATCGCGGATTTTAAAGCAGAAGAACAACTTCTAAAACCGCAAATAGACGCCGCAAATAAAACACTTAAAGAGCAGTATAATGCGTTTAATAATTTAGAAAAAAGCAGTAAAGAGAATGTAGGAGGTACTTCAAAACTTAATACAGAAATGCGTTCGCTTATTAGCACTTTAAAAACCGGAAATATTAACATTTCATCGTTATCAAGAACCGCTTCCGGCATGGGCTCATCTATTAGTGCTTTAACAATTGGTATAGGTTTATGGATAACGGTTTTAAAAAAGTTTAATGAAGAATACGAAAGACAAAAGCAACAAGCGTTAGAAAATATACGTATAAGGCAAGAAGAAAAAGCCATAATTGCCGAATCAGCAAAAGCAGCTATGCAAAAAGCCGATTCCAGCCGACATGAATATGAATCATTAAAAAATCTTACTGACGAATATGAAAAAATCGGTATAAAAACTAATTATACAAGCGAAGAAAAAGAAAAGCTGATTCAAATACTGTATTTGTCAATAAAAAAGTATAAAAAATATAAAAATAAATTTGTAGTACCCGTTAATAAGAAAATAAAAACAAACGAGAAAATCATTTTCTTTTGGTTCTTTTCTTT
>WRJM01000079.1 GCA_009782265.1 Oscillospiraceae bacterium | reverse complement strand
CAGCACGCCCCCCAACCCCTGGGTTTTTGGGGCGCGGCGGGCTTGCGTCCCCGCGTAATCGATTTCGGCGTCTTGTCCGATGACAATCGGCCCCGAGCCTATGACTAATACTTTTTTCAGTTCTTTACGAAGAGGCATAAATTTCTCCTTGGGGGTTAATTAATATTTTATATAATTATATATCTTGTAAAAATACATTTAAAGCATCACGTAATATTTTTGCCATTTCTTTATTGAATTGCATATTTTGTGTACATGCTCCATTCCGGTTTATGTCACCGTTTTTATAAGACCATATCGAAAAATGTTCGCTATTAAAACAATAATCTGCCGGATGTTCACCGTGCAATTCTATATTTTTGCTCAAATCTTCTCTTAATGAAACTATTACTGCCATTTTTTATTTCCTCCTATTTTTTATTCATATTCAAATGTTCATTAAAAACCACCCCGTCACCGAATTCGCTTTGCGAATTCAATGCCACCCCTCCAAGGAGGGGAATTGTTTTCACTTTAAACAAGGTAAATTCCCCTCCTTGGAGGGGTGGCAGTCAGACCGCAGTCTGACTGACGGGGTGGTTTAAATTAACGCATTATACAAATGAAACAGGGTTATTCAATGCAGGGTGGTTATTCAGCATTTCCATTACTTTATGCAAATTATTAAACACATCATATGCTTGTATACGGATTACGGTTAACCCTAAATTTTTCATATAGCTGTTTCTGTCGCCGTCATAAATATCTCTATTATCATGGGATTTTCCGTCAATTTCAATCACAACCCCGCAATCAACACAATAAAAATCTGCAATATAATTACCTATTATTTTTTGACGGTCAAAATCATAACCTTTAAATTTTTTCTTATGAAATTGCTTCCACATTATAACTTCGCACAGATTCCCTGCCTTACGCAATTCTCTCGCTCTTTCACGTAAATCCTGATTAAAAGGTAATGAGCTATAATTATGTATATCTCTCATTTATATCCCGTTCCCCAAAACATCAACCCACCCCACAATATTATCCGTCAAAAACTGAAACCCTACCGCTTTATTATTTTTATAAAGCACGCTCTCGCAGGTGTTGTCGTTGACGTTTTCGCAAATTATTTCGCCCATGTCGGGGGTTATGCTTGTTTGTTTCACCGCGTAGCCGTGATTCTGCGATGTGATAAACACTGTATTATGTTTAAGGTTTTTAACGGGTATATTGCTTCCTCTGTGGGCATTTTTCAGTTTTATAATTTCCGCGCCGTATGCAAGGGCAAGAAGCTGATGTCCTAATCCTATACCGATAATGGGTATTCCTGTTTTTAGCAGGTTTTTAAGCATTTCAATCTGTTCGGGGAAATCATTCGGGTTTCCCGCGCCGTTTGAAAGAATCACGCCGTCAAATCCGCTTATATCCGTGTTCCACGGCAAAACGGTAATATTGCAGAATTGCTCATTGGCATATTGCACGATTTTGCGGTTGTAGCCGAAGTCAAGAAGCGCAAGGTTGTATTTGGCGTTTTCGGTTTCAAATTCAACAGGCGGGTTATTCGGTAAAGTAAAAACGGGTTTGAATGACTTTACAACGTTTAAATCTGCGTTTTCCTTGCTTGAAATTATACCGTTCATTGTGCCTTTTTCGCGTAAATGCCGCGTTAAGCGGCGGGTGTCTATACCGTACAAGCCGACTATACCGCGCTTTTTAAGAAATTCATTAATTGTAATTTCCGAGCGGAAATTAGACGGAATTTCGCAGAATTCGCGGACAATATAACCCGCAGGATTATAGTCAGATAAGCTGTCTTGGCTGTTTATGCCAGAATTCCCCGCAAGCGGAAAGGTCTGCACTAAAATCTGCCCGCTGTAATTGGGGTCGGTCAGCGATTCCTGAAAGCCCGTCATGTTGGTGGAAAAGACGACTTCGCCCGTAACTTCTTTGTCAGAGCCGAACGAAAGCCCCTCAAAAGCCGTTCCGTCCTCTAAAATCAGCCATATTTTTTTATTCATGCAGTTTTATTTCTCCTATATGCTTCATTATATCATCTCTCATGCGGACAGCTTCTTTATATGCCGCGCCCGCGTAGTCTTTTTCGTTGCAGTTTTCTTTTTTATACGCACAGAGTACACCGCGGGAATTGTTGACAATCCCGCCTAAACCGTGCGTATCAAAAGCGGCTTTTAAATCCTCTGCCGTTCCCCCTTGCGCGCCGTAGCCGGGAATCAGGAAAAACGTATTAGGGAGTTTTTCACGCATGATTTTGATTTGCTCCGGATAAGTTGCGCCAATCACCACACCAACTGCGGAGTAACCGTATTTTCCGGTGGTTTTCTTTCCCCATTCTTCGCATAAACGCCCCATAATTTCATAAACAAGTTCACCTGTCGCAAAATCCGGTTGTTTTACGTTTTTTTCTTGTAACTGCGAATTTATATTTACTACTGTGTTGTTGGATTTTTCTTCGGTTTTCTCACTCTTTTTATTTTTTAAACTTTCATTCGTTTTAGTTTCAAGTTCGCCGATTGTTTGTTTTGAACCGTCTAAAATTCTGTCCTGTAATTCTCCCGACGATGGATTTGAGGTTTTTACAAGTACAAATATGCCCCTATCATATTTCTCGCAGGCTTCCGTAAAGGGCAGAATCCCGTCCGTGCCGAGATAACCGTTGACCGTCAGCGCGTCTGTCGGAAAAGGTGAAAATTCGTTATCGCCGATTTGCACTTTTCCGAGATATGCTTGGGCGTAACCCTCTGCCGTCGAACCTATGTCGTTGCGTTTACCGTCCATGATGACGTACATGCCGCGTTTTTTTGCATATTCGCAGGTTTTGTGAAGCGTTTTAATGCCCGCAGTTCCTAAAGCTTCATAAAAAGCCGACTGCGGTTTTACGGCGGGTACTATTTTATAAATGGCGTCGATTATGCCTTTATTAAATTCTAAGTACGCTTTCGCCGCGCCTTTCAGAGTTTCACCATGTTTAGCGAAAGCTTTTTCTTTTATAAATTCCGGAATATATTCAAGCTTCGGGTCTAACCCGACAACGCTGGGGTTTTGGGTTTGAACGATTTTTTCAATCAGTCTGTCGAATGACATTATTTTAATTTTCTCCTTTTATTGTAAATAATGTTTATAATGCGAAGCTCCGTTTCGCTTGACGATGGACGTTCATTTCTTTGCTCGTGCAAAGAAACTGAACCATGTAGCAAAGCGTAGCTTTGCTACAAAACATACTCCTGCGGAGGGCTTATCCTCCTACTAACACCTACCCCTATTAGAAAACTACTAACAGTGAGCGCAACTCGAAAGAATAGCTGACTATGAATAAATTTACAAGCAAGCAATCTGATTTATAAGAGGACGAAGCCCGTCGCGGCGAGCGACTGTGTTTTTGGTTCTTTTTGCACAAGCAAAAAGAACAGTCCCCCGTTCAGCGGGGCGTAGCCCCGCATTATATAAATAATTTTCACGCCATCGCAAATCTTATAATTTCCCCTAAAGTAGACATGTCTTTTTGCGTAAATTCAACGCCGTATTCAAAACGACCGTCTTCGCGGGAAGTCATTCGCACGATTTTTCCTTTTGCTTTTGTTGTGTACATGATATTGCTCTTATCAGGGGATTCAACCTCAAGTTTAAAATTCAATTCTTCGCCGGAGCGGAATTTTGCTGTTTTAATCAAAAAATTAAGACCGCCGGCTGATATATTTTCTACTGTGATTTCCTTCCATTCCTCGTTCTCGTTCTGCACTGCCGCGCCGTAGCTGTAAGAGCACCTGATGAATCTTCTGTTGTTGAGCATATTTTACCTCCTATTAAATATATGTTTTTGTTTTATTTATTTTTATCCTTGTAAATAATTTCCCCGTCTACAAGCGTGTATTTCACTCTGCCTTTCAGCTTCATGTTCTTAAAGCAGGAATTCCGCGCCTTTGACTTAAACTTTTCCGGTTCGACCACCCATTCCTCATCAGGGTCAAATAATGTTATATCGGCAACTTCTCCGGCTTTCAGCTTTCCGCCGTCAATCCCGAGGATTCTGCGCGGATTTACGCACATCAAACGTACAATATCAAGAATTTCAAGCTTACCCGTATGATACAGGTACGTTAAAGTTACGGCAAGTGAGGTTTCCAAGCCGATAACGCCGTTCGGTGCTGTCATAAAATCTGCTTTTTCTTCTGCCGTATGGGGGGCGTGGTCAGTGATAATGCAGTCGATTGTGTTGTCTTTCAACGCTTCAATAATCACGTCAATATCCTTTTGAAGCCGCAGAGGCGGATTCATGCGGTAATCGGCATCTCTTTGAAGAAGCTTTTCTTCCGTCAGCGAAAAATAATGCGGCGCGGTTTCGCAGGTTACATTTATATTACGCGCTTTAGCTGTGCGGATATTTTCAACGGCTTCCTTTGTGGAAACATGCGCGATATGCACTTTTTGGTATAAGTCCCTTGCAAGCTCTATTTCACGCGCTGTAATAATATTTTCGCTTGTGCGGTGAATTCCGTCTATGCCAAGCGTAATGCTCACCATACCCGCGTTGATGACCCCTCCTGACGCTATGTCCATATCTTCGCAGTGTGAAATGAGCGTTATGCCTTCATCTCCTGCCTTAATCAACGCTTCACCCATCAATCTGGCGTTTTTTACCGGTTTTCCGTCATCGGTTACAGCAACCGCACCTGCTTTCTTGAGTGTTTCAAAATCGCAGAGTTCCGTACCGTTCTGCCCTTTTGTAATAGCGCAGGAGGTATATATTTTCACAGGTGCGGACTTCGCTTTTTTTAGAATATATTTTACAGTTTCTTCGCTGTCGATTACAGGCGTTGTATTCGGCATACATAAAAAGCCGGTTACGCCGCCCGCCGCCGCCGATTCGGCGCAGGAAAGCAAATCCTCTTTATGCGTTTGACCGGGGTCACGCGCATGAACGTGCATGTCGAAAATGCCCGGAATCGCGATTAAGCCGGAACAGTCAATACTATTTTCCGATAAAGAAGGCATGGCACGCAGTCCTTTTGACACGGAAACGATTTTTCCGTCGCCAATCAGGATATTGCGTTTAGAGTCCGTTCCGGTTGCATAATCCACAACGCGGGCGTTTGTCAGTAACAGCATTTTTTCAACCTTTTTTATTTCAAACCATATTCAATTAATTATACTATATTTTAAAAAAATTTGCAAGAAATTTTTTATAAAATTCATTTTAATTTTCAATAAATTAATATTTTACTGCTTTCGTCCGAGCGTATGGCGATTACCGCGCCGCGGATTAAATAAGCGCAGGGGTCGCCGAACGGGCTTTTCAGCAGACATTCTATGCACGTGTTTTCTATCAGCCCTAAGTCCTGCAAACGTCTGCGCATCCCGCTGCAGACGTCAAGGCGTTTTACAACCGCCGTACTGCCGATTTTCATTTGGTTCATGGTCATAATATGTAAATTCTCCGCATTAAATTTATTAATAATTATATGCGTGAGGGATGGGAAATGCTTACATTGCGAAGTTCGTTAAATCAATCTGTCTTTGGTATTCGTTATCGGTTTCGTTGTATATTATAAATCCAAGTGAATCATAGATTTTCCCGGCTACAATATTCTCTTTACGATGATTAATATTAATTTTTTCTGCTTTTAATGTTTCTTTTAAATATTTCATTATTAAACGAAGCGCAGGTCTTGCATAATTGTTTTTTTGATGAAGCTGGTCAATCATAAACGGATTTATATATCCTGTAATTCCATCTTCATCATAACCTCCGCCTATTAAACCAATGTATTCATCGTCAGCTTTTATTGCAAATAATTCACTTTTTTCTTCATATCGGCTTATACCAATCCAATATACGTTGGGAATGGGAAAAACCGCTTTTTGTTCTTTACTAACAGATAAGTCACAGATTTTAAGCCAATTATTCGCATTTAATAGTTCTAATTTGACTTGTTTATCCATATTTATACCTTTCGTTTTTTATAAATAATCTGCATACTTGTCATAATAAAAAGGGGGAAAACTCCCCCTTTTAAATTATTTATTTAATGCTTTTTTAACAGTATCAATAATACCGTCGGTTGTAAGCCCGAATTCCTCCAAAAGCTGTAAAGCAGGACCTGAATGACCGTAGGTGTCGTTGATGCCAAGCTTTACAACAGGAACGGGGAATTTCTCCGAAACAGCTTCCGCAACGGCAGAACCAAGCCCGCCAATAACTGAATGTTCTTCGCAGACGACGATTTTTCCTGTTTCTTTAGCGGCTTTTATAACAAGCTCTTCATCAAGCGGTTTAATTGTATGAATATTGATTACGCGGGCGTTTACGCCTTGTTTGACAAGCTCCTCCGCCGCTTCAATCGCGGGGTACACAAGTAAACCTGTAGCAATAATCGTAATATCATTACCGTCTTTAAGCGTAACGCCTTTACCTACTTCAAATTTATAAGTGTCGGGGTTATTAAACACAGGTACGGGCAGTCTGCCGAAACGCAGATAAGTCGGGCCTTCATAATCCGCCATTGCCAATACCGCCGCTCTTGCTTCCACGTCGTCGGCGGGATTAATAATAGTCATGCCCGGAATGGTACGCATCAGTGCAATATCCTCACAACACTGGTGTGACGCGCCGTCCTCACCTACGGAAATGCCCGCATGGGTTGCGCCTATTTTTACGTTCAGCTTCGGATACCCTATGCTGTTGCGTACTATTTCATAAGCCCGTCCCGCCGCAAACATGGCAAAAGCACTGGCGAAAACTAATTTTCCTGTTGAAGCCAAACCTGCCGCAACGCCGAGCATGTTACATTCCTGAATACCGCAGTCGAAATGCCTGTCGGGGTATGCTTTCTGAAAGGTAACGGTCATGGTTGCGTGGGCGACGTCCGCGTCAAGCACAAATAAATCGGGGCGTTTCTGCACAAGCTCGCATAAAGCGTTGCCGTAGCTAATCCTTGTGGCTATCTTCTCCATATAATTCTCCTCCCTATTCTGCCGCCGGCGGTTCGCCGGACAATTCTTCAAGTCTTGCTTGTAATTCACTCATAGCCTGATTATACTGCTCTTCATTGGGCGCCGCGCCGTGCCAGTTGGCTTTGTCTTCCATAAAGCTTACACCCTTGCCCTTTGTGCTTTTTTGTATAATCACAGTCGGCTGACCGGTTTTATTCTGCGCGTCGTTCAGAGCTTGTTCAATCTGGTCAAAATCGTGCGCGTCTATGCAAATGACATTCCAGCCGAAAGCTTCCCATTTTTTATCAATGGGATAGGGCGACATAACGTCGTTTATTCTGCCGTCGATTTGTAAACCGTTGTTGTCAACGATTGCACAAAGATTATCAAGCTTATAATGCGCGCCGAACATTGCGGCTTCCCACACCATGCCCTCCTGTAATTCGCCGTCGCCGAGTACGGTGTAAACTCTATAATTGTCACCGCTGACCTTTCCGGCAAGCGCCATTCCGCACGCCGCCGAAATTCCCTGCCCGAGCGAGCCTGTACTCATGTCAACGCCGGGGATTTTATCGCGTACAGGGTGCCCTTGCAGGCGCGAACCGATTTTACGAAGTTCTTTCATCTCTTCGGGTGGGAAAAAACCTTTTTGAGCCAACATCGAATACAAAGCGGGGGCGGTATGCCCTTTAGATAAAACCATTCTATCTCGAGTAGGTTCATTAGGATTGTCTGGAAAAATTCTCATATGTGATGAGTATAGATAAGTAATAGTGTCCGCTACACTCAAAGACCCACCAGGATGCCCAGATTTTGCGTTATATGTCCCCTCTATAATTCCCATTCGCACTTTGCAAGCTGTAATTTGTAAGTCTAATTGGCTTAGTTTGCTCTCCATTTTATTTCCTCACTTTCGTTGGATTAATATTGTGCAACTGTTTCGGTTGTCTGCCGTAGGCAGACGAGAAACAGGCACTTTTTGAGCAACGAAACTGTTTTGTGGCTTTGCCACAAAACGTAATAGTTTCGTTGCGGAGCAATAGTGTCTACCTGTGGCGGTTGTCCTAATATCCTTCGCTGACGATAGTATCATCGTCATCAATCCAGTTTTGTACCATGAAAGTCTTGTACTCATCGCTATTACAGCGGACTATTACAGTTTCAATTCCCGAATTGATAATCAGACGTTTGCACATTGAACACGGCTCAACTTCACCTAAAACTTCGCCGTTTTCAGGTTTAGTACAAGACAGGTAGAGAGTTCCGCCTAACATATCTTTACGTGCCGCCGAGATTATGCAGTTAGCTTCAGCGTGAACCGCTCGGCAGATTTCGTATCGTGTGCCAGCAGGAATATTTTGCTCTATACGAACACAGCTTTCTCTGTCACAACAATTCTCGCGCCCACGTGGAGCACCGTTGAACCCAGTCGAAACTATTTCGTCATGATTTACTATAATCGCTCCGAAGTTTCGGCGTAGACAAGTCCCTCTCAAAGCGACTGTCTGTGCTATATCGAGGTAATAGTTGCATTTATCACGTCGTGTTCTTGTAGAAGTGGTCATATTACTTATCACTCCCCATAAGTTTAACCATGACCGCTTTTTGAGCGTGAAGGCGGTTTTCAGCCTCATCAAAAATGACGTTTGAAAATTCTTCAAGCACCGCTGATGTTATTTCTTCTTCACGTTTAGCAGGCAGGCAGTGTAGAACAATCGCATCTGGTTTAGCGTGTTTTAGAAGCTCATGATTAATTTGATAGCCCTTAAATGCAACACGACGCTCTTCTACTTCACTCTCCATGCCCATTGAAGACCACACATCGGTAATTAGAACATCACAATCTTCAGCGGCTTTCATAGGCTCTGACACGATTTTGAAGTTAGGGTAGTCTTTTACAAAGTCTAAAACATCAGGGTCAGGG
>WRJM01000078.1 GCA_009782265.1 Oscillospiraceae bacterium | reverse complement strand
GGGCGACCCTTGCGGTCGCCGAAAAAATAAAAGATTTTTGAACGGGCGACCGCAAGGGTCGCCCCTACATTTTTCGCTCTCTCTCGGCTTGCGGAAGCCGTAAATACAGCGGCATTAATTCCTTTGCAGAAATAGATTTTTCATTTAATGCGCAGATACAAACGGAAACCGCATTTTGATATAACTGCGCTTCAGGCGCAAGCGTAAATTCCGTGTTCTGAAGCAACTCCGCACCGTCGCCGACAAGGATTATTTTTTTGTTTTTGTAAGCTTGCAATTCTTCTTCAAGCTCGGATATTCCAATAGCCCTGTCCGGCGTAAGGTGTTCAATATTATCGCCGTTAATCCGGAAAAGCGCGTTGTAGAATTGCCCGCGCCTTGCGTCCATTACGCAACAGGCAATACAGTTCTGCCCGCTCAAATTAACTGCAAGACTGTGCAGGGTTGAAACGGTATACACAGGCTTATTCAGCGCGAACGCCATGCCCTTGACCGCGCTGACGGCGATTCTGACGCCCGTGAAAGAACCGGGGCCCGCACTAACCGCGAAAGCGTTTATGTCCTGTAAAGTCATCTTCGCCGCGTTAAGTACGCTTTCGGCAAGCGGCAAAAGCGTTTCCGAATGTGTGATTTTTACGTTTACGCCGCCGTAGCTTATGATATTTTTTGTTTCGGTATCGTAAACCGCCGCGGAAGCGGCTTTCGCGGAGCTGTCAAGCCCGAGAATTAACATTAATTTCCCTTTCATTCTCACTTATTTTTTTAATTTCAACCTTGTAAAAATTCTCGAATTCCCGCTCTAAATCGGGGATATTCTCACTCCATTCGCAGACGATAATGCCGCGCCCGATATAATCATAAAAGCCGATTGCGTATAAATCATCAAGCGTGTTTATTCTGAACAAATCAAAATGGAAAAATAAATTTTCATAGTCATTTACAATAGCGAAAGTCGGGCTGGTGACGTTCGCGGAAATTCCGAGTCCCAGCGCAATTCCTTTTACAAAATGGGTTTTACCCGCGCCCATTTCGCCGTAAAGCAGAACTGTATCGTTTTGCTTTAGCTTATGCCCTAATTCTTCACCCGCCCGAATTGTTTCCTCAACCGATTTCGTAATAATTATCATTAAAACAATCCCGAAATTTCGCCGTCTGCGTTTATGTCAATGCTGTTTGCGGCGGGGACTTTAGGCAGTCCGGGCATAGTCATAATATCGCCTGTTAAGGTTACAACAAACCCCGCTCCCGCCGACAATTTTACATCGCGGACAGTTATTTTAAATACTTCGGGTTTACCGAGCTTAGCGGGGTTGTCCGATAATGAATACTGCGTTTTTGCCACGCATACAGGCAGTTCTCCGAATCCTAACGCCTCTATTTCGCTTATTGCTTTTTCGGCAACTGCCGTAAAAGTAATGCCGTCTGCGCGGTAAATTTCACGGGCGATTTTTTCAAGTTTTTCCTTTACGGAAAGAGTTAAATCATATAAAGGTTTGAATTCGGATTTATTTGTTTCAATAGAATTAATAACAGCGTTTGCAAGGTCAACGCCGCCGTCGCCGCCCTTTGCGAAAACTTCCGAAAGTGAAAATTCCGCACCTAAAGAGCTACAGTATTCTTTTAGAAAATCAAGCTCTGCATCACTGTCAGTACCGAAGCGATTAATGGCAACCACCACAGGCACGCCGAATTTTTTCATGTTTTCAACATGCACGGATAAGTTTATTGCGCCTTTTTTGAGTGCTTCAACATCAGGTGTAGTCAAATCTGTTTTGAGTATACCTCCATTATATTTAAGAGCGCGGATTGTTGCGACAATTACAACGCAGTCGGGCTTTAAGCTCGAAGCGGACGTTCCGCCCGCTGCTCTGCATTTTATATCAAAGAATTTTTCAGCGCCCAAATCTGAGCCGAAGCCCGCCTCTGTCACAACATAATCGCCTAATTTCAATGCCAATTTTGTGGCGCGCACGGAATTGCACCCGTGGGCGATATTGGCGAAAGGTCCGCCGTGAATAATCGCGGGAGTATTCTCTAAAGTCTGTACTAAATTAGGTTTAATCGCGTCTTTAAGCAACGCCGCCATTGCGCCGACCGCGTTCAAATCGCTTGCAAAAACGGGTTTATTGTCAAAAGTATACGCTATTAAAATCCGTCCTAAGCGCACTTTTAAGTCGGTTAAATCCGAAGCAAGGCACAAAATCGCCATAATTTCACTTGCCACAGTAATAATAAAGCCGTCCTGCCGCGGAACACCGTCGATTTTTCCGCCCAGTCCCACTACGCAGTTCCGCAGGGCGCGGTCGTTCATGTCAAGACAGCGTTTAATTTGGATTCTGCGCTGGTCAATTCTGAGAACGTTTCCTTGCTGCATATGGTTGTCAAGCAAGGCGCAGAGCAGATTATTCGCGCTTGTAATGGCGTGCATATCGCCCGTAAAATGCAGATTAATGTCCTCCATCGGCAAAACCTGCGAATATCCGCCGCCCGCCGCGCCGCCCTTAACGCCGAAAACAGGACCTAAAGAAGGTTCACGAAGCGCAAGAACCGCTTTTTTACCAAGCTTCCATAATCCTTGTGAAAGCCCGACAGAAGTTGTGGTTTTACCCTCTCCGGCGGGTGTTGGATTTATGGCGGTGACAAGGATTAATTTGCCGTCGGGGTTATTTGAAACACGGGTAAATAAACTTTCGGTCAGCTTTGCTTTGTAATGACCGTAAGGTTCAAGCTCTTCTTCTTTTATATCAAGCAAGTCCGCTATTTCGCGGATTTTTTTTATGTTGGTCTGACGGGCGATTTCAATGTCGGTGAGCATAATTTCTCCTTTTAGCAGTTTAGTTTTATTATAACATACTTTTTCTGTTTAATCAAGTATCATCTGCCTTGCCTCGTATTTCACCGCTTTACCCGCATTCGGAATGGTTTTTGTAACAAGCTCATCGGGCTTTTTCACCATGCCGTCGACGTAAATTTCCGCGCTTTTAAGATACGCTTTAGTCAGCCGCATAACCTGTACGCCTTGAGTATCGCGCGCGGCTTTCGGCAGAATTAAAGCGGTATTGAAAATAAGCGTTTTTCCTGCCGAAGAACCTAAAATAAAATCGCAGTCGTTCAGGATTTTAAATATACCTACAAGCGGAGATGTAATATTGAAAGAGTTTTGCAGTTTTTTGCGTTTAGTTTTGGTTTCAAAAGAGGATAAAGGTACTTTAGCGCATTTACCGTTCTCAAAGAATAAAATTAAGGTTTCCGAATAATCAAGCGTAGTCAGCAGAGAAAGCGGTTTTTCACCGTCCTCAAAATCTAACTTTGAAGGGATAAATTCGCCCATTACGCTGGCTTTTGTATCCTCAAAGTCGGAAGCGCGGCTCTTGTAAACCTGCCCCTTGTCGGTGAAGAACAGCAATTCCGCACGGTTAACCGATTCCTCCTGCAAGGTAATAAAATCCTGTTCTTTCAACTTGTGGTCACCGCCCATTCTGAGGGAAAGCGGCGTGATTTTTTTAAAATAACCCTCTTTTGTAAAGAAAATATTGACGGGATAATCGGGGACGTCTTCTGTTTCCTCTGCCTCCTCCGGCGCGGGGAAGACAAAGAGGGTTTTGCGCTCCTGTCCGTATTTTTTTATAATTTCTTTCAGTTCGCTTATAATAATAGTTTTAATCCTGCTTTTGCTGTTTAAAATATCTTGCAAATCTGCAATATCTTTTTCAAGGTTTTCAATTTCCTCGGTACGTTTTAAAATATACTCGCGGTTGATGTGACGGAGTTTAATTTCCGCTACGTATTCGGCTTGCAGTTCGTCAATTCCGAAGCCTATCATCAGGTTCGGGACGACCTCTGTTTCCTCCCTTGTTTCGCGGATTAGCTTAATCGCCTTGTCAATATCAAGCAGAATTTTCTGTAAACCGCGCAGTAAATGCAGGCGTTCTTTTTTCTTATTTAACTCGAAATACACCCGCCGTTTAACACATTCCGTACGAAACGCAGTCCATTCGCGCAGGATTTCACCCACGCCGAGAACCTGCGGCGTTCCCGCGACAAGCACGTTGAAATTACAGGAAAATGTATCACGAAGCGGGGTTAAACGGAACAGTTTTTTCATCAGCGCGTCATGGTCTGTGCCGCGTTTTAAGTCAATGGCGATTTTTAAACCCGACAAGTCGGTTTCGTCGCGGACGTCAGCTATTTCCTTGATTTTTCCCGTTTTTACATGCTCGACGATTTTGTCAATAATAGCTTCAACCGTGGTTGTAGGGGGGATTTCTGTCACTTCAATGACATTATTGGCGTTATCGAAATTATATTTTGCCCTTACTTTAAAAGAACCTCTCCCGTTTTCATAAATCTCGCGGAGCTCGTTTTCGTCGTAGATTATATACCCGCCGCCCGAAAAATCGGGTGCTTTGAGTGTACTGATAATATCATGGGCGGGGTCTTTCAGCAGTGAAATTGCGGTTTCGCAGACTTCCGCAAGATTAAACGAGCAGATATTGCTTGCCATGGAAACGGCAATACCTATGTTGGAATTCACCAAAACCGACGGATATTTTACAGGGAGTAAAGACGGTTCGGTTGTAGAGTTGTCATAATTCGGAATAAAATCTACCGTGTCGCGGTCAATTTCATCAAAAAGCTCTTTACAGAGCGGTTCTAACTTAGCTTCAGTGTACCTTGACGCGGCGTAAGCCATATCGCGGGAATAGGCTTTGCCGAAGTTGCCTTTGCTGTCTACATAAGGGTGAAGCAGGGCTTCATTCGCTCTTGCAAGCCGTACCATGGTTTCATAAATTGCCAAGTCACCGTGCGGGTTCAGGCGCATAGTTTGTCCTACAATGTTAGCGGATTTTGTACGCGAACCCGTAAGTAAACCCATTTTATACATTGTGTATAAAAGTTTTCTGTGCGACGGCTTGAAGCCGTCAATTTCCGGCAGGGCGCGGGAAATAATCACGCTCATGGCGTAGGGCATATAGTTTTCTTCAATTGTGTCGGTGACAGGTTTTTCAACGATGATACCCGCGCCTTCGATGTAGGCGGCGGGGGATTTTGGTTTTTGTTTTTTCAAGGTTAATCTCCGTTAAATTTAATTTAAATATATAATAAATGTTACGACACATCCACACTATCCAAATAATTACTCCCGAATTCGCTTATAAAATCCTTTCGCCCCTGCAAGTTATCCCCAAGCATCAAATCAAACATATCGCGGGTCGCTTCCGCGTCCGCCGGCGTAACTTTAATCAATCTGCGGGTATCGGGGTTCATAGTCGTCAGCGACATCATGTCCGGCTCGTTTTCGCCAAGCCCTTTTGAGCGTTGAATAGTGTATTTCTTACTTCCTAAGTCTTTAATAATGCGGTTCTTCTCGGTTTCGGTATAAGCAAAAAATGTTTCGTCTTTAGAATTTATTTCATAAAGCGGCGATTCCGCGATATAAACATATCCCTCGTTAATCAAAGTCGGCGTCAGCCTGTACAGCATGGTTAAAATAAGCGTGCGGATTTGAAAACCGTCCACGTCTGCGTCGGTGCAGATAATAACTTTACTCCAGCGCAGATTATCAAGGTTAAAATGAGAAAGCTCCTTGCTTGCGCCTTTTACCCCGCTTATTTCCGCACCGCAGCCGAGTACTTTTATAATATCGGTGATAATTTCGTTCTTGAAGATTTTGTCAAAAGAGGCTTTCAGGCAGTTTAAAATTTTTCCGCGTACAGGAATCACCGCCTGAAACTCCGCGTCACGCGCAAGCTTAACCGCGCCCAGAGCCGAATCGCCCTCAACTATATACAGTTCGCGCTTTGATAAATCCTTGCTCCTGCAGTCTACGAATTTCTGTACACGGTTTGAAATATCAATGTTACCCGCTAACTTTTTCTTTAGGTTTAATCGGGTTTTTTCAGCGTTTTCACGCGAACGTTTGTTGACTAAAATCTGCTCGCAAATCCGCACAGCTTCGTCCTTATTCTCAAGAAAATAGACTTCAAGCTGATGCTTCAGCCATTCGGTCATGGCTTCATAAACGAATTTATTCGTAACGGCTTTCTTGGTTTGATTTTCAAAGCTGACCTGCGAAGACAGGTTAGACGAAACGAAAACAAGACAGTCCTCAACATCGGTGAAGTTTATTTTACTTTCGCCTTTGTTATATTTATTATTATTTTTTAAATATAAGTCAATCTGCGAAACAAACGCTTGTTTTAAAGCCTTGTCCGGACTGCCGCCGTATTCGAGCCATGATGAATTATGATAATGTTCAATTAACTTGGTTTTATTAGAAAACACAAGCGCGCACCGAAGTTTTAGTTTATATTCTTCCTTATCATCGCGGTCTTTTCCTTGTCGGGAGGAATTCCAGCTTTGAAATTCAGAAAGAGTGTCAGTTCCTGCGATTTCCCTTATATAATCATCAATACCGTTTTCGTAGCGGTATTCTTTCTCCCAAAACGAGCCGTCTAAGTTTTGTCTGCGGAAACGGAACAGAAGCCCGTCGTTTACCACCGACTGCTTAGTTAAAATTTCGTCAAAATAGCTGTCGGGTATATCTATATCGGTGAAAACGTCCAAATCGGGTTTCCATTTAATCCGCGTACCGGTTTTCCCGTCGGATTTTGTTTTGGTGAAGCCGCGTTCATCTTTATTTAAAGTGACATTGAAGCCTTTTTCAAAGCATAGATGATGCGTCCACGTGCCATTGTCGCTCGTTACTTCCATATATTCGGACGAAAACTGCGTGGCGCATAAGCCAAGTCCGTTCAAGCCTAACGCATAAGTATAGCTTTCTCCTGTATTATTATCGTATTTTCCGCCCGCGTAAAGCGTGATGAAAGCAAGCTCCCAGTTATATTTTTCTTCATTTTTATTGTAATCAATCGGAACGCCGCGTCCGCGGTCAACAACTTCAATCGCGCCGTCGTTATAACGGGTGATAATCACTTCTTTGCCGTAGCCCTCACGGGCTTCATCTATTGAATTTGACAGAATTTCAAAAACAGAGTGCTGACAGCCCTCAATTCCGTCTGAGCCGAAGATGACGGCGGGGCGTTTTCTGACTTGGTCGGGGCCTTTCAAGGATTTAAGGCTGTGGTCACCGTAGCTTTTAACATTCGTTTTACTCATAGTTTCCTCTTTTAAAGTTAATACAATATATAGTATAACATAAAATATGCGGTTTGTAAATCCATTATTTATAAAAAATGAAAATACCCCGAAAATCGCTTTCCGGGGTATTTTCAAATGCTCTTTACATTCATAATTTCCGCTATGACGAGCGTGGTAGCCTACTACCTTTGCAAATGGTTAATTGTATTATAACATACTTTTTAATAAATGTCAAGCACTTATTATGCACTTATTATAGGTTCGTTTTTACATTTTTGTGTTTTTTGGAATTATAATAAATTCATAATAATTTCACGATGAGTTCACATTGGAGGCGTATAATGAAAAAAGAAGTTAAACATTTATCTTTAAGAGTTCCCCCTGAATTATTAAAAAAATTCGATTATGTAGCAAGTTACGATGACCGCTCAATGAACTGGCTTATGACCAAGCTTATATGTAGCTGTATCTCCGAATTTGAGAGCCAGCACGGCAAGATTGAATTTGAGCCGGCAGAGGGAGCGAAATCGTGAAGAAAGCTGTTTTTCCTATCCTCTCCCTCGTTCTTATCATCTGCTGTGCGGTTTTGGTGTATCAGGAACGAAACCGGACGCCTGTTTATGTTGATTTGATTTCCGAAACTGTAGTTTCGGAAACAGAGGAAGAAGAATCCGGCGAATCTGATTTTGAAATTATTAATATCAATACCGCAAGTCTTGATGAACTGACAAGTCTTACCGGTATCGGGGAAGTTATCGGACAGCGGATTATTGATTACAGGGAGAACAGCGGAGCTTTCAGGTCAAAAGAGGAGATTATGGAGGTTTCGGGAATCGGAGAAAAAGTTTTTGAAGGGATTAAAAACAGGATTACTGTATAAAAGACGGGGTATACTTTTTAAAACTCTGAGTAAAGTTCCGCCGGTCCGGTACAGAAACCGCATAAACTTTATCCCGCCGAGCAGAAAATATAATAAGTTTGTAAACGAGTACATAAAGCTTTATCAAGCCGGGTCACGGACTGGCGAAATTTACTCAGAGTTTTAAAAAGTATACCCCGTTTCCGATGAATCCCATAAAAATTAAACTTACGAGTTCGTATTCCTAACCTTATCTTTCAAAATAACATCATGTGAACTACCCTCAACGATACTGGTGGAAGAAACCAAGGTTAATTTTGCGTTTTCCTGTAATTCCTTAATATTCATACAGCCGCAGTTGCACATTGTGCTCTTTACTTTTGATAACGAGCGGTAAACATTGTCTTTCAGCGCACCCGCATACGGAACATAACTGTCCACGCCCTCTTCAAAGGAAAGCGATTCCGCGCCATTTGCGCCGAACGCGGGACCTCCCGAGTCGTAACGCTGCCAGTTGCGGGCTCTGTTCGTCCCCTCGCCCCAGTATTCCTTGACATACGTGCCGCCGAGCATAATTTTATTGCCGGGCGCTTCGTCAAAGCGAGCGAAATACCTACCAAGCATAACGAAATCCGCGCCCATTGCAAGGGCTAACGTCATATGATAATCATGTACAATGCCGCCGTCTGAGCAAATAGGTATGTAAATGCCGGTTTCCTCAAAATATTGGTTGCGCGCTTCGCTGACGTCTATAATCGCGCTTGCTTGTCCTCTGCCGATACCCTTTTGTTCGCGGGTAATGCAAATCGCACCGCCGCCGATGCCTACCTTTATAAAGTCCGCGCCGGCTTTCGCAAGATACAGGAAACCGTCCTTATCTACCACGTTGCCCGCACCGATTTTAACCTTGTCGCCGTATTCTTTGCGAACCCAGTCAATAGTAAGCTTCTGCCATTCGGAATATCCTTCGGAGCTGTCAATGCACAGCGCGTCCGCGCCTGCCGCCACGAGAGCGGGTACGCGCTCTGTATAATCGCGGGTGTTTATACCCGCGCCGACCAGATAACGCTTGTCTTGGTCAAGGATTTCGTTGGAATTTTCCTTGTGCTGTTCATAATCTTTACGGAAAACAAAGAATTTAAGGCGTTTATTTTTATCAATCAGCGGCAGAGAATTAAGCTTATGCTCCCAGATAATATCAT
>WRJM01000077.1 GCA_009782265.1 Oscillospiraceae bacterium | reverse complement strand
ATCTTCCGCTTCCATAGCCGCCTTTGCTCTAATAATTAATTCGTCAAGATATTTTAAATTAATACCCTCTTTTTCATTGTCTTTTTTTAATTTCAGCAAATCAAATAAAGCGGTTTTTTGCATTGTTCTGATTTCTATACTTGAAGCCATTTTTACGCCCTCCTTTTTATTCCTGAAAATCCGCGTCTACTACGTCATCACCCGAATCGCTACCGGAGTTTCCCGCTCCGGAAACGTCCGCTTGCTGTTCTTGCGCCGCGCCCTGCTCCTGATAAATTCTGCCCGCTATGTCATAGAAAGCTTTTTGTAATTCTTCCTTAGCGGCTTTAATGGCTTCTAAATCCGTGCCTTTCAACGCTTCTTTCAGCGCGTTCAGCTTAGGCTCGACTTTTTCCTTGTCCTCGGCGGTAATTTTCTCGCCGAAATCAGTCATGGATTTTTCTATGGAATACACCATCTGGTCGGCTTCGTTGCGGGTTTCAACCTCTTCCTTGCGTTTCTTGTCCTCTTCCGCGAACGCTTCGGCTTCCTTGACCGCTTTATCTATATCGTCCTTGCTCATATTGGAAGAAGCGGTGATTGAGATGTTCTGCGATTTGCCCGTGCCAAGGTCTTTGGCGGTTACGTTAACAATGCCGTTCGCGTCAATGTCAAACGTTACCTCAATCTGCGGTACTCCGCGCGGAGCGGGCGCAATGCCGTCAAGCCTGAACAAGCCGATTGATTTATTGTCTTTAGCAAAATCACGCTCACCTTGCAGAATATTAATATCCACGCTCGGCTGATTATCGGAATAAGTCGAATAAATCTGCGATTTTTTGGTAGGAATGGTGGTATTGCGGTCAATCATGCGCGTGCAGACACCACCCGCTGTTTCAATACCCAAGGATAAAGGTGTAACGTCAAGGAGCAGTAAGCCCGTTACTTCTTTATTTAATACGCCCGCTTGAATCGCCGCACCCATGGCGACACATTCGTCGGGGTTTATACCCTTGAAAGGTTCTTTACCGATAAAGCTTTTTACTGCGTCCTGAACGGCAGGAATTCTCGTAGAACCGCCCACAAGCAGGATTTTGTCAATATCGCTGGTTTTAAGTCCCGAATCGGACACGGCTTGACGAAGCGGTATCATGGTTTTTTCAACCAAATCCGCGGTTAGTTCATTGAATTTCGCCCTTGTTAAAGGGATATTCATGTGTTTCGGACCGCTTGCGTCCGCAGTAATATAGGGGATATTCACATCTACGGAAGCCGAGCCGGAAAGCGTGATTTTCGCTTTTTCGGATTCGTCCTTGAGCCTTTGCAGAGCGAATTTGTCCTTGCTTAAATCCACACCGTCGGATTTTTTGAATTCCGCAATCAGGAAATCCATAATCCGCTGGTCAAAGTCGTCACCGCCGAGCAGGTTATTACCCGCTGTCGCAAGAACTTCCTGCACGCCGTCGCCGATTTCAATAATCGATACGTCAAACGTACCGCCGCCAAGGTCGTATACAATGATTTTCTGCTCATTTTCCTTGTCAATGCCGTAAGCAAGCGCCGCCGCCGTAGGCTCGTTTATAATCCTGTGGACGTTGAGTCCCGCGATTTGCCCCGCGTCCTTGGTCGCCTGACGCTGCGAGTCGGTGAAGTACGCCGGAACGGTAATAACCGCGTCGTTGACTTTTTCGCCGAGATAGGCTTCCGCGTCGGTTTTAAGTTTTTGCAAGGTCATTGCTGAAATTTCCTGCGGGGTGTATTTTTTGCCGTCAATGTCTACCTTGTGGTCACTGCCCATGTGGCGTTTGATGGACATAACGGTTTTATCGGGGTTTGTTACCGCTTGGTTTTTCGCAAGCTGCCCGACTAAGCGTTCGCCGTCTTTGGTGAACGCGACTACCGAGGGCGTGGTTCTCGCGCCCTCACTGTTGGTGATGACGGTTGCTTCGCCGCCTTCAATGACCGATACGCACGAATTGGTCGTGCCAAGGTCTATTCCTATCATTTTTGCCATTGTGTTTATCTCCTTTTTAATTTTTCTGTAGGGGACGATGCCCACAGCGTCCCGATTACAATTGCTTTTTTACGGACAGCCGTGGGCGGCTGTCCCTACATTGTTTTATTTCACAATTGATACCATTGCGAATCTTATAATTTTATTACCGATTTTATACCCTTTTTGAAACACCTGTGCGACCTTGCCGCTTTCAAGTTTTTCGTCTTCTACGTGCTGTACTGCTTGATGAACGGCAGGGTCAAAATCTTCTTCCGTGATTTCCTCAACACCCAAATTTTTCAACGTTTCAAGGAAACTGCTCTTAATCAGCTCAATGCCCTTTTTGTAATTTTCGTCCTTGCAGTCGGCTTGCAAGGCGCGCTCTAAATTGTCAAGCATCGGCAGGAATTCAATGACTACCTTTGCTTTAATGTCCGCTTCAAGCTCTATGCGTTCTCTTGCGGTGCGCTTTCGGTAATTGTCATATTCCGCCATGGCGCGGAGCAACTGGTCTTTAAGTTTTTCGGTTTCGCTTTCTTTTTTTTGAGGGACGCCGTCCCCTACAGTTTCCGATTCCTGCGGGACGACATTGCCGTCCTCTACATTTTGTTCTGTTTGTTCTACATTCTGCGTTTCTTTTTCTTCTGCCTTTTTAGTTTTATCAGTCTTTGGCATTTTTGTCCTCCTCTTCTTCTTCTGTCAGTGATAACATGTCCGTCACCTTATCCGCGAAGTATTCTATATAAGGTATGATTTTTTTATAATCCAACCGCATGGGTCCGATTACCCCGAAAGAACCCGCCTGTTTGCCGCTTTTGCTGAAGCTTCCGGTAATAATACTCGAATTTTCCACCGCGAACGTATCTTTTTCTTTACCCAACATGACATTTATCCCGGAAAAGGCATTATCCAAAAGCTCAGAAAATTCATTCCTGCTTTCAAGCAGTGAAATAATTTCATTCTTCTGCAGTTCTTCGCGGGCGATTAAATTCGTTTCACCTTTTAGCATGACCCGTTTTTCCGCTACTTCCTTGGATAACTCAGCAACGGCTTTCAGAAGCGGCGAAAGGGTCATCATATAACTTCCGAGCGCGGCGGCAAGCCCGTCAATGTATTCGTCCGAAATATTCCCGATATTTAAACCCGCCATGTTCTCATTCAGAAAATCCGTAAAGAATTTCATCTGGTCTTCGGTTAAATCAAAGCTTAGCCGGCAGACGCGGTTCTTGATGTTCCCCTCCGACGTAATCAGCAAAAGCACATAAACCCTGCGCCCTGTGGGTATCAGTTCAACCTTTGTTATGACCGAAAACCGTGCGGTCATGTTGGTGGAAACAATGGCGCAGTTGGTCAGTTCGGCGAGCGCGTGGGACGCGCTTTCGATTAAAACCTCATCATCTTTTCCGGTGATTTGCCCGAAAAAGCGGTCGATTTCCTCTTTTTCGTCATTGGTTAAGCTTCGCGGGTTGTCCGACATCATGTGCTCTATATAAAAGCGGTAGCCCTTCACCGTAGGAATCCGCCCCGCCGAAGTATGCGGGTGGTCAAGGAATCCCTGCGCTTCAAGCGACGCCATTTCGTTGCGGATTGTCGCGCTTGACACAGGAAAACCAAGCTTCTCTTTCACCGCGTTCGAGCCAATCGGTTCGCCCGTGCGGATATATTCATCCACAATCGCTTCAAAAATTTTATACATTCGTTCCATAAATCACCTTATATAAAAGGAGCTTCGACGAAAAGCCCGATTCCGAACTCTTTGCAAAAGCGTTTTCAGCGAAAACAGCTTATCGGTTAAAAATTCCCCCGGCGTTTGCGAAGCAACGCCTGATTGAAATCGGTTTACCGATTTCAATCTTAGCACTCTCGACGCCTGAGTGCTAAGAGTAGTTTAACATTTTTTAAACCCGTTGTCAAGAGGTTTTTAAAAATTTTTTATTTAAAATGTTTGATAACATTTTCACAATATTTATGACCGCCTTTAGTCGAAACATACAAAATAAAGCTCAAAAATTAGTCAACCATACAATTATCACATTTTATCACGAAATTTTCACAAAACATATTGACATACATTATTTACCATGTTATACTGTAAACACAGTAACGAAAAAGTAACCGGCAAGTAAAAGATTATGTTACAAATGTACAAAGAGAAATTAATTTTTTTGTGAATAGACCTAATACAGCCAAAACAATCCGTAAAGATTTTATGCGTTATGCCAAATTATTAACAAAAATTAACGATTTCGGCAAAAGCGCTAAAATAATAAAACAATTAAAGCGTAAACTGTTTAATGTTTCCAAGACGTTTAACCACGTTGTACGGTAACAACGAGGCTGAAAACGGAGAACCACAACTCCAAAACAAAAGAGGCGAACTATTAATTAATTTTTGGAGGAGATTATCATGCACACATTCAAAAAACTCAGTTTCTTTCTGGCGCTCGTGTTCGTTCTCTCAATCGCTTTTACAATCCAAGTGGCAGCGGCTGAAACTTGGACCAGCAACAAAATCGGCTCTGTAAACGGTTACGACTATGAATTCTGGAAGGATGCCGGAAACGGAAGCATGACCATCAACGGCACAAGCAGCAACGCATCTTTCAGCTGCGAATGGAGCAAAACCAGCGGCACAAACAACTTCCTCGCCCGCAGCGGCAAAAAACTCGGTGCTTCTCAGACTTACTCACAGTACGGAAACATTTCCTTAAATTACGCAGTTTCTACCTATCAGCCCAGCGGTACATCCTACCTTGCAGTTTACGGCTGGACGAAAGACCCCATGGTTGAATGGTACATCGTAGAAAACTGGAATAACTACAATCCTTCTTCCGGTGCATCCAGAGTCGGCAGTATCACCGTTGACGGCGGAAGCTACGATATTCTCAAAACCACAAGAACTAACAAACCCGGTCTTAACAGCAATAGTGATACTTTTGAACAATACTGGAGCGTCCGTACCAGCAAACGCACCAGCGGCACAGTAAACGTAGCTGAGCATTTTAAAGCTTGGGAAAAAGCAGGCTTCAAAATGACCGGAAAACTTTACGAAGTATCTTTCGTCGTTGAAGGTTATGACGGAAGCGGCAAAGCGAACGTACAAACCATGCAGCTCACCATGGGCGGAAGCAGCAACAATAACCCTCCTTCCACCACAGCAAACAACAACAACAACGGCGGCAACACCACAGGTACGCCTCAAAACTGCCGGAACGGTCACCCCAAAGCATACTACAATGCCGACGGTCATAACTGTTCTAAGAACTGCGGCGCACTTGACTGGGAAAATCACAGCTACACCAATAACGTCTGCACCGGCTGCGGTCATAACAGAGGCGGAAGCAGCACACCCGCACAAACCACAACCACAACCAGAGCACCGGCAGCTACACAGGCTCCTTCAACCACACAAGCCGCTAACAACGGTTCAGGCGCAAGATACACATTCAGCAACCTTACTTTCCAGCAGAACCTCGGCGTTTCCTCTTACTCTGTAAGCAACGGTTCTCTCAATGTAAACTACGGCGGACAGTACAAGGAAGTCAGATACAATCTCCCGAGTTCAATTAACCTTGCTAACTGCTCTTCTATCGTAATCAACGGAAGCAGTACCGGACAGACAGCTTTCAAATTCTTTAACTCAAGCGGCACGGAAGTTATTACATGGTACAACAATAAGAGTTCAAGCGCAACCAACTGGACTAAAACTCTGAGTGCTTCTGAAAAGAACAACACAATCACAAGAATCGGCGTTATGTCGCAGGATACCGGAACTTCCTCTGCTGTCATTAACTCCATTACATTCAACGGTGTTTCCGGCGGAACAACCACAACACAAGCACCGGCACAAACCGCCGCAACCACAACCACAAGAGCACCGGCAGCTACACAGGCACCCGCTACAACCACAGCAGCAGCAAACAACAGCAGCGGAAACCTTGTTTACAACTTCGGCAACATGAGCCTTAATAAGAACGCAGGTGCTTCTTCCTACTCCGTAAGCAACGGAACACTTACTGTAAACTACGGCGGACAGTACAAAGAAGTTATTTACAACTTCCCGTCAAATGTTAATCTTTCTTCTTACAGCGCAATCGTAGTAAACGGCACTTGCCCGAACGGCAACACAGCGTTTAAATTCTACGACGCAAACGGCAAAGAAGTATTCGTAATGTGGAACAACAAATCTTCCAGTGCGACCAACTTCACCTTAAACCTGAGTGCGGCACAGAAGAACAACACAATCAGAAGCATAGGCATTATGTCACAGGATACAGGAAGCTACTCCGCTTACATCGGACAGGTAACTTTCAGAAAGTAATCTAAAGGATTATTACAATAATAAAAGACGTCTGAAAAGGCGTCTTTTATTTATATTATGTTTATAATGTGTATTTGCAAACAACCCCCCTGCATTAAAGCTGCAGGGGGTTGTTGTGTTATTACCTACGGCGTTCCGCCGTTATATGTATTTATTGATTCTGTCAAGCAGATATTTTTTATTAATCGGTTTTGTAAGGAAATCTGACGCGCCTTTTTCAAAGGCTTTCTGTACAAATTCGGTTGACGTGTTTCCGGTGAGGAAAATGATAGGGGCGTTATGTCCGACTTGCCTGATTTTTTCAGCAAGCTCAAACCCGTTCATATCCGGCATGTCAATATCTAATATAAACAAATCCGGAGCATGGTCGGCAAGAAAGCGAATCGCGGCGTCTCCCGAATTAACACAGGTAAGTTTATAAGGCGTATCGTGCAGGTGCGTTTGCAGGGTGGTCAGAAAAACAGATACGTCATCAACTGCCAATATCACTTTTTCGTCGTCGGAATCATCTTTGACTACCTTTTTTACTTCATAACCGCCTTCTTTGCTTTTTGATACCTGTATATCCAAAGAAAGCATAGAAACAGCAGACAAAAAATAAGTTACGTATGCTTCATTTTTTTCCGGCTTGTTGTTAGGAAGCGTTTCTATATGCTTGCGACATTCCGCAGAAAGGTCCGTAGCGTATATTTTGTCAAGCATAACGCATAAATCTTCAAGACTGGTCGAAAGAAAAGAACTGTCTTTCGCCTTTAAAGATTTTCTGATTTCCTGCTCTTGTTCCGGATAATTCCAAACAAAAGAAGCAAAAGCCTTCTCAAGCTCCGCTATCTGCGCTTCGCTCATGTGTGAAATTTCATCGGCAAGCTTTACGTCCGGAATATTTAACAGGGTATTTTTAGTCAGCATTTCCGTACTCCTTACTTTATTCATTTTATTACTTTTGAAGTAAATAACAAGAATTTTCTCTGTGTTTCTCCGCGTACGGCGGAGAAACACAAAAACAACTGTTCTTACTGTTCAGTGCGGAAGTAATATTAAAGCAAAAAAATATTTAGTAATACTAACATTATAATATAAAACAAAGGGGTTTGTCAAGAGGATTTTACTTTTTGTTCATAATCTTATTAAATTTTTGCTAAAAAATCCGCAATTGCCGCCGCAGACGGCGGACAGCCCTTAACCAAGCGTTTAAAAGCGGAAGTGCAGTTTCCGCAGCCCAAACTGCCCGATTTGCCCTTGAAGCCTTGTCCGATGCTTATTTTCGCGCCCCTGTAACCGATTCGGTTGATTGCGCTGATAAGCGCGGAATAGCAAGCAGAACACGCACCGTCCTCATCGATATAAGCGGACAGCCGTTTCGCAAGCCCCTTATCCGTTCCTGTAATCAGCGGTTTCTTATCCGCATTAAGCTCGGTAATTTCCGTATCGGAATTAAAAAGTTCTCCGACACCTATTTCTGAAGCAATCGGAATATAGCCGATTTCCTCCGCACGGTATCCTAAAAGGGAAGCGCAGAAAGAATCCAATAAAAGCGGGTCTTCTCCTGCAATGAGCATATTGCGTTCGACCGGATTCCCGCCCTCTTCAAAGGTTAAATCCCCGCAGATGCCGTCAATCACGCAAAAAGAGGTTTTGATTACCTTATTCAGGTACGCAATCGGCTTATGAAGCCCCATGGTGTGAAAATTCCGTTTTTCGCGGTCGGAAATACAGCCTTTGAGGTTTTTCAAACAGCAGGTGAGCCTTGTTTGGCAATGAGCTTTCAACACAGGTACATTAATCAGAAAATCGGTTTCAAGTGCCTTTTCGCAGATTTCAAAGGTGAATTCGCCGGTTTTAACCTTACGGATTGCATCATCTTTCAAATCATGCAAAGTTATACCGTATTTCTGCGAAAGTTCAGTGAATCCGCAGACTTTATAAACCCGCTTGGTGTCGTCGCCAATCCACGCGCTTTCGATAATTTCAATGTTCTGCACATCTAATTCTTTCAAGAAGATAATAATTCCCTCAACTACTTCCGGATGGGTGGTTGCGCCCTCGAACGGGGGTTTAGCTAAAACCATGTTCGGTTTAATTGAAACTTGCATGGTTGGCTTAACTAAACCGCTGAGTGTGCTTGCTTTCAGCGTTTCAAGCGTGCCTTTCAAAATATCACTGCTGTAATTGATTACAATACCGGACATGGGAGATTCCCCTCTGCTTTTTCTTTTATTTTACATTAAAAACAGAATAAAGTCAAATTTTTCTTGTAATTTGCCAAAAAATATGTTAGAATATAGAAGTAATTAATACTGATTCACTTCAGAAATATCAACAAAAACCGAAAGGAATTAATCATTATGCTTGTTTCCGCAAAAGATATGCTAAAAAAAGCGCACGACGGCAAATACGCCGTCGGACAGTTCAACATCAACAACCTTGAATGGACAAAAGCGATTCTCCAGACTTCGGAAGAACAGAAATCACCTGTAATACTCGGCGTTTCCGAGGGCGCGGGTAAGTACATGGGCGGTTATAAAACCGTTACCAATATGGTAAATTCCATGCTCGAATATTACAAAATCACCGTTCCTGTCTGTCTGCACTTAGACCACGGCTCTTTTCGGGGTGCACTTGACTGCATAGAAGCAGGATTCTCGTCCGTTATGTACGACGGTTCGCATGAGCCGATTGAGCAGAATATCGCCAACACGAAAAAGCTTGTCGTACTTTGTAACGAAAAAAACCGCTCCCTTGAAGCCGAGGTAGGTTCAATCGGCGGTGAGGAAGACGGCGTTGTGGGTAAAGGCGAGTGCGCTGACCCCGATGAGTGCAAAATGATTGCGGATTTGGGCGTCACTATGCTTGCAGCGGGAATCGGAAACATTAACGGCGCGTATCCGGC
>WRJM01000076.1 GCA_009782265.1 Oscillospiraceae bacterium | reverse complement strand
TATGCTTCTCGGTTTAGATAAGTCATATCCGGACAGACCGGAATTCCGTCATGGCGAGGGAAATTCAAGCGCGCATTTAAAAGCGTCAGCCATGGGAAGCAGCGTGACTGTAATCATCGCTGACGGCAGGCTTCTGCTCGGCACATGGCAAGGCGTGTACTTCTGCGAATTTGACGGACCGCGAAACCGAACATTTTATATAAAAATTACAGGCGTGTAATTTAAATAAAATTTCCGGTAATCATTATATGTTAATTTTTTATTAATTAACAATTAATTTTTGGTTAATTTTTATATTGCATATTGATTTTTATTGTGGTATAATATATTTAGGAAAATGTGATTTGCACTAAAACACATTTTATTGTCATTTGCCTGTAACGAAAGGATGTATCGCCATGACGTACGAAAAGATTTTCGCGGACGTAAAAAAAGTGTATTTAAAAGCGGACAAAAGCAAGCTTAATGATGATTTCGCTTTCCAGTTTAATATAACCGGAGACGGCGAAGGTATTTTTTATGTTGCTTTCAGAGGCGGTATACTTGAAGTTGCTCCTTACGATTATGTTGACCGTAACGCAACGCTCTTTGCTTCGGGAGAAAATTTTATCAAACTTGCGAATGCAAAATTTACGTTGGACGAAGCCTATAAAACAGGTCAGATTTATGTCGAGGGAGATTTTAAATTAGCGCTTGAGCTTGATAAATTAGCACTTGTTCCGACGGAGAAAAAGCCTAAGAAAGAAGCAACACCGAAAGCGAAAAAAGAAAACTTCACATATAAAGAATAGACCCAAAAGTTGAGGGGCGGATTTGAAATCCGCCCCTATGTTTTAATGAATCTCCAACCGTCTTGCTTTCGTTTCTTGTTCGCCTTTCTTCGGCATTGTCACCGTCAGAACGCCGTTTTTATACGCGGCTTCAATTTTTTCCGCTTCAACATTTTCAATATTGAAGCTTCTTTTGAATGAGCCGAATCTGCGTTCTCTGCGGATATAACTGCCTTCCCCTGCTTTTTCTTCGTTTTCGGATTTGTGTTCCGCCGACAAGGTCATTAGTCCGTCTTCAATGTCGATTTTAATGTCCTCTTTGTCAAAGCCGGGCATTTCCGCGTCAAGGAAATAAACCCCGTTTTCCTCTCTGATGTCGGTTCTGCACGTATTCTGCGGTGCGCTTCCGAAAAATTCCTTCTCGAAATCACGGAATATATCCGTAAAATCTAAAGCTGAAGTTCTGTAAGGTGTAATTCTGAACATTATGGTTATCCTCCTTTTTTATCTTTATGTTTGTATTTTAACGCCATATTGTGAAAACGATATGTTCAAAGCGTGATAAAAAAGCGAAAATTAGCACTCTCGATACGAGAGTGCTAATTTTCGTAATTTATTGGATTCTATTCACCTTTAAGAATGACTAACTGGTCAACATAGAAATCAGCAATTCCGCTGCCGGTTTCGACATAAACCTGAATTTTATCGTAGTTGGAAGAAATGATGCTCGTTTCGCCGCGTAAAAGCATCCAGCCGTCTTCGGTGAAATAGTCCTCATTGTAAGCAACCTTCCAATCGCCGTCCGGGTCAAAAAGGCTGGTGGGAAGCATACGTTTGGATAAAATGCCTTCTTCGGAATCAATGTCACCCCATTGTTTAAAATCGTCGTTAGCGATTCCGTCGGGACCGCCGATATAATTGGTGAGCTGGTAAGACATTTGAACCAATGAATCCGGCTGACCTTCGGGCACTTTAACCCACGCAAAAATTTCATAATCCCATAAAGTCGGGCTGAACATATCGGTAAGGTCAATTGTAATCCCTGTCCAAGCGGTGTATCTTTCGGATACGAAGATAGCCTTATTGTCGCCGGAAGGGGTGTCAATGTCAACAAGCTCAACATTGATATGCGTTGTTCCGTGAGAATTCATGTATGTACTGTAACTGCCGTGGTCTTCGTCATCGCCGATGTGACGGGGATTCCATTCGCCCATTTCGGAAAAGTCCGTGCTGTACAGAACTCTTGAAGAATCATACTCGAATACGTCCGGAATGACGACAATCATTTCTCCGGCAGGTTCGGGAGAAACGGGGTCTTCAGTTTCAGCAGGGTCTTCTTTAGGGTCATCTTTCGGGTCGTCTTTAGAATCGTTGGGTTTGTTTTCTTCACCGTTGCTCGGGGTAACGGGTTCGTTGGTTTCGGGTTTGTCTTCGCCGCAGGCTGTCGCAAGCGCGAGTACCATGCACATTGCTAAAAGAATGACTAAAAGTTTTTTCATTTGATTGATTTCCTCCTGATTAAATATAAATTTTATAATTGCCGCTCAGAGCCAAAAAAGCAAAGATATATAAGAAGTTGTCGTAATATCTTCTTTCGCCTTTTCGGGGCGGTGTATTCCAAAACCGTTCAGCAAATGTAAGCCGATACTGCCCTTTTGCGGCAAGGCTCGCCTGCGCGTTCGTCGCAAGCAGTCCTACAGGGTGCAGGGCAGGTGTATCGATTACAGTGCCGTCGGTTTCGTAAACCTTGTTTTGGTTTTCTTCGGGCAGTTCCGCGAAGAATTTTTGAATATTATCTGCCGCTTGATATAATTGTTCATCGGCATTATACCAAACGCAGTCAAGACCTATATTTGCGGCGGTGCGGTAAGAATCGCTGTAAAATTTATCATGTCCGGGGTGATTATCTTTTACGCCGTCCGGTCTTTCGCAGGGGTTTCCGTCATAATCGGCGTATTCGGGCGATAATCCCGTGATGTGATGACAGACTTTTTTAAGAAATTCACGGCTTGCCTTTGCCGCTTCTTTCCAAAAGCCGCGGTCTTCTTCATACGCTTTCAGCGCGAAGATTTCATAAAAATGAGGCAGATGGTAAGACGGGTCGGAAAATTCCCAGCCGGGCACGAATTTAATCAGTTTATTTTCGGGATTCCACATCGGGTTTCCGCCGTTTTTATAACCTTCAGAGCCTTTATGTACGCAGTCGCGCAGAAGGTTCTTGGCTTCAAGCGAATAGTTAAAAATCCCTTCGCCGTCGCCCCATTTCGCGCTTGCGAAAAACAAAGCCAACGCGAAGTATTCTTCGCCGTCCGGCGCGGGGCCGTTGCTGTTTTTTTCACCGCTTTTCAAAACCGACCATGCGAAATACCCTTTATTTTCGCCCTCTGTCAGATACATGTAGGTTTTCGACCACTTCCAAATCCGGTCAAAATCCGCTTTCCTGTCCATTTGCAGAAAAGCCATCATCGCGTAGGACATGCCCTCCGTGCGGACGTCGTTGTTGCCGGTATCGACAACATAGCCGGTGTCACCGTTATAAAAGTAGATTTTTTCCTCACCGAAGAAGATTTCATTAAAAACTTCGTTTAATCTGGCGTTAATTTCGGTGTCAGATTTGCCGAGCTCTTTAAAAACATTCGTATATGTATTTGTGTTAAATGCACCGCTCATAAAATACCCCTTGCAGTTTTACGTTATTATAACATACTTTTTTTGCAAAGTCAATCTATAGTTATTAATTGTAATAAAATTGTAACTTTAAACTGTAGGGGACGCCCTGTGTGGCGTCCCGCGATTTTTTCGCACATTTTATATCGGGACGCATCGCAGGGCGTCCCCTAAATTATGCGCAGAAGCGGTGATTCCCGATTGTGGTAATCACCGGGCGCGACCAGACAAAGGCATTGCTTGTTTTACGTGGGTTGAAGTAGTAAATCGCGCCGCCGGTAGGGTCCCACCCCGCCAAAGCGTCCCGCGCCGCCGCGTAAGCGGTTTGGGAAATCGGTTTATCAAACTGCCCGTTATGAACGGCGGTGAATTCTCCGCTCTGGTAAATCACGCCCGCAAGCGAATCAGGGAAAGACGGGTGCTGAACGCGGTTCATAATCACCGCCCCGACCGCCACCTGCCCTGTATACGATTCGTCACGTGCTTCCGCTGAGATAATGCGGGCAAGAAGCTGAATATTGGCTTCCGTGGCTTCGGGTGCTGTACCTATACTGATGTTCAGAAGCCGTAATGTCGCCGCGTCCGCGATTCCCGTAACGGGTAAGCTTCTATGCTGTTGAAAACGGCGTACCGCCGCTTCGGTTTGCGTGCCGTAATAACCGGTCACTTCGCCGAAGAATAACCCGTAGTCCTTTAATGTTTGCTGAATGGCTTCTACTTCGCGCCCGCGTGAGCCGTAAGCGGAATACACTTCTGCGTGTTCTTTTGAGTTCATAATAAATCTTTGGTTCACGCCCGCTAAGAAAAAAGCGAAAATTAAAGAAACAAGTGCTATTTTAAAGAAAGAGTTCATATTTATTTAAACCCGCTTTCTGATATTATACAGTTATAGCGTTGACAGCAAACTGGAATTTTATTCAAAAAAAGTGCTTGACATTGCAGGAAATTTGTGTTACAATAACTTCATTGATTCTGCGAAAGGAGATGTTTTAAGTGACAAGATTGAATATGACAGGCATCGGGTGTATTATGCACACCGCGCATACCGCGTGCATGAACCGAACCCCAAAGGTGATAATTGAATAACGCGGCAGGCAGTCAGTGCCTGCAACAAAGGGATAACCCGTTCTTTCAGAAGGTTTGAATTTAAGCTTTTAAATCAAAACTCCTTTTTATAAGACCGCAGGCGTATCGCTTGCGGTTTTTTGTGTTAGTAAAAATTTTTCTAATATGACATAAAGCTGTCAAGTATATTATGGTATGCTGATATAATGATTAAAGTAAGAAAAGTGCGGGCAAGGGTTATAAAAATAAACAAAAAAAGAAAGAGAGAAAAGGTATGGCAATCATTCAGGTAAAGGATTTAACAAAGAATTACGATTATTATTCAAAAGAGCAGGGTTTGAAAAATTCCTTCAAAAATGTTTTTAACCGGAAAAAGCTGATTAAAGAAGCGGTTAAAAGCATTTCGTTCGATATTGAAAAAGGCGAAATCGTCGGGTTCATCGGACCGAACGGCGCGGGAAAAACCACCACGCTTAAAATGCTGTCCGGAATTATTGTTCCGACCGGCGGAAGCGCAGTTGTCAACGGATTCAAACCGTGGGAGCGCAAAAAGCAATTTAAGATGAACTTTTCAATTGTTATGGGGCAGAAAACCCAGTTAAACTGGGATTTGCCCGCGCTTGAAACCTTTTATTTAAACAAGCACATTTATGAAATTAACGACACCGAATTTAAAAAGACGCTTGACGGCTTAACCGAACAGCTTGACGTGGCTGATTTTATAAAGAAGCAGGTGCGCCGTCTTTCGCTCGGTGAGCGCATGAGAATGGAATTCATAGCCGCGCTGTTACATAAACCCAAGGTACTTTTGCTTGACGAGCCGACTATCGGGTTGGATTTGATTTCCCAGCGGACGATTCGGGAATTCATCAGGAATTATAATCAGGAAACCGGTTCAACCATTCTGCTGACCAGTCACTACATGGGCGATATTGAGTCGCTCTGCAAACGCGCCATTATTATTAATGAGGGCGTAATTGCTTACGACGGCGAATTATCGCATGTCAGCGACACGATTAATAAAATTAAGCTGATTAAAGTGCAGTTTACGGAAAAAGTACCGAAAAGCGATATTGAAAAATTCGGTGTAATTAAAGAATACGACGGCGTCAGCGCGGTGATTGAAGCGGATAAAAACGGCTTGAAAGAGTGTTCAAAGGCGATTTTAGACACGTTACCGGTGGTTGACTTCAACATTGAGGATATTCCGATTGAGGAAGCGATTTCTTTAATGTACGAAAAAGGCGGTGAAACGGAAGAATGAAAGGAATCAGTAAATATACAACTGTTGTAAAGCTTGGGATTCAGGAAGCCGTAGAATACAGAATTGACTTTCTTTTTAACATGATTAACGGTTGTTTCACAGTATTTATTCAATTTTTTATGTGGACGGCGATTTACGGCACAAGCGAAAATGACGTTCTATACGGGTTCAGTTATCCTCAAATGATGGTGTATATCATTATGGCAGGCATACTCGCTAACGTTACTTCCACGGGTTTTGAGTATGAAATCGCCGACGACATCAGAGAAGGTACGCTCAGCCGGTTTTTAGTACAGCCGATTGCGTATTTTCCCTACAGAACGGTTTTATTTCTCGGCAGAAAAATATTAGCGTTTGTGGTGATTGTTGTTGTTTCCGCGGTTACATTAACCGTGCTTCATTTTACGCTGGGAGCGGAATTCGCCGCAATGAATATTTTGCTCACGTTTTTGATAGTACCGTTGTCTTTACTGTTGAACTCGGTGATTTTCTACTGCGTTTCAATGGCGGCTTTCTGGATGACCCGCGCATGGGGTGTTTTTCAAGGCATGGGGGTTATTTCAATGGTGCTCAGCGGCGGTATATTCCCGCTTGACGTGTTCGGGGAAACCGCTAAATCCATCTTCATGCTTCTGCCGTTTCAATATGTTGTTTACTTCCCGCTGAACATCATCTGCGGGAACATGAACGGGAACGACATTCTGTTCGGAATTGCGGCGCAGATTTTTTGGATTGTTGCTGTATACGGTTTATCAAGAATATTATGGCGGCTCGGCATGAAAAAATATATCGCCGCCGGCGGGTAGATTGAAAAATCTAAAGATTTTTCAATCAGGCGTTTCGCGTTAAAACGCGAAATCGCCATAAGTATTACAACCAATATCAGAATGTAGGGGTCGGCGTCCCCGATGACCCGATATAAGCCTACAGTACCGGCACGGGACGCCGTGGGCGCCGTCCCCTACATTAAAATTTATAAATAGGAGTGCTTATGTTTACAGAAATCAAAAAACATTTTAAAATTTACGGGCATTTTTTGAAATACAGTATCATGGAACAGCTTGAATACCGCGCTAATTTCATTCTCGGCATTATCGTTGAATGTACATGGCTTTGCACAAAACTGCTGTACGTTTTTATAACCCAGTCCACAGGCGCATTGGTCGGCGGGTATACGCCGGACGAAATCATGCTTTATGTCGGTGTATTTATGATTCTGACGGCACTTTACGTCGGTTTGTTCTCATGGAATTTTTACTTCTTTTCATGGGGTGTGTCCCGCGGGGAGTTGGATATGATTATGGTGAAGCCTGTATCTTTGCAGTTTTTTATGACTACAAGATATATCAACATTTCTGTTCCGATTCCGAATATTATCGGCGGAACGGCTTTAATCGTGATTGCGTGGGGCAGAATCGGACTTGAAGCAAGCATACGCAATATTTTATTCTTTATTCTGTTCCTTTTCGGCGGCATGGTCGTGACCTACGCGCTGTTCTTAATTCCGCACCTGAGTGCGTTCTGGACAATCAAGACGCAGGGTATTACGGAAATTTCCAGCAGAATGTGGGACTTCAACAATATGCCCATGCAGATTTACAACAAGTGGTGGCAAAGGCTCGGCGTATTCTTTATTCCGGTTTTTGTAATTACCAACTTCCCTGTGATGGCGTTATTTAATAACATGTCTCTGCTTCATCTTATTTGGGGATTTGCTGTACCGGCGGTTATGTTTATCGGCATACGGTTGTTCTGGAAGGTCGCAATTAGTAAGTACAGCAGTGCTGGGGGGTAATACTAATCCCTCATTAAAAACTTTCTGAAAAATCCGTACATCTGAAATATCGTAGATTATTTTAAAATTTTCAACGTAGTTACCAGACATAACTATCTGTTTTCAAAGCATATGAAATCTCCCATGAACCCTTTAGGTATGGGAGATTTGCTTTGTTTTCTGGGAGAGGACAGATTTGAACCATCGAAGCTTACGCAACAGATTTACAGTCTGCCCCCTTTGATTAATATATTTTTAATGCTTCTCTGAGTATTTCGGGATTCTCGTGAACATATAATTGCGTTGTTATTTTTATACTTGCGTGACCTAAAAACTTTGATACAGCGTATATATCATGTGTTCTCTCATATAAAAGCGTTCCGCATATATGCCCTTATGGTATAATAGGGACAAATCAGATAAACCCGATGAATAAAGGGATTACCGGATTTGTCCTATTCTTTTTCCGGTCGTTTTACCGTGAAATATCGGTAAAAAATCTATGACCCCGAAAGGTGATGTTTCATTAGCGACAAAAATATCATGTCGAAAAAAGGTTGTTTTACGGTTATTAAGTCGTTGAAATAGCCTTTTTCGTATGCCTAAAAACAATAAAAAATCAAGAATCGAGGTAAAAATAATGTCAGATTATGAATATGCCGTAAAGGTATACAATGCCGTAAGTTAGGGGGCTTACTATGGCAACAATCACAAAGCGCGGCAATGCTTACCGTATAAAGGTTTCTTGCGGTTATGACACGAGCGGAAAACAAGTTATACAGTCTTTAACGTGGAAACCAAACGAAAACATGACGGCTCGGCAAATTGAAAAAGAAGCGCAAAAACAAGCAATGTTATTTGAGCAAGAATGTTTAAAAGGTGCTACCGCTACGGCGGTGAAATTTCAAACCTTAGCGGAAGAATGGTTCGGCACTTATGCTAAACAAAATTTACGCCTGTCTACATACGAGGGGTATCAGAAGTATGAAAAACGAGTATATTCTGCAATCGGACATTTACGGATTAACAGAATAACAACAAGGGATATTCAACGCTTTATAAACAACCTTTCACAAGACGGCGTAAACGGTAGAACAGGAAAAGGGCTTTCACCTAAAACCATAAGGAATTATAACGGTTTCATTTCGGGCATATTTTCTTACGCAATTAAAATGGGTATGGTTGCGGATAATCCGTGCAGTCGTGTAACTCTGCCAAAGAAGAGCCAAACGGAAAAGAAAATATACACGAATGAACAGACGGAAAAATTTTTAAGCCTTTTACAAGCTGAACCGCTAAAATACCGCTTATTTTTTACCGTGCTGACTTATAGTGGTTTGAGAAAGGGCGAATGTTTAGGTATTGAGTACAAGGACATTAACTGGCAAAGCGGCGTTATAAAAATATCCCGCTCATCACTTTATACCGTGAAAAACGGAACATACACCGATAACACAAAAACAGAGAGGTCAAAACGATTTATATAGTCGATTAACTTAAAAAACCGACTGTAAAGCCAAATCAAGAGAATCAAAGTTGTGCAAGATGTCGCGGAGCTTTCTTTTGAGCCATACCCACTTTTTTTCAATAGGATTCAAGTCGGGAGAATAAGGCGGCAAAAATAAAACCTCGCAACCAAATCTTTCTGCCAAAAGAGGCAAAACAGATTTTTTATGGAAGGTTGCATTATCAAGGA
>WRJM01000075.1 GCA_009782265.1 Oscillospiraceae bacterium | reverse complement strand
CCCTAAGACGAAAACATAACCTTCCCCGACAAGTAAGGGATAAACCTGCTTCCCTACCTTTTCCGGCAAGATTTTTTCAGCTATATAAACTTCATATAATTTTACGCCGTTGCGGAAAACCTCTCCTGTTTCCCTGTCAATAAAAATTTCATCGCCCGGTAAACCGATAACCCTTTTCACAATCGGTTCGCCTAATTCCCCCGTCTGCGAATTAGGTAAGTTTTCCGCTTCCATAACGATGATGTCCCCGTACTTCGGCATTGAATATAAAGACATTACGATAAGACGGTCGCCGTCAGACAACGTAGGCTGCATTGAATTACCGTATACCTGATTCACTCTTGCAAAGAAAACCATAATGAAAATTACGGTTACAACCGAGAAAACCAAGCTTTCAAACCAATCGCAGAATTCCCGTTTAAAAAAATGCTTAGATTTAGCCGGCTTCTTTTTTTCCGTTTCGGTTTCTGTTTCGGAATCCGAATCAGACCTTCTGACAAGAAAGCCGGACGGGTGAAGATAAACATTAGGCAATACTTCTTTTTCCGCTTCCTGTTTATTTTCTGTATTTGTTTCGTTTAAACCGTTCTTTTTTTTATTTTCCATTAATTAATAAACCCAAATGACTTAAAAGGCGTTAATCTTAAAAAAGCCTTTCCGATTACATAATTCATTTCAATCATACCGATTTCGCTGTCGCGGCTATCTCTGGAATGATTGCGGTTATCACCCATGACGAAAATATGATTTTCCGGCACTGTCACCGAATAGGGGAATTCAGGCATATTATCGCGCAAGGTTCGGGTGTAATCGCTAATCATATGCCCGTCTTCATAAATTACACCGTTCACAACTTCGGTCGGAAGCTTTTCACCGTTACGGTAAACCGCGCCCTCAACCGGGTCTATGCTGATGGTGTCGCCCGGCAAGCCGATTACGCGCTTTATCACATTTTTGCCTATCCCGCCGTTATCATTCGGAAGGTCTTTGGCGTGAGCGATAACAATATCATTATAATTCAGCGATTTATAAATATGGGTGAACGATAAAAACTGCTCGTTTTCAAGCGTCGGAATCATAGACGGTCCGTCAACCACCGTGCCGCGTACAACAAAAGTCAACACGGCAACAACACCAATCAAGGCAAAAAGAATACTCTCCGCCCAGTCGTAAAATTCCTTAATTGCTTTTGTTTTGCTTATTTTTGTTTTTACCGCCGTTTCTTCCATGCCGCACCGCGCTCCTTTTTATAAATAACGGGCGTGGGATTTGCAGATAAATAAATCCGCGCCCCATGCCCCTTACCGGTAAAAATTAATTAAACTTTGATTTTACCTTAGCGGCTTTACCAACCCTGCCGCGCAGATAATAAAGCTTGGCTCTGCGTACTTTACCTTCTCTGACGATTTCAACCTTGTCAACCGACGGCGAATGAAGCGGGAAAACCCTTTCAACGCCTACACCGTGCGATACTCTGCGTACCGTAAAGGTTTCGTTAATCCCGCCGTGCTTTTTAGCGATTACGATGCCTTCAAAGGTTTGAATACGGGATTTATTCCCGTCCTGTATGCGGACATGCACACGTACTGTGTCGCCTATGTTAAACTGCGACGCGCTTTCTTTCATGCTGTCCTGCGCTATAATTTTTAATGCGTCCATTTCTGTTATTTCCTTTCAGTTTAAAGACGTTCATGCCATAACGCACGTAGCTTGTAGCTACATAGCTTATAGTTACATGCTATAGCTACATGGCAGAGGACTGTCTGTTCATATACCTTTAATACATACCATGATATTATATCACAAAAAGCGTTTATTTGTCAAGGCTTTTTTTAGGTTTTTACATTTTTATTTTATAGTTAAGTGATTCCGACCACCATACGCAGAACCGCCAGCGCGTCTGAGGTTGTAGGTTTATAACCCGCTTCAAAACCATATTTCATTTTTTGCACGTCTGTAATCGTCTGAGAACCGACAACATCACGAAGAATCGCCAAAGCGTCCGCGGTTGTGAAGTTATCCGAAGCTACACAGTTAAATGTTATGGAGTTCACCGTTGCGGAATAATTCCCCGCTTCCTGCGACATAATTCCAATTGTCCTGATAATTTTCGTTTTATCCGCCGCGCTTAAAGTCCATGTATAATCCTTTGCGCTTGAACCCTTTATATTCCATATAACAAAAGCTTCCTCTCCACTTATATCATAAAATCTAACCGCTATTCTTCCCTCCGCACTGAAAGCGTTTGCGATAATTGAATTACAGTTCGCAAAGTTTATCGCTTCAGATAAAACAAATTTTGCTTCTCTATATTGACTCGTACCTATATAATTTATATTTAAAATACCGTTTGAATTAATTAAAGTATTAATGTCACTACGCGGTATTACCCTTAACTGATTAAAGTTATATTTGGTATCACCTGCGGGTAAATTTATAATTGGTATAGGCTTTTCAACAAAATTAAACTCAATTTTTGAAATATTTGCTTTGCCGTTATTGCCGCCTCCGGATTCAAATCCAAAACATATATTATGAATACCGCCCGATTTCATTCCAAGTTTTTCCCACTCTTCAAAGTGTTTTGAAACAGAAATAGTTCCGCTTGTGCGTTTTTCGATACGTACACTGATATACTGTTTAAAAGTGGTTATCCCTTCAATAGAAGGAGCATCAACTCTTATACTTTCATAAATATCGTAAGTACCACCGTCAACATTAATTTGACCTTTTAAATTTCCTTCCGGTCGATAGTTTTCCCAGTTTTCAATTATATAGAATTCAATCATAGGGTCAACTATCCAACCGGCAACCGTGAAATAGAAAAACCCATCTGATGATACTTCAAAAGAACCATTGTAATCTATTGAAATATTGCCTATTTCGGAATGTGTTCTTGACGAATCAAAATGCTTACCCTTGTTGATGCATATATTCCCTGAATTTTTCCATTCGCATGAGAATGAATCATCGCTTCCGATAGTTATGCTTCCGCTTCCTGCAATATCAGCACTACCATCCAACCAAACTCCATAATCATAACCATTGAAAGATATAGATACTTCATTATTCTCTTTGTCAAATTTTATTGTCTGCGCCGAAACAGGAAATGTCATAAGCGGCAGAACCACCGCTAAAGCCAAAAATAAGGATAAAAACTTCTTTTTCATAAATAAAATCCTCCAAAATTTTTTCTTTTATAACAAAAAACACCGAAAATGTCAATATTTTACGAACCTAACTCATATGCCCGTTTCGTACAGGCTTCACAGGCGTTTTTAACGATATTTTCAAGCCCGCCGGAATGAAACGCTTCAAGCCCCGCAAAGGTTGTTCCGCCCTTAGAAGCCACCTGCGCAATCAATTCATCAATGCTTTTATCAGAACTCATCAGCATTTTCCCCGCGCCGATTAACGTCTGCGAAAACAAGTCCAGCGCGGCTTTCCCGTTTATGCCGTGTTCTTCCGCGTAATCCGCAAAGCCTTTGGCGAAAAGGTATATAAAAGCGGGTGAGCTTGCGTTTATACAGATGATTTCATTCATTTTATCAAGCGGGATGGTTTCGGCAATACCGCAGCTTTCGATGATGGAGCGCACAAACATAAATTCTTCATTGCTTACTTTTTCATCACAGGCGACTGCGCTTGCGCCCTCTCCGAGAAGTATGGGCATATTCGGCATAACCAGTATAACTTTTGTATTTTCGCCTGTATATTTCCTGATAATTTCAACGGAAATGCCCGCGCAGAGCGAAATAAGCACGGTTTCGGAGCTGATACAACTTTTTATTTTTTCAAGCAATTCCGGGAGCTGTTGGGGTTTGCATGCAAGTATTATATATTTGCATTGTTTTGCAATTTCTATTTCATCGTTATAAACAGAAAAACCGGATTGTTTCAGTGTTTTTCTCTTTCCGATGCTAATATCGTAAACAGAAATGCTTACCTCTTTCGCCGCTTCAGACGAAGAAAAGCCTTTCAGAATCGCTGTTCCCATATTCCCCGCGCCGATAAAACCTAAGGTGGTCATACATTTTTCCTTTCTCTGAAAACCCTGTAATATGCGATATTGATTGCCGGAAGCAATGTAAAGAGCAGAAATAAATCAACCGGAAACTGTATTACATTTTTCGACAGCCGTAAATAAAAATATACATTATAAGCATCTTCAGAAACGCCGTAAATAAAAAATAATACCGTTGTATTATAAAGCATATAACATAAGAACATTACCGAAAATCTTGCTGAAATTATTCTTACCGCGTTAAACGCGGTTTGCTTTTTGTTTTTTATAAACTTTAAACGATAAAAAAATAACCCGTAAATAAAACCTTCCGCAATCCTGCTCGGAATCAACCAGCCCGCAATCGATTTCCCCTCAAGAAGCGTTGAAATTATATCCGCGGGTATCGCCGCAAGCGTTGAAACGCAAGGTCCGTAAAGCATACCGATTACCGAAAGCGGCAGATAATTAAACGTCAGCTTTACGGTCGGGAGCTTTATAGAAACAAACGTATTTAAAAGCACATATACCGCAATTAAAACACCTGTCACCGTCAGGCATTTTATACTTTTTAATTCCCGCGCCGAAGCTCTGAACATTGAAAAAAAGCTCATTAATAATTTCACCCGTTAAAAACTGATGTCCATTGCGACACGGTACAACCTTTCATCAAAACCTTTTTTCATGGAGAGTGCTTCTTGAATATCATAATTGACGATTTCGCCTTTTTGGAAGCCCACAACTCTGTTTCCCAAGCCCTGCGACAAGAGTTCAACCGCGTAATGCCCGAGTTGGCTTGCCGCTACCCTGTCGCGGACGGTCGGCGTTCCGCCCCTCTGCACATGCCCTAAAATCGTTGCGCGGCTTTCAATGCCTGTATGCTGTTCTATTTTTTTTGCAATATCCTGCGAATTGCCCACGCCTTCGGAAACCACAACGATAAAATGATGTTTTCCGGTTGTTTGTGTATTTTGTATGCGTTCAATGACGTCTTCTACGGGGTGAGGCATTTCTTCCGTGATAATGTAAGTCGCGCCGCACGCGATTCCGGTGTTGACCGCAATATAACCGGCATGTCTGCCCATGACTTCCACCACAGAACAGCGGTCATGGCTCTGCGCGGTGTCGCGGAGCTTGTCAATCAGCTCCATTGCTGTGTTCATGGCTGTATCAAAGCCGATGGTATACTCAGTCATGGAAATATCGTTGTCGATTGTGCCCGGAATCGCCACACAGGGGATTCCGCGCGCCGATAAATCCGCTGCACCTCTGAAAGAACCGTCGCCGCCGATAACGATTAAGCCCTCAATACCTTTCATAAGGCAGACGGCTTTTGCTTTCTGCAAACCTTCTTCAAAGCGGAATTCATTACAGCGGGCAGTATACAGCATGGTGCCGCCTTTTTGGATAATATCCGAAACACTGCGTATATCAAGCTGTTTCATGTCCCCGTGTATCAGCCCGTTATAACCTTTAAACACACCGAGAACCGTCATGTTCATTTTAATCGCGGTTCTTGTAACCGCTCTGATAGCGGCATTCATACCCGGCGCATCTCCGCCGCTTGTTAAAACACCTATTTTTTTCATATATTTTTCCCCGCTTATCAAAAAATTAAATATTTACATTTCTTCCCATATTAAATATACTACTTTTATAAAAAAACGTCAAGTCTTTTTCTTAACATTCGTTTTATTTTAATTTAATATTCGGTTTTCCGCATAATTTTTTCAACATATCAAGTAAATCCTTTGTTATATTTACCCCTGAAATTCCTTTCGGACTTCTGACCTCCCGCGTATCCGAAAAACAAATCCTTACTTTCTGCGTCCCCTCAAACCGCTTCAGAAGCTCCATAACACGGGCTGTTTTTTCACCCTCACCGGAGTTTAAATTAATATAAAGTCCGCCGAATTCATTAATTTGCAGGTTTTCTGCCCGCTCCAAACGTTTAACGATTATTTTTGCTTCCTCTTCCTCTTTAATTGAAACCGTTCCGAATACGGCATAAACGCTGTTTGTGTTCAGGTTCATGCCTATTTGTTCGTACACGTCACTGAAAATGATTGCTTCCATTTTTCCCGTGCGGTCTTCAAATTCGGCAAAGCACATGGTTTTCCCTGCTTTTGTGATAAATTGCTTCTTCGATACGGGCATTGCGATTATATTTATTTTTGTGCCGTCGTGCAGGTTTTTTTCTTCCGTATTCTTTAAAATTTCGCCGATTTGCAGAAAACCGTTCAGTTTTGCGTATTGATTATATTTTTCAGCCGGATGACCGGAAACGTAAAACCCCGTGCTTTCCTTTTCCATCTGCAATAACTGCATTTGCGGAAATTCTTCGGTTTCGGGCATATGATATATTTCTGCCAGACTGCTTATATTATTATCTTCGCCGGAAAATCCGAACAGGTCAAGCTGTCCTTCTATATTTCCGCTTCTGCTTTCGGAAAGTCTGCCGAGCATTTCCTCATACGTCATGGACATTGCGCGCCTTGTGTGCCCGAAGCAATCAAACGCACCGGATTTAATCAAGGCTTCAACCGCTCTTTTGTTTAAATCTCTTGCGGCTTTTTCGGAAAGCCGCTTACAAAAATCATAAAGCGAGGTAAAAGGGCGGTTCTGCCTTTCGGTTATAACGGCGTTAATAATGCCTGAACCGAGGTTTTTAATTGCAAGCAAGCCGAAACGGATTCCCGCGCTTCCCTCAGGCGAAAATTCAAGCATACTTTTATTTATATCGGGCGGCAGAATTTTTACGCCGTGTTTTTCGCTTTCGGAAATATATCCCATAAGCTTACTTGTACTTTCAAGCACGCTTGTCATCAGCCTTGCGAAATATTCCCTGAAATAATACCGCCGCATATAAGCCGTGCGGTAGGCAAGAACGGCGTAAGCCGCCGCGTGGGATTTATTAAAGGCATACGCTGCAAAGCCCGCAAGCTCGTCAAATATTTCCCCGGCAATTTTTGTTTCAACGCCTTTTGCAACTGCGCCGTTTATAAAAGCTTCTTCCTCTTTTTGCATAACGTCTGCTTTTTTCTTGCTCATGGCGCGGCGAACCAAATCAGCTTTACCGTAGGAAAAACCCGCAAGCTCGCGACAAATCTGCATGACCTGCTCCTGATAAACCACACAGCCGTAGGTCATATACAGAATAGGCTTTAAAAGCGGGTGCTTATAAGTGACTTTATCGGGATTGTGACGGCTTTCAATGTAACGCGGGATTGACGCCATAGGTCCGGGGCGGTAGAGCGAAATCGCGGCGGTTAAATCCTCTATACTTTCCGGACGCAAACGGAGCAGTAAATTAGTCATGCCGCCGCTCTCGAACTGAAACACGCCGCTTGTATTGCCGTGCGACAGCATTGCGTAAACTTCCGCGTCGTCTTCGGGGATTTCCTCCGCGTTTATACCGGCTGCTTCTGCAGTTTCGTGCACGATTGTAAGATAGCGCAGTCCTAAAAAATCCATTTTAAGCAAGCCCAAATGCTCTAAATTCCCCATTGCGTACTGCGTAATTACGTCATGCGTTTCGCCTTTCTGCGCGTTCTGCATAATCTGAACCGGTACAAAATCGGTAACAGGCTCACGGGTAATGACCATGCCCGCCGCGTGAACTGAACCGTGACGCGGCATACCCTCTATTTTAAGCGCGGTGTCGATTAAATTTAATACTTCGGGGTCTTTCTGCTTCATCTCCCGAAGTTCCTTTTCTTTTTCAAGGGACAATGCTATACTCGGATTAACCGAAAAAGGGATTAATCTTGCCACGCTGTCAACCTTGCCGTAAGGCAGTCCCATGGCGCGTCCGGCGTCGCGGATTGCCGCTTTTGCCGCCATTGTTCCGAATGTGATAATCTGCGCGACATGGTCTGAACCGTATTTATTCGTCACGTAGTCAATCACTTCCTGCCGGCGGCGGTAACAAATGTCTATATCAAAATCAGGCATACTGATTCGTTCGGGATTCAAAAACCGTTCGAAAAGAAGCCCGAACCGTATTGGGTCAACCGACGTAATGCCAAGCGCGTAAGCGCAGATACTCCCCACGCCCGAACCCCGCCCCGGTCCTACGGGAATATTATTTTTACGGGCATAATCAACAAAATCCGCGACAATTAAAAAATAATCAATGAACCCCATTTTTTCGATTTGTGCGGTTTCATAATCTGCGCGGTTTTTAACTTCGGGATTTTTTAGAGCATAATTTTCACCGTATTTTTTAATAAGTCCGGTTTGGATTTTCTGCTTGAAAAAAGCAATGTTGTTCATTTCGTTTTCTGCTTTGAAAAAAGGCAGTTTATATTCGCCGAACTCGAAAGTAACATTGCACGCATCTGCAATTTTCACTGTGTTTTCAATTGCGTTATTTTTAAATAACGCCGCCATTTCATCACCGGATTTAATATAAAATTCATCGGTTTCAAAACCTAAATTTGACTTTTCATTGATTGTCGTATTCGTGGCGATTGCGGTTAAAATCCGCTGAACGGGCGCGTCCTCACGTCTTAGATAATGCGCGTCGTTGGTGGCGCAGAGCGGGATTTTTGTTTCTTCCGAAAGCTTATACAAATAAGGCAGGATTTCCTGCTGGTCTTTCAGTCCGTGGTCTTGCACTTCTATATAGAAGTTATCCTTACCGAATATTTCAGCGTATTCATAAGCGGATTTCACCGCTTCGGTATATTTTCCGGCAAGTAAAAGCTGAGGGATTTCTCCCGCTAAACATGCCGAAAGCGCGATTAAACCCTTGGCATAACGGCGCAGGGTTTCTTTATCACAGCGGGGTTTATTGTAAAATCCCTCTGTAAAAGCATTAGATACAAGCTTCACAAGGTTTTTATAACCCTCATTATTTTTACAAAGCAAAACAAGGTGATAGGGCGGAAAATCCCGCCAGCCGGTTTTATCGAAGCGGGCGTTCTGCGCGACATAAACTTCACAGCCGATAATGGGTTTAACGCCGTTTCGCAGACATTCTTCATAAAAATCCACACAACCGTACATAACGCCGTGGTCTGTAATCGCCGCGGCGTTCTGTCCGAGTTCTTTGACCCGCTTTACAAGCTCTTTTATACGGCACGCACCGTCTAAAAGGCTGTATTCGGTGTGAGTGTGAAGATGTACGAAATTTTTCATGTTTCCTCTGTTTTATACTCCAAGCCCGCAAGACCTAAAATATTCAAGATTCTCCGCTTTACATTGTTCCATAGCCGCCATTGCTTTTTTATTTCCTTTCTGATTTAAAAAATTGAATTTTGTTAATTTTTATTTTATAAATTAAAGCCGTATGTTCTTAGGATTTCGGTATTTTC
>WRJM01000074.1 GCA_009782265.1 Oscillospiraceae bacterium | reverse complement strand
TTATAATAATATCATAAAAACATTGACCTGTCAAGAATTTTATGATATAATTAAAATATTATTACGCTTGCACTTAAAAATGTGTTGCCGCCCGCCTGCGGCGGGCGGCAACACATAGAAATATCTATTGTTTGCTTCTAAAGTAATAATGTTGTTAATGATTTTATTGATAAAGCAGGTGAACTGATTGCCCCGCTCCCCTGAAAAAAATTATCCCGTTAAAAATTATTCGGGAAAAATGCGCGCCGGAAAGAAAGAACCCTCTCTTACGCCCGCTATAATACTGATTAATCTTTTAATTGTCGGCATTTTAATCCTTTTAGGATTTTTCATTTATCAATTTATCGGCGCGGAGCAGGACAAAACGCCTTACAGACCTGATTTAACCCCGCCGCCGCAAACACCGTCAACTGTTGTTCCTGCCGGTACGCTACCTCCGGAGGAAGAAGAAAACGTACCCGAAAGCACCACTACCCCTCCGCCCAGCATTACCAAAGCCACAACCGACCCGCCGGACATCATTAAACCTGTTCCGCCGTCCGGTGAGTTTGATAAAAACTTTTTTGCAAATGACCTTTTCATCGGGGATTCGATTACAACAGGGCTTCCGGGTTACGGTTTTTTACCTGCCGGTAATGTTTTTGCGAAAGTCGGGCTGAGCCTTGCTTATGCGGCAAGCACGGAAATAGACGGCGAAACATCTTTAAACAAAGCAACCGCCATGAAACCCGAACGTATTTTCATCATGCTCGGAACGAACGAAATCGGACATAACAATCCCGCCGACTTAGCACCGAGAATGAAAACCTTTGTTGAAGCATTAAAAAACACAGTGCCTGATTCAGAAATCTATATCCTGACCATTCCGCCCGTAACCGCCGCGCATGAGCAGTCCAGCCCCGAAAATATGGAAAAAATCAATACTTATAATGATTTATTAAAAATCCTTGCGTCGGAAAACGGATTTAATTTAATCGACATCTGCGCAATCCTGAAAGACAGTGCCGGATATTTTTCATCAGAATACGCCGAAGCCGACGGACTGCACTTCAAAGGTACAGCCTACAAAGCAATTCTAAGCTATATCCAAGAAATCCTGTCTATATAATCTTAATTGTCAACAGCAATTACCCCTCCGCCGACAACGGTATCGTTGTCGTAAAACACCACGCTCTGACCGGGAGTAATCGCCCTTTGCGGGCTGTCAAAGACAACTTTTACCTTTTTTCCGTCAACCGGCGAAACCAAACACGGCTGTTCCGGCTGTGAGTAGCGGGTTTTCGCATAAAGACGCAATGTACTTTTTAATTCCGGAAACGCAATCCAGTTAAGATTATGCGCTGTCAGAGAATTTGAAAAAAGCTCCGCGCTTTCCCCCGCTGTCACAAGATTTAAAGCGGCGTCCTTACCGGTTACATAAAGCGGCTTCGGCGTGGATAATCCCAACCCTTTGCGCTGTCCGATTGTATAATGAATCAAGCCGCTGTGCTGTCCTAAAACATTTCCGTTTTTATCGGTTATATCGCCGCTTTTAAAAGCTTTACCGGTATACGCCCTGATGAATCCCGCGTAATCACCGTCCGGAATAAAGCATATATCCTGACTGTCCGGCTGATTGGAATTAATTAAGTTATTCTCGGCGGCGATTTGTCTGACTTGTTCTTTGCTTAAAATCCCGAGCGGGAAAATGACCCGCGACAATTGCTCCTGCGATAATGTATACAGTACATAGGTTTGGTCTTTTGCGTTGATTTTATTATCCGAAACCGCTTTTTTAAGCAAGAACCTGCCGCTTCCCGAATCATATTCGACCCGCGCATAATGCCCGGTCGCCATCATATTGCAATCAAGCGCGGAAGCCGCGGTTTCAAAAAAACTGCCGAATTTTATATGCTTGTTGCAGACCACGCACGGATTGGGTGTTTCCCCGTTTTCGTAGGTTTTTATAAAAGTTTCGACTACGGTTTGTGTAAATTCTTCTTTTAAATCAAAAGCATAATGCAAAATCCCGAAGCTTCCGGCGATTTTTTCGGCATCAGTCGCCGCTTTATTATCATCGGAAACAATCATCGTAACACCGCAGACATTAAACTTGTCTTTCAGCAGAATTAACGCAACCGAGCTGTCAACGCCGCCGCTCATGGCAAGCAGTAATTTCTTTTTATTACTCATATTTATGACCATGCCCCTTTCTGTACACAAAAACCCCATGTAAATTGGCATGGTCGCGTATTTCTGTACTTCTTTTTATTTGGTATTTTCAAACTTTTGCACCTTTTATATTTTCTTAACATCATTTTACCATAATTTTAACTTGCAGGCAAGTTAAAAATCATGTATACTAAAACAAAGGAGCTGATATTTTGCCTTTATTCGGATTTTTTGATTACACCAGCTCAGGCAAGGGGATTGCTAAAAACGAACCGGTTAAACGTCCGTTTTTTAAGTTCATGGAGCTTTTTTCAAGGAAATTCTGGAAACTGATTTATGTGAATATCCTTTACTTTCTGTTCTGTCTGCCTGTGGTTACTATCGGACCTGCAACCGCCGCTATGACGCAGGTCATGCGAAAATTCACCCTTGAACAGCCTATATTTGTATTTGATGAGTTTTTCACCGCTTTTAAAAAGAATTTCAAGCAAGGATTAGCGGTCGGTCTATTTGATATATTTTTTGTCGTTTGCTTTGTTGTGGCATATGCTTCTTATGACATCAGAGCGCAGTTTGAACCTACGCTTTTCAATATCGCTTTACTTTCGCTCACCATTGCGTCCGGTATATTTATATGGATGATGCACTTTTATATTTATGTTCAAATCGCTGCGCTTTCTCTGAATATCCGCCAGATTGTCAAGAATTCGTTTCTTTTTGTGATTTTAGGGTTAAAAGGCAATCTTGTTACACTTATTTTTTCCGCCTTGCTGTTTATCGGTATGTTTATATTCATTCCTTTTTCATTTTTTTTAATGCCTTTCATTCCGTTTGCGTGGGTTTGCTTTTTAACGGTGTTTAATTCCTATCCCGTTATTCAAAAATACATCATCACCCCGTACTACGAATCTAAGGGAGAGAAGAACCCCGAAATCCCCGATTACGCCTCTGATGATGAAGATAAGGAAGAAGCTCTTTTTGAAGACTTCGGCGGACGCGAAGCGGAAATTAAATCTAAACCCAAGCCTAAAGGAAAAGTAATTCGATAATTTTTATCTGCATATTACGGAAGGAGTCCTGTATGAAAATCGACCTGCATTGCCACACGACCTTATCTGACGGTTCTCTCGGCATTGAGGAATCCATCGCCGAGGCAAAGCGCAACTCGCTTGACTGCATTGCCATCACTGACCATGACACGCTTTCGTCCTTGTCGCGCTCCAATATTTTAGGGCAGCGTTACGGGGTAAGCGTGATTCCCGCCGTTGAGTTCTCCGCGTTTGACGGCGCAAGGAAAAACAAAGCGCATATCATCTGCTACATGCCGAAAAAGCCAGACCGCCTTGAAGGATTATGCGCACGGACTACAGACTTCCGTAAAAAGCGCGGGTTGATTATGGCAAATAAGGTTGTGGAAAAATATAAAATTTCGCTTGACCATATCGCAAGATATTCGGCGGGGAGCAAGGCAATTTATAAATGCCACATCATGCACGCGCTGATGGATTACGGCTACGCTACCAAGCTTTACGGCGCGCTTCATAAGGAAATCTTCAATATGGATAGCGGGCTCTGCGCTGAAGAAGTCAGGAAAGAAATGGACGAATATCCGGAAGTGCGTTTTGTGCTTCAGCTTGTCCATTCGGCGGGCGGTATTGCCGTATTGGCACACCCGAAGGTATACGACAACTTCGCCCTGTTGGAGGAATTAGCGGAAAACGGCGATATAGACGGCGTTGAAGTCTGGCATCAAAGCATAAACAGCGAAGGGGAAAAATGTCTGCTCGAAATCGCTGAAAAATATGATTTAATCACTACCGGCGGTTCGGATTTCCACGGATTTTACAATCATAAAGCAAAACCGCTCGGTTCTAATCTTACGCCGCTTGAATCGCTTACGAAAATGCAGAAAATGCAGAACATTTCAAAAAAGGAAATAAATGTTTAATGAGTATTAAAAAAGAAGCTTTGCTGAAGCATGAGGAATGGCGGGGTAAAATTGAGGTGATTTCCCGTGCGCCGATTCAAACGGCTGAGGATTTAACACTTGCTTACACACCGGGCGTCGCAGAGCCCTGCTTGGAAATACATAAAAACCCCGAAAATGCTTATAAATACACCCGCAGAGGGAATTTAGTTGCAGTGATTACCGACGGTACGGCGGTACTGGGACTCGGCGACATCGGCGGACTGGCAGGTATGCCGGTCATGGAAGGCAAGTGCTGTCTTTTTAAAGCTTTCGCGGATGTTGACGCTTTTCCGATTTGCATTAAAAGCAAAGACACCGATGAAATTATACGCACCGTTGAATTGATTTCCGACAGCTTCGGCGGGATTAACTTAGAGGATATTGCCGCGCCGCGCTGTTTTGAAATTGAGCGGAAATTAAAGGAAAAGCTTGATATTCCTATTTTCCATGACGACCAGCACGGTACGGCAGTCGTTACTGCCGCCGCTTTAATCAACGCTTTGAAATTAGCGGAAAAGAAAATCGAAAACATTACCGCTGTTATCAGCGGCGCGGGCGCAGCGGGCGCGGCGGTTGCAAAGCTGTTAATTTCAATGGGTATCGGCGACATCATTCTGCTTAACAGCGCGGGTATTTTATCCCGCGGAAAAGCTTATACGAATGACGCTTACACCGAAATGGCTTCCGTTACCAACAGGAAGAATATCACCGGCGGACTTGCGGACGCGCTGAAAGGTGCGGATGTATTTATAGGCGTTTCAAAGCCAAATTTAGTAACACGGGAAATGGTTTCAACCATGGCGGACAAAGCAATCGTTTTTGCCATGTCTAATCCTGTTCCCGAAATTATGCCCGATGAAGCTAAGGCGGGCGGGGCGTTTATTGTCGGAACAGGCAGAAGCGACTTCCCGAATCAAATTAATAACGTCTTCGTATTCCCGGGGATTTTTAAAGGCGCGTTATCCGTCCGCGCAAAGGATATTACTGAAGAAATGAAAATCGCTGCCGCGTATGCAATCGCCGACATGGTAAAAAATCCTGTGCCGGATTATATAATCCCGAAAGCCACTGATAAAGCCGTCGCCGACGCGGTTGCAAAGGCAACGGCGGAGGCTTATAAAAAAAGCAATACTTATTGATATACAGCTTATTTATATAATGCGGGGTTTGCGGGGACTTCCCCGCGGGGGTTGTTACTTTTGCTCGTGCAAAAGTAACCAAAACACGCTCCTGCGGAGAGCCACGTCCTCTTACAAGGTAGATTGCTTGCTTGTATATTTATTCATAGTCAGCTATTCTTTCGGGTTGCGCTCACTGTGAGTAGTTCTTTAAACAGGGGTAGATGTTAATAAGAGGATAAGCCCGCCGCAGGCGCGGCATTTTGTAGCAAAACTTTGTTTTGCTACCGTACTTATTTGTGCGAACAAAAAGTACTATCCCCCGTAGCGAAGCGGAGCTTCGCATTATAACCATAATCTACATATCATTACCAAATCCTTACAAAACTTCTTTAAAGGAGAAAAAAATATGAAAACCTACGAATTCACCCCCAAAAACATCTGCGCGCAGAAAATTACTTTTTCGCTTGAAAACGGCGTGATTCACGACGTACACTTTTTCGGCGGCTGCGGCGGGAACGCCAAAGGGCTTGCGAACCTGCTTGAAGGCTCGGACGCAAGAGAGGCGGTCAGCCGCCTTGAAAATGTTACCTGCGGCAACAAAGGTACGTCTTGTCCGGCGGAGCTTGCGAAAGCATTGGTTTCGGTGCTTAACGATTAGAACCCGTCCTAATATTTTAAAGTAAAAATTTGAAAGTTCAGTTTTTCAAATTAGAATGGATATAAAAAATGAAAAAATTCATAATAAAATCAGCCGTGTTTATTGTTTTCGCGGTATTAATGATTACATATTTACCGATTCTTTCATCTGCAAACGCAGGTTCTGCGGTTATCGAGTGGGACGGACGAACCGCGCTTGAAAGCGGTCAGATTTATACCGTAAGCGAACAGGTGTATATCTTCTCCGACACGGTGATTCCGGAAGGCGCTGTAGTCAGGGTTGAGAACGGCGGGATTCTGTCCGCGGTGAGAGATGAACTTAAATTAACCGTCAGCGGCGAACTGATTGTGCTTGGCGGCGGTACGTTTGAAATACAAAGAGGCGAATTAAATATACGGACTAAAGGCAAGCTTCAGGTTTACGGTTCTTTTCTGCAGTATGTAGACACTGTTATGAATATTTACGCAGATGCAAATTTGAATATTTACGACAAAGGTGTTTTTAAAAGCTCCGGCAATATAAACCTTTATCCTGAATCGGTTTTACATAATAAAGGCAATATCACACTTACCCCGAAAAGCGTTACGATTGTGACCGGTTCTGTCACCAATGATGTGAAAGCCCAGTTTGTTTTGCAAGGCTCTCTTTCCGTAACGACAAGCGGTTCATTCGACAACTACGGAGAATTAAAAATTAATAAAGACGGTTTTGCAAAAAACAGCGGAATTTTTACGCTTCAGAGCGGCTCAACCTACACACTGAGAGGTACTTTCCGTAACGCTTTAAAAGGCGTTTTTATTGACAGACGTGATGAAGAACCGGAAAACGTTAAGGAAGAAGAAACGCCCGACCAAGAACCGAAGCTTCCTGTTCCGATTGAAAAAACGACAGCCGCGATTTTGAAAGACGAACCGCGGGTTGAACTGCTCGGTATTGATGTTTCGTCATGGCAGGGCAATATAAACTGGGCAAGGGTGAAAGCCGCAGGGGTAAAATTTGCCATGCTCCGTGCCGGGCACGGCAAAACAACCAACCGCGATATGTTTGAGGATTCTTATTTTAAAGCAAACGTTGAGGGTGCAATTGCGAACGGAATAGACGTAGGCGTTTATTTTTACAGTACGGCGCGGAACGTCAGCGAAGCCGAAGCCGAAGCAAATTTCCTTATCAGCATCATCAAGGATTACGAAATTACTTATCCGGTCGTCTTTGATATTGAAGACGAGTTACATAAAAAATTGAGCAAAGCGCAGATTACGGCAATTACGGAAGCGTTCTGCGGCGTAATCGCAGAAAACGGGTATTTCCCTATGATTTACTCATACAGAACGTTTTTAGAAGATAAAATTGAACAGTCTGTTTTAGAAAAATACGCCGTTTGGGTTGCGGAGTGGAACACGAAAACAGTATATAAAAATGATTATTATATGTGGCAGTATTCAAGCAAAGGCAAGGTCAGCGGAATCACCGGCGATGTGGACTTGAATATCGCGTACTGCGACTTTGCGGAAATTATCAGGAAGCACGGGTTGAATAATCTGTAAAAAAGGACAAAATAAATGAGCAGATTTAAAAAAGTATTAATTTTACCTATTGTTATTTTATTGATAATTATAACTTCATGTAATGACGATACACAAGAAGAGGAACTCTCCGTTCCTGCGGCTGCCGGTAAAGACAGTTCTACTGAAGATGAAAACTTGGACGAAATAATAAACCCTCCGGGAACGGAAACGCCGGCGGCTTCACAGAATCCCGCCCCTGTACCGGAAATTTTACCCGAACCGCAAGAACCCGAATACTTAACCGTTAAGGCGTGCGCGGCGGGCGATAATCTGATTCATTCCCCGATTTATAATCAGGCGGCGCGGCGTGCAGGTGAAGAAGGCGGTTATAATTTTCTTCCCGCTTATGAAAACGTAACGGATATTATAGCCGGCTACGAGCTTGCCATGCTTAATCAGGAAACGCTGATTTGCAACGATATAAAAGAGCCGTCGAATTACCCGTATTTCAACAGCCCCGCCGCGCTCGGCGATTTTATGCTCAATATGGGCTTCAATGTTTTTTCAATCGCTAATAACCATACCCTTGACCAAGGGGTTACCGGTTTGGAAACCTGCCTTGATTACTGGAGAATTCGGGAAAAAGAGCATGAAGCGGTTGTGGTCGGCGCGTATTACAACAAAGAAGACAGGGCAAATATACGCACAAAGGAAATTAACGGTATTATTTTTTCTTTCCTGTCTTACACAGAACATTTAAACGGGCTGATTCTTCCGTCAGACAGCGCGCTTGAAATTGGCGATTCAAAAAATCTTGACATTGTGACGGCGGAAATTAAAAAAGCCAAGGAAATTTCCGATGTTTGCGTGGTTTTTCTGCACTGGGGCACTGAAAATTACGACCAAATCGAGAATTATCAGCGCATTGCCGCAAAGCAAATGGCAGATGCAGGCGCAGACGTTATTTTAGGGACGCACCCGCATGTTCTGAGGGATATTGAGTTGATTGAACGTGAGGACAGCACGCAAACCCTTTGCGCTTATTCACTCGGTAATTTTATTTCAGCGCAGAATATTCCGCAGACGATGATTGGCGGGATTCTGTCATTTGAAGTTGTTATGAATTCCGAAACGAGAGAAATTGAAATAAACATGATTCAATTGAACCCCACAATCACGCATTATGACCATAGTTACGGGTTTGTCAGGATTTATCCGCTCAGCGAATATAACGAAAACCTTGCCGTTTCGCACGGGGTGCGGGAATTCGGGGTGTTCAGTTTAAATTATATACATGATATTCTCAGTAAAAATATCAGCAGTAAATGGTTGTCAAAATAAACAAAAACAGACGTTTAAAACATCTGTATCTGTTTATTCTGCCGAAATTGTAAACTCGGTATCATGCAGGAGTTCAGGGAGTATACGGCAAAAGAAAATATTAATATCGGGGGAGACGGTTCAGGGCTGTATATTACGCCGGTTTACGCAACTTATGAAGAGCTTGAAACCGTGTTTAACGAAGTCGGGAAAATGATAAAGAAGCTTAAAGAAAACAAACCCGGCGGCGGAAGCAATTCCGTTTTCCGGAATTGCTTTTTTATATATTTTATTTTACGCTTTACCGACCGACCCGAACAGCTCCATTTTTTCCTTAACCGACGCTTTAATTGCTTCAAAGCCGGGTGCTAATAGCTTGCGCGGGTCAAAGCCTTTACCTTGCAAATCTTTTCCTGCTTCTATGTATGCGCGGGTGGCTTTTTGGAACGCCCATTGACATTCGGTGTTTACGTTGATTTTTGCGACGCCGAGCGAAATCGCTTTTTGAATCATCTCTTCCGGAATTCCCGTTCCGCCGTGCAGAACCAAAGGCATATCGCCCGTTAATTCCTTGACTTTCGCAAGCGTATCAAAGCTCAAGCCCTGCCAGTCCGCCGGATACGCGCCGTG
>WRJM01000073.1 GCA_009782265.1 Oscillospiraceae bacterium | reverse complement strand
AGGTGAAAGGGCTTTTTCTGTAATCGAAATCTGTATCTTTACACAACATTGTTTTAAATTCGCCGTTCTCATTCAGGTAATCTACTTCATAAACCACATGCGACATCTCACCATCATACGCGCCCGCATTCATATAAATAGCGCCGCCTGTTGTACCCGGAATCCCGTAAGCGAATTCAAGTCCTGTCAGTGAAGCGTTGCGCGCCTCGCGGCACAGGCTTGATAACTCGGTACCGGCTGTGCAAATTATAATGCCGCTGTCATCGTCAACCGAAGTCTGCTCCCATACCCATCCCGTATGAAGCACAACTCCCCGAATCCCTTCGTCGCGCACAAGCACATTACTGCCATTCCCAATGATATAAAAAGGCGTGTCTGTTTCCTTACAGAAAAGCACAGCTTTTTGAAGCACCTCGCGATTAGGTACTCTGATTAAAAAATCGCACGGACCGCCGATTTTGAAAGTAGTAAACGGCGCAAGCGGCGCGTTTTTCAAAACCTCCGCGCCGTATTTTTCGCATATATTTTCAAGCCTGTTAAAATCAATCATACTGCTATTTTATTCCATAAACCCTTTATGTATTCGCTAAGCTGTCTTGTCGCAATAAATTGCGACTTATTAACTGTTAATTATGTTCCCAGTCCGAAACCGTATTGCTTGTTTCTATATTTAAACCTAAGTTATCAAGCAGTTCCTGCGCGGCGTTATAACCCATCTTCTTTTGACGGTTGTTCATTGCCGCCACTTCAAGAATGACTGCCAAGTTCCGTCCGGGCTTAACCGGAATGGTTAAATGCGGGACTTTTACCCCCAGAATCGACATATAATGATTATCCATACCCATGCGGTCGTATACTTTTTCAGGATTCCAAAGCTCCATTTCAACCACAAGGTCAATTTTCTCCGAGATTTTAACCGCGCCCATACCGAAAAGCTGACGGGCATTGATAATACCGATTCCGCGCAGTTCAAGGAAGTGACGGATATTGTCCGGCGAACTGCCCACAAGCGTAATGTTGGATGTGCGGCGGATTTCAACCGCGTCGTCCGCGACAAGCCTGTGCCCGCGCTTGACAAGCTCAATTGCGGTTTCGCTTTTACCCACGCCGCTTTCACCCAGAATCAGCATACCTTCGCCGTAAACCTCAATTAAAACCCCGTGTCTTGTGATTCTCGGTGCAAGCTTAATATTCAGGTAAGCAATCAGCTTTGCCATAAACGCCGACGTGCTTTCTTTACTGCGGAGCACGGGTACATCATAATTCGCCGCCGCGGACATGATTTCCGAAAGCGGTTCAATTTCCCGCGTGATGATGAAAGCGGGCGGTTTTGTGGCAAAAAGCTCATCAAAAACCCGCAGTTTTTCCTCTTCATTGTAGCGGTCTAAGTACGCAAATTCCGCTTTCCCCGCGATTTGGATTCTGCTGTTGTCATAATACTCATAAAAGCCCGCAAGCTGTAATCCCGGGCGGTTTATATCGTTGTTGGAAATATGGACTTCAGACGCTTCGCAAGGGGAATAGAGCGATTCAAGCTCAAATTCCTTGATGATTACGTCCAATCCTACATAAAACTCCTGCGCCATTTTTATCTGTTCCTTTCGGTTAATATTTTCATTATACCATGTTCTTCCTGAAATGAAAAGGTTTTTTATTACTTTGCTAAGGCGTTTGTGTAATTTTTACAAAAAAAAAAAAAAAAAGTTGTTATTTATGTACAATACACTAATGGAAATTTTTGGCTGGATGTGGTAGAATTGGATATTGAATTAAAAGAGGATAATAAAAATGTATGAACGTTTTAAATATCATTTACAGTTTATAAAAAATCGTGAAATTGTATTATGGGGAACGGGTAAAATAGCGCGAGAAATAGTAGATATTTTTGAAGAAGCAAAAATAGATTTTTCGTTTTCGGTATCTAACGATATAGTGCAGAAGGATTCTTTCGGAAATAAACCTGTAAAACCTAAGAATATACTTAAACCGGACTTACACTATGTTATAATTGTAAACAGTTTTCACGAGGAAGTGAAAAAGGAGCTTGACGTTTTCGGCTTCACAGAAAAGCTTGATTATTATTGTAATAATAAAGGGATATTAAATTATGACATAGAATATAACGGTGTTTTTATAGGAAAAAACACTTACGGTCATGAAACCTTATTGAATAAAATAGGTTCAGCATATAATTTTTTTAAATCTATAGGTAGGTACACTTCAATAAATAATACCGTTAATGCACAAGTTGACCATGCGTTAGGTGCTTTATCTATGGGGAGTTTATCCTTTATTGATAAAGAAAAACAAGATTTATTAAATAAAAAATATAAGTACCCTTTTACATATAATAATATAATCATACCTCCGCCGCAACACCTTGAGATAGGGAATGATGTTTGGATTGGCGCAAATGCTTTTATAAATCTTAGTAAAGTAAGAAAAATCGGAAACGGCGCGGTAATTGGGGCAGGTGCTGTTGTTTTGGAAGATGTTCCCCCATATTCTGTTGTTGTGGGTGTTCCGGGGAAAATAAAAAAATATCGTTTTAGCGAAGAAGAAATTGAAATTCTTGAAAGAATAAAATGGTGGGATTGGGACGATAAGAAATTAAATGAACACGCAGAATGTTTTTTTAATCCTAAATTGTTTTTTGAAATGTATAAATAAAGAGAAAGTAAGTAAATATTTGTTTATGCTAGAAAATTGTATTGATGTTTTTATAACCTGTAGAGGTGCGCATTACGCGTCCGTTATTTGGTAGACTACCAATGGTTGCTCCTATAATTAACATAACCTACTTTATAATAAAAAACCTGCTCTCCGCAAGTTTTTTGTTTCACTTGACTTTTAGCGTGATATGAGCTATAATAAATTTACTTAAAATGTTTTTAAATGGGGGGCGTTTTCATGGAAGCGTACAGATTTAAAGGAATAGCGGAAAACGGCGTTATTACATTACCGCAAGAATTTTTAAATAAACTTGTTGAAATAACCGTATGCGAAATAACCGATAAACCGATAAGCAAGAGAGAATTATTATCCCCTGTTCAAATTGATACGAGCGGTTGGAAATGGAACAGGGAGGAAGCAAATGAGCGCAGATAATATAAAACGTGCTTTCCTCGACACTAATATATTCATTTATATGTATACAGTTTCAGAACCGCAAAAAAAACCTGCTCCGCGCAGGTTTTTTCATGCCCTTTTAATATAAATTGACTTTAACCCCAAAATGTGGTAATATTAAAGTAAACAGGATTTCAAAAATTTATTTCGGAGGGTTTGATTATGAACAGAAACAATCCATACAGCGTTATGCAGGTGGCGGAAGACCTTTATGTCATACAGGAAAGCTCTGTGCGGTGCTTTCTGCTTTTAGGCAAAGAAGCGGCTTTGCTGATTGATACCGGCTTCGGCACAGGCGACTTGAAAGCCGAAATCGCCGAAATCACTAAACTGCCTGTTATTGTCGCTAACACACACTCCGACCTTGACCATATCGGCGGAAATTATCAGTTTGAGCGTTCCTACCTGCATGTAGCGGAATTCGCCCGTTACCGTGATATAGAGCGGGTTCAGCTAAGCGGGGATTCGGAAGAACGGCACACGTTAGTCCCGATGTGGGAAAGCGACTTTATCGACATCGGCGGCGGAATCCTTGAAATTATCTTGCTCCCCGGTCACACGCCCGGAAGCGTAGCTTTCATTGAACGCAACAACGGGATTCTGTTCCCCGGCGATTCAATTTTAAGTGAGTGCATTGATATGCACAACGACCACAAGCATAAAGGACGCAATCTTGAATCCTATATTTACAGCCTTGAAAAACTGCTTTGCATGAAAGAGGAATTCAACACCATTTACTGCTCTCATCAGGCTTTGACGTTCCCTGTAGGGAAAATCGAGTCATTGGCGAAAGGCGCAAGGCGGATTCTTGCGGGCGAAATTGAGGGCGTTTTGCCGTCGAATGATTCGCCGTATGCGATTTATGATATTGGCGGGGTTAAGATTTTTTATTGAGTGAGCTCCAGCTTCTCAACCACAACCCCGTCCTTTCCCCGCGCACTGACCGCGAACGTATCCCAAAAGCTGTAAATATATTCCCCGATAATCACGGCGCGGCGGCGTTCCTTGTTTATGTCGTAATAAACGATTTCGCTTCTTTTCGTCATACCGGTAAATTCATTATAATCTAAAACAATGATTTTTTCAATACTTGATATACTGTTGTGATATTTTACGGGTATAATAAACGTTGCCATCTTAACCGAATCCGAAGCTTCGGGCGAAGCTATGAAAACAGCGTCCCTTGCGGTTTCCGCGTCCGTGAAAAGATAAGGATTCCAGTTTCCGTTTACACTGCTTTCGGCTGTAATTAAATAAGTCGCGGTAATTTTCGTGTATTCCTCTCCCTGCTGTTCATATTCGTGAATATTAAGGCGGATTCCGGCGCGTTTTCCGTCTGCGTCGGTTTCAACCGCAATTTCAAGACGCTCCTTATCGGAAATCCTGTAGAAATCATCGGTATAAATCTGCTCTGCTTGCTCTTCTTCCGTAAGAGCTGCGATACTTTCCGCTATTGTCGTATCAAAAATGTAAACCTTATGAATAATAAAATAAACATGGTTATAATCAAACAATACGCTTCCTGCCGTAAAATCGGTTTCTTCCGCGCTTTTTCCGATTTCAACAGCACTAGAAAGCAATTCCAAATCCTCATTCATCACATAAAGCGTTCCGCCTTTTGCGCCGAAAAACCCAACACGCACCAATCCCCCGCCCTCATTAACACCGCCGTCCGGAATCACGCCGTTTACATCAAAGTACTTCGGTTCGGTTTCACCGGTTATATCAAGCTTAATCAACCTTGAAAAATTCTCATAAACCTGTGTAATCAGCAATGATTTTTCTCCGATTGAAACATGCCCGATGCCGCCTGCCGCCGCATATATTTGCACATTTAAATCTTCAATCACACCGAGAACGGTCATTCCGGTATTCATAAGAGGCGCGGGCGGTGCGTAAATATGATTTATAGGGATAAACTGCCGGCTTTCGTCATTTACGGAATATAGCGGCACAAATGCTGATAAATCGCTGTACGCTTTGGGTTCATGCGGGATATAACCGGTTGCGATAACGAATTTATTTTTATGGAAGAAAGCTGATTGATATTCACCGCTGACCGTAAACGAAAGCAACGGCGTTTCCGAAAAATCCCATGCGTCAAAAATTACAACCGTAATAAATTTCTGCGTGAATTCACCGCTTATAATTTCGGGTAAAATTTCTTCTTCATTATAATCATCGCTTTCATCATTTTCCGGTACTTCCCCAACATGATGATAACTTCCCGCATATTCACCTTCAAGAATCAAATAAAGCCTGTCTTGATGAATATACATTTCGCGCATGATTTGATTTTCAAATTCAATTTCAGCGGTTTTGAGCATATTTCCGCTTCTTGCTTCAACCGCAAAGAGTTTATTTTCAATTATATTAAAAATAGTTCTTTCATTATAAACAATGGTTTTCGGCGTTTTTTCATCACCGGAATAACGAATATCGCTTGCAAGGCGGTAATTTATATCGGGTTCAGTTCTTAGCGGAACTTGATGGGCGGCTTCCGTAAGTCTGTTTGCAAGTTCTTTATATGTTTCCGGAACAGTAAAAACAATTTCCTGTTCCTTTTCAAGCCAAAAAGAACCTGTTTGAAAATAACGCACAGTAAAGCTTGCGCTGATTACCATAAACGCCATGACGAAGCATAAAATTAATTTACCTTTATTATTAATATTATTACCGTTTTCGGAATCCAAAGCTTCTTCGTCCACGATTTCCGTTTCATCATCTTCTTCGGAAAAATCATCATGTATTTGTATTTTAAACGCTTCAGACAGTTCTGTTTGCTTGGGTTGCTTCGGTTCGATTTGAATGGTTCTGTTATTGTTTGATGGGTTTATTTCAGGAATTTCGTTAGTAATATCCGGTTCTGTTTCGGTGATTTCTTCAAACAGCTCTTCGTAAAGCTCGGATGTTTGCCGTTCTTCAAAAACCAATTGCTGCTCTGTTTTAGAGGCAGTTTCCGTCTTGGGGGCAGCTTCCGCCTGTTTTTTTGATTCGGCTTGTGCTAAAAGCAATGCTGATTTTTCAATTTGCGCCGCTTTTTCCGCACGCAACCGTTCTTGCTGTTCCTGCCGTTTCTGCGCTTCCACTAAAGCATTCCCGAGCCTTGCAACGCTGTCCTCCCGGCGATTCATTTCGGCTATTTTCTGCGCTCTCATTTTTGCTAAAACACGCGCATCGTTTAAAATCCGCGTATAATCACCGGAGGTAAGCCCGGAATTATCCAAAAGGCGTACCAACCGTTCATACGTCAGCCCTGTGTTTTTTTTTATTTCATTATAAACATTATTATTAATTTTTGAATTTCCGATAATTTCAAGAAAATCCCTACCGGAAAAGTTCAGTTTTTTTATTTCTTGTAAAAATAGTTCTGCGTTCATTCTCTCGTCCACTTTTCTCCCTATTAAAAATTTCCTCTGTTTCTATTTTACCACATTTAAAAGAAAAATAAAAGTCTTTTTAGCAAAAAAAGGAGTATTGTGTTGAATAAGTATACAGAATTACGCAAAAAACATGAAAAATTGATTTATCATAACTTCTCTGTTTTGAAAAATAAAATCATTTTTCATTTTTCGATTGATGATTTTCATTTTAAACCCGAATGGGCGTTTGATGTTCCGGTTGATGGTAATATAGACCTGTTCGTTTTCAATCTCGGTATGGCGGAGCTTATCAGCTACTGGAAATGCGCCTGCCCGCCTGTTGTTGAAGTACAGTGCGGTCATTTGGACGATTGGCAGAAAACATGGTGGAAGAAACTTTACAGAAACGGCTTGGGCGAGTTTTTCTACCGTAACGGAATAAATGCTGATGATGATTTCATGCAAATAATTGCATCCGGTAGCGAATCAAAGTCAGTGCTTACTTCCAGAAACGCTCAAATATCGGGAACAGCGGCTCACCGCGGTTGTCTAATCCCTGTGGGCGGCGGCAAAGACAGCATTGTAACAATGGAGCTTTTAAAAAATTATAATTCCGGTGAAAATTCGGGTTATATTATTAACCCGCGCCGCCCCGTGCTTGAAACAGCGTATACAGCAGGATTTACGGACGAAAAAATTATAAAAGTACACCGTACGATTGATAAAGAGCTTCTGCGTTTAAACGCAACGGGGTATTTGAACGGTCACACGCCTTTCTCCTCAATTATTGCTTTTTCAAGTTTTCTTTTTGCTTATATCACAAATAAAAAATATATTGTGCTTTCCAATGAAAGCAGTGCAAACGAAACCAATGTTGCGGGTTCGGACGTGAATCACCAGTACAGCAAGAGCGTTGAATTTGAAGCAGATTTCCGCGAATATGTTCAAAGAACATTCGGTGACAGCAGTGAATATTCGCACGGGGTGATTCCGGAGTATTTCAGCTTTCTGCGCCCTTGGAGTGAGTACCGAATCACTAAGAAATTCATTGAATTCCCGCAGTATTTTAATATTTTCCAAAGCTGCAATATCGGCTCAAAAACCGATTCATGGTGCGGAAAATGTGCGAAATGCCTGTATGTTTATATTATGCTTTCGGCGTTTTTGATTGATGAAAAAATCATCCCCGTTTTCGGTTTCAATTTGCTTGATAATCCAGAATTAGAGCCTATTTTCAACGGTTTGGTTTATGATGATTTTGATAAACCTTTCGAGTGCGTGGGGACAAAGCATGAGGTGAATTTAGCCTTGTCAGAGTCGCTGAAAAGACGCCGAACCTTGCCTTTCCTGCTAAGAAAATACGCGGAAAATCCGCGTGAAACGCCCGCTTCACTTGATGATTACTTCGATAATAACAACTTTCTGCCGAAAGAATTTTTGAGGTTATTAAATGACAGAACTTTATAATTTTTTTATTAACAAGACCATTTTAATTCTCGGTTTCGGTTTAGAAGGAAAATCAACTTTAAAAATTCTTGAAGGTTCTCCCTCGCAAGGAACAATCCCCTGTGAAATAATAATCGCCGACAAAATCCCTGAAGTAATCGCTGATTTGCCTTATAAAACCTATTCGGGCGAGGATTATCTTGACGCGATTTATAATGATGACGTTGATATTATTATGAAGTCGCCGGGTATTCCGTTACTCGGTGAAATCCCCGCTTCTATAAAGGAAAAAATCACTTCTCAAACCGATTTGCTTCTGCGTTTCCGCAAGAATAAAATCATCGGTGTAACCGGCACAAAAGGCAAATCAACCACTTCTTCATTAATTCATCATATCCTCAAATCTTGCGGAAAACCTGTTGAGCTTATCGGAAATATCGGCGTTCCGCCGCTTGAGTTTATTATTTCTCAAGGTGACTATCTCCCCCGCGTTGGCGGGGAAACTGATTCCGCCGTCACGGCGGTGTGCGAAATATCCTGTCATCAGCTTGAATATGTTAAAGCGTCCCCCGATGTTGCGATTTTACTGAATATTTTTGAGGAGCATTTAGACCATTACAACAGCTTTGAGGATTATAAAAAAGCAAAAGAAAATATTTTTAGATTTCAACACGGAAATGATGTTTTAATTCAAGGCGATGATGAGGATTTAAAAAAATACCGCGTTTTAATTAACCCCGAAAATGCTAAGCTTCGGGGTGAACATAATTATAATAACATGGCGGTTGCGATTAAAACAGCAGTGATTTTCGGCTGCGACGAAAAAGAAGCGGTTTGCGCCGCTGAAAGCTTCGGCGGACTTCCGCACAGGTTAGAAGTCTTCGCAGAAATAAACGGAGTTGAATTTGTCAATGACAGCATCAGTACCATTCCGGAAGCCGTAATCGCGGCAATTGACGCTTTCCCCGACACTGACACTTTAATTATAGGCGGCATGGATAGGGGAATAAATTACAACGAGCTTATTGCTTTTTTGCCGAATTGTGGTATAATGAATTTAATTGCACTGCCGGACAGTGGGTGGAAAATCGCGGACTTAATTCCTGCTGACAGCAATTTGAACATAAAATATACGAAAAACATGGAAAAAGCCGTCAGATATGCCTTGAAGGTTACTAAAAAGCGTTGTATTCTTTCGCCGGCGGCGGCAAGCTACGGGTTTTATAAGAATTTCGAGGAACGCGGGGAGCATTTTAAAAAGCTTGTAAAAAGCATTAATATGTAGAAAATTTATATAATGCGATGTTTGCGGGGACTTCCCCGCGGGGGTTGTTACTTTTGCTCGTGCAAGAAGTAAAGTAGTAAAACGTAGTTTTACTACAGAACACGCTCCTGCGGAGGGCTTATCCTCCTATTAACGCCTACCTCTATTAAAGAACTACTCACAGTGAGCGCAACCTGAAAGAATAGCTGACTATGAATAAATTTA
>WRJM01000072.1 GCA_009782265.1 Oscillospiraceae bacterium | reverse complement strand
GCGCGCATTGCTTTACCGGCGGAAATTGGATTTTATTGCCCCTGCCGGAGGGTTTGTCCGGCTGGGTAAAAACAAGCGGGATTTCATTTCCGGCTTCAATCAGCGCGTTCAGCGCGGGTACTGCGAATTCGGGCGTACCCATAAATATTATTTTCATGTTTATGACCATGCCCCTTTCAGCACACAAAAACCCCATGTAAATTGGCATGGTCTCGTATTTCTGTGCTTCTTTTTATTTAATATTTTCAAACTTTCTTCTTTCATTTTTTATCTGCGTTTCCTCTTTTTACCTCTGCCTCTTCTTCTTTTTTCGTCCTCTGTGGGCGGTTCGTCAACCATTTCATCGGCAATATCGTTGAACATAATCCCGTCAAGGTGGTCCATTTCGTGACAAATCGCTATCGCAAGAAGTTCGTCGGCTTCAATCGTTTGGTCTTTACCGTGCCGGTTTTGATATTTCACCTTGACATAAGTAGGGCGTTCGACATATCCCCATATATCGGGATTGGAAAGGCAGCCTTCTATTTCGCGCTGTTTCCCACTGCTCTGTAAAATTTCGGGGTTTACAAGCTCTACGTATTCATCTTCAATTTCAATGACGATTGCACGGCGCAGAATCCCCACCTGAACAGCCGCCATTCCAACGCCGTTGTTGGTTTGAAGCGTTTCATACATATCATCCAAAAGCACCCATAACCGGTCGTCAAAAGCGGTAACTTCTCTTGATTTTTTAGCTAAAGTTTCATCGGGTAAAGTAATCACATTTCTCAGTGCCAAGGTATTTGCTCCTTTATAATTATACTATTATACTATTTCGCCGTTTATATCAACAGTTATTCCGGTATATTTAAAATCATTATCCGCATAAGCGGTTTTAAGCGAATCAGAAATAATTTTACGGAAAGCCGGGCTGTTTTTACATTTAATAATCAGCTTCCGCCGGTATTTGCCGTTCACGCGCCCCACGCCGCTTTTCGACGGACCGAGAACCCGATACGGGAATTTTTCACGCGCTTCCGATAATATTTTACTTAAGATACCCAGAAATTTTTCCGCCGCTTTTTCGCTTTCGTTTTCATCAGCCGAGGTGAAGCAAATCATAAATATATCGCAGAAGGGCGGAAAAATCAACGCTTTTCTGACATCGGCTTCCTGTGCGTAAAACTCCGTGTAATTCTGCGCGGCGGCAAGGTTTAAAACGTAGTGCTCCGGTGTGAAGGTTTGCAGATAGGCTCTGCCTTTCTTGCTTCCGCGCCCCGAACGCCCCACGACCTGCGTAATGAGCGAAAAAGTTTTTTCATACCCGAGATAATCCCCCGCGTAAAGTGCCTTGTCGATTGCCAAAACACCTACAAGCGTGATATTCTCAAAGTCCAAGCCCTTCGCAACCATCTGCGTTCCTATCATTATATCATATTCACCGGCGCGGAATTTTGCGAAATTTGTTTCAAAAGCGGTTTTCGACACCGTAGTATCCGCGTCCATCCGTAAAATCCGTGCTTTCGGAAACCAGCCGCTGATTTCATCTTCAATTCTCTGCGTACCTGTTCCGCTTTGATAAATATGCCGACAGCCGCATTTCCGGCAGTTTTCAGGCATTTTTGAAGTAAACCCGCAGTAATGGCATTGTACGGTATCATTATTTTTATGATAGGTGAGCGGAATCAAACAAACCGGACAGCTTACCGCTTCACCGCATTTTATGCACTTTGCGTAAGTGTGATAACCGCGTCTGTTGAGCAGAATTAAGCTTTGTTCGCCGCGCTTTAAATTTTCGCCAAGCTCGTGTATGAAAACTTCGCTGAAATTTGAACGGTTGCCGTATTCTTGTTCAAGCTTCATATCAACTATATAAACATCGGGTAAAATTGATTTGCTGTACCGCTCGTTCAGCTCAAACAATGAATATCTGCCCGTTTTCGCAAGATGATAACTTTCGATTGACGGTGTGGCGGACGCTAAAAGCAACAGCGCGTTATGGTAAAAAGCCCGCTGCTTGGCGACATTCCGCGCATGATAACGCGGAGAACGGTCAGACTTATAGCTATGCTCACCCTCTTCGTCAATGACGATAATGCCTATATTTTCAAGGGGCGCGAACACCGCGCTTCTCGTCCCGATAATGATTCGCGCTTCTCCCGTTTTTATGCGTTTATATTCGTCTGCGCGCTGACCCAACGATAAATCGGAATGAATGATTGCAACTTTATTGCCGAAAAGGCTCTTGAAATGATTCGTAATCTGCGGGGTTAATGAAATCTCAGGGACTAACATAATTGCGGTTTTTCCGTTTTCGGTCACGTGTTCAATCAGTTTAATAAAAACAGAAGTCTTTCCGCTTCCCGTAATCCCGCGCAGGAGGGCGCATTTCGCTTCATTGCAGTCGGCAAGTTTTTTAATCCCGTCAAAAACCTTTTGCTGAGCGGGTGAAAATTTGATGTCTGCGAGCTTTGCGGTAACGGAAAAATCCTTGCTGATTGATTTTGACTGTTCGCTGAAGTGTTCTTCAAGCAATCCTTTTTTAATCAAGTTTGTGACGACAACCGCTGTAACACTACACAATCCGCATACTTCGCTGACGCTCGCAGAGCCGTATTCTTCAAGCATATCTATAACCGATTTCTGTTTCGGCGTCAATTCGGAAAGTGAAAAATCAGCGTTTTCCGAAACAGAAACAATTTTTGTAACATCACCTTTATAGCGTGTTTTAACTGAACCGCTTTCTTCGTTCAGCTGTAACCCCAACCCTGCGGGAATTACAGTTTTTACCGCGTCAAAATAAGTACAGAACGTATTATCCTTGAGCCAAATCACAAGCTTCAGCATTTCATCATTCAATAGCGGTTCTTCGTCTGTAACAGCATTGATTTTTTTAATTCTGACAGGGTCATACACATCTTCCCGAACCCCGAAAATCAATCCTTGCCGCTTCTTGCCCGCGTTCCTGCCGAAAGGCACAATAACGCGCTTCCCTGCCGCCGCCTTGTCTATTAAATCATACGGCACTATGTAATCAAAAAGCAAATCAAAGGAATACAGCGATTTTTCAACAGCAACTTGTGCGATTACTCCGGCAATCCCACGTGCGACTAATCCTTTAACTTCCATTACCGGATTTGCGGCAGTCCGCGTTTTACGGAAAGTTTTTCGCTCCGGATTACAGCGGCAAAATCATCGACTGCATTTTCAAGTTTTTCGTTTATAATCACATAATCATAATTTTTCACGAACGACATTTCTATTTTCGCAATATCTATGCGCTTTTTAATAGTTTCCGTGTCCTCTGTCCCGCGCTTTAACAATCTTCGTTCGAGTTCCGCGAACGAAGGCGGCAGAATAAACACCAGCACACATTCGGGGAAAAGCTTTTTAATATTTGCCGCACCCTCAACTTCAATTTTCATCACCACGTCTTTTCCCGCGTCAAGCATTTTCGGGATAAAAGACTTCGGCGTTCCGTAATAATTTCCGGCGTATTCGGTATGTTCCAAAAGCTCGTTGTTTTTAATTAATTCTTGAAATTCTTCACGGTTCTTAAAAAAATAATGTACGCCCTCTTCTTCGCCGGGGCGGATATGGCGGGTAGTTGCGGATACGGAATAATGCAGATTATTGCAGACATTGAACGCATATTCAAGAATTGTGTCTTTCCCGCAGCCCGCCGGAGCGGAAACTACGATTAATAAGCCTTTATCAGTCATCGTTATATCCATACCTTTCTGGAATTTTTCCGGTTTGAAAGATTTATCTTTCAAACATGTCCTCCGCAAAATTTGTTATATTTTTAGCCGATAAAACAATATGTCCGCTGTCCATGATGAAAACCGTTCGCGTTTTCTTCCCGCAGGAAGCGTCAACAACCATGTTCTTTTCCCTTGCGGCGTTAATCATGCGCTTTACGGGCGCGGAATCCGCGCTGACAGCGGCGACTACCCTGCCGGGATTGATAGCGTTGCCGTAGCCGATATTTAGAAGCTCCATGTACAACCCTCATTTTAAATAATATATTATTATATCATAAATCTGTAAAAAAGTCAAATTTTATCAAATAACCCTTCAAAAAGAATGATTAAGCCCATAACGATTAAAATTAAACCGCCCGCAATTTTCGCCGTAACCGCTCCCATATAACCGCCTACACGGAGTCCCAGATTAACGCCTAGAAAACTCATAACAAACGTAATCATGCCGATTATTGCAACCGCAGGAACAATCTGCACGCCTCTTAACCCCATCGCGATAAAACTTACGCCCGCGACGAGCGCGTCAATGCTTGTGGCAACCCCTTGCATGAGCAGAAGCTTAAAAGAAACGGTTTCCGGAACATTTTCGGGAATACTGTTTTCGTCTTTTTTTTCCACTTCCCAAACCATTCTCCCACCGATGAAACTAAGAAAAATAAACGCAATCCAGTGCGAAAAACTTTCAACAAACTCCACGAAAACCATACCGAGCAGGAACCCCAAAAGCGGCATTAAAGCTTGAAAAATGCCGAATATAAACGCTATTTTAAACATTTCTCTGCGCGTCGGAAGCGTATTAATAATCGACATGCCGTTTGTAACCGAAACCGCGAAAGCGTCCGCTGACAGCCCGAAACCAATCATTATAATCTGAATAAAAATCATTTTTCATGCCCTTTTTTGACTTAATAAACTTGAATATTTAGCTTTAAATTCTGTAAAATTGCCGCTGTCAATCGCTTCGCGGATTTTTTCCATTAAAGTATTATAAAAATATAAATTATGAATCACCGCAAGCCGCCCCGACAAAAATTCTTTTGCCTTGAACAAGTGCCTGATATATGCGCGTGAAAAATTCCGGCAGGTGTAACAGTCACATTCGGGGTCAAGCGGCGCGTCGTCTGTTATATACTGCGCGTTTGTCAGGTGCGTAATCCCCTGCCATGTAAAAACAGTAGCGTGCCGGGCGTCCCGCGAGGGCATAACGCAGTCAAACATATCTATACCGCGCGCCACGGCTTCGATGATATTCGACGGCGTTCCAACGCCCATGAGGTAACGGGGTTTATTTACGGGCATTTCGGGTACGATATAATCCAAAACATTGTACATGATTTCAGTCGTTTCGCCGACCGCAAGCCCGCCGATTGCGTAGCCGTCCAAATTTAATTCCGCAATTTCCCGCATATGGGCAATCCGTAAATCCTCATAAGTTCCGCCTTGATTAATCCCGAAAAGCACTTGCTTTTTGTTAATCGTGCCGTCAAGTGTATTCAGCCTGTCAAGTTCTGTTTTACAGCGTTTCAGCCAGCGCGTCGTTAGTGCGGCTGATTTTTTTACATATTCGTAAGGCGCGGGATTCTCCACACATTCATCAAACGCCATTGCAATCGTAGAACCCAAATTCGATTGAATCCTCATGCTTTCTTCCGGACCCATGAAGATTTTTTTTCCGTCTACATGGGAATTAAAAGTTACGCCTTCTTCTTTAATTTTACGGAGCTTGGCAAGCGAAAAAACTTGAAACCCGCCCGAATCAGTCAGAATCGGTTTATACCAGTTGGTGAATTTCCGCAAACCGCCCAGTTCATAAATCACCTTATCCGACGGGCGGACATGAAGATGATAGGTATTGCAAAGCATTACCTGACATTTCAGTTCTTCTAAGTCAAGCGCGGAAATCCCGCCCTTTATTGCGGCGGAAGTCGCCACGTTCATAAAAAAAGGACTTTCAATGACGCCGTGAACGGTGGTGAGCCGCCCTCTGCGCGCCGTCCCGTCAGTTTTTAATAATTTAAACATAAATTTCCTGTTTTATATAAAATATAGTAAATTAACTTGTAAATTGCACCAATAAACAGGCATAAAAACCCATAAATTAAAGCTTTTCATGCCTGTTTATCGGGCATTTTCTAAGTTAATTAACTATACAAATGTAGGGGCGGATTCTATATCCGCCCTTTTGCAAATTTATATCTTAGAATACCCGTGGTCGTTGATAATCGCGTCAACCTTCCTTTTATCGCGGCACATCGCACATTCGGCGGGTGAATAGGATTCATAATCAGGTAAATCGCCTTTATGGTAAATTGCTTTTACCGGTATACCGTTCATCTCGTCTATCGCGCTGAACAATGCCGCAACACCGGCAAGGTTTCCGCTGTAGTAGGTCAAACACTCAATACAGCGTTCAATCGTCCGTCCGGTGGACGCGGACGAAATCAAGAGCAGTACGTTTTTATTCCAAATCATGCCCTGCGTATTATCGCGGAAAATAAACTGGTTGTTGCTGTCAAGCTCCGGTGTAATCACGTTAATATCGTTTCCGGAGTTGACGGAAACAAGGGTTGATTCCGAAAGCTGCTGTGCTAAAAACGCGCCGATAACCTGCGTTCCCTCAAGGCAGATAATCGTATCTACCGGCGTACCGCTGAAATCTTCGGTGAAAACCTTTGCCGCTTCCATAGACATTTTGAAGCGTTTCCTGAGGCTGGTCATATCGACGTAATAATTGACGTGCGAATGGTTGGTTGCGAAATGACCGGGGATAATGCCTATTTTTATGTTTTCGTTTTTGCTTGAAATAATTTCAATTGTGCGTGTTTCCATGATGATGTTCCTTTCTTTAGTGAGTATTTTGTTTATAATGCGAAGCTCTGCTTCGCTTGACGATGGACGTTCATTTCTTTGCTCGTGCAAAGAAACTGAACCCGGCAGGAAAACCGCGGCTTTCCTGCAAAACACCCGCGCCTGCGGCGGGCTTATCCTCCTATTAACGTCTACCCCTAATAGAGAACTATTCACATTGAACGAAACTTGAAAGAATAGCTGACTATGAATAAGTTCACAAGTAAACAATCTACATTATAAGAGGACGTAGCCCGCCGCAGGCGCGGCATTTTGTAGCAAAACTTTGTTTTGCTACCGTACTTATTTGTGCGAACAAAAAGTACAGTCCCCCGTTTGCGGGACGAAGTCCCGCTGTTCCCGCCCGCAGGCGACAGGTAACATCGCATTATATAAATACCCTGTAATTAATACAATTTCAAACCCTGCACATTTTATTCTTCTCTGTCAATGCCTCCATCACCTTTTTGCACACCCCGCACGCCGAACGGCATTTGCTTATGTCAACTTCAATCCCGCGCAGTTTCGCAAAATGCAGAAGCCCCGAAACACCGCCCTCAAGCAGTGCTTTGACTTCCGCGATTTTATGCGGGTCATAATTCTCGACGATATTTAAAATATCATCTTCGTAAATATTCCCGATAGTCAGGGCACAAAGCCTTACATCACCGTTCGGGTTAATCCCGAAGCAGTCAATATTATCAAGCCTTGTTGTGTATGGCGCAGAACCGCAGGGTACGGACAGGTCGATTTCCTCAGGCGGCGGGAAATATTCATTCAAATGGTTTAAAGCCGCGCCAAACGGGAAAACATGATTTCCTTTGCTTGTGCCGAATCCTTTATCCGTAAAGGTTTTTAAAAGTTCTTTTGTTTCGGTGTTATACGGGTTTTCATGGATTTCACTCACCACCCATGACGGGTGAGCAAGGATTGACGGAATCCCGTATTTTGTAACCGCTTCCGCAAATTTCATCACTGTTTCAAGCGGAATGAATTCCTGATGAAACACGTCTACGGAAATTAATATACTATTCACGCCTGAACAGCAAAGTTTTTCTGCCACTTCATCTATTTTTTGCTCGTTTTCAGAAAAAAATCCGTTCGTGATTAGCTGACGTTCCGGAATCAAGCTGTCGTTTGCGGCAGTATGAACGGCGCAAACCGTATCAGCAAACAGCAAAGGTTCTCCGCCGAATGTCATAACCGATTCAAGCGCAAATTTCCCCTCAAGCTTTTTAATTACATTAACAGCGGCTTCTGCGTTTATACTTTCCTTCAAATGCAGACGCTCATACTCGGAACAATGCTTGCATTTTCCGGTGCAGGCGTTGGTGATGAAGAATTCAAGCCTGTTTAAATTTATATACTTGTTCATTTTTAATTTCCTTTCGTTAATTTTTTATAATATTCTAAAGTTTTAAACTTTCTGCCGAGATGATACAGCAGGTATTCTTCGGTTATAAAACCTAATTCCCGCAGGTGTTTTTCGTTTAAATTGAATTTATAAACCTTTTCAGGCTGTGTGAAAACAATAAACCGCATTGCGTGCAGAAGCGGCGGTTTTAATACAAAGCATGCTTGCTCTACCCCATTCACGTCGCTGAAGCAGTCATTGCAGAGCAGCCTCCCCTCACTGACCTCAAAGTACATTTCGTCATGCTCGTAGCAGAAACAATCAGCACACGCAATTAAATCCGGCGTAAACCCTAAAATCTGCGCTAATTTTAATTCAAACACGGATTTTACCGCCGCAACAGCGAAATCAGTCCTGCCGGAAGCCGGCGGTAAAACGCTTCTTTCAAGCTCGTATAAGCTAATTGCGAAAAAGCGCAGTAAATTCCCCGCGTTTTGCTCGGAAGCGGATGTATATTTAAGCAGTTCCGCAAAGTACGCCGCAAGCGACAGCGCGGTAAAATCCGCCGAAAGCTTATGAAAGCTGTAAACCGGTTCAGCACTGTTAATAGAATACGCGGAGCGTCCGCTCCGGCTGCTTTTGTTCAAGCAAAACTTTGAATAAGTAAAAAGCGCGGTGCTTCCGGCGTTCTTGGAATTGATTTTTTTAACGGCGTTCGCGGTCACTTCGATTACGCCGAATTCTTCTGTTAAAATATCCAGAAAGCGGCTGTTTTCGCCGACATTCCTTTGCCCTATAACAATTCCTTTTAGTGTAATCAGCATATTAATCTGAACTCAATCCTAAATCAGCGATAAAACCCTCTTTGTTGCGCCAGTCTTCCTTGACCTTTACCCACAGTTTTATATTTACCTTGCACTTCATATAATCTTCAATTTCAAGCCGTGATTCCTTGCCGATTTTTTTAAGGTTTTCGCCCTGTTTGCCGATAATCATGCCTTTGTGGGAATCTTTTTCGCAATAAATAACAACCGACATGTCAATTATCGGTTTCCCGCGGTTTGTCTTGCTTTCTTCCATGCTTTCGATTTCAACCGCAATCCCGTGCGGGATTTCCTCATACATGCACAGTAAAAGCTTCTCTCTGACAATTTCCGACAGCCAGACTTTTTCCGCTTGATTGGTTGAAATATCGCTCGGGAAATAATGCTCTCCCTCATCAGCATAATGCTCAAGAACAGACAGAATATGCCCGGTGTTTTCGCCTGTTAAAGCACTGATAGGCATGATTTCCTCAAATTCGCAAACCCTGCTGTATTCCTCAATCAACGGCAGTAACTTCGTTTTATCTTTCATTAAATCTACTTTATTTAAAAATAAAATAACGGGTAAATCAAGCCCTTTCAGGCTATCAATCAACTCGGCGTCCGTTTTGGTGAATTTCTTAGTGCAATCATGCAGTAACAGCACAATATCAGCACCCGCTATGCTTGAACGCGCGTGCTTCACCATATGCTCGGAAAGCTTGTTTCGGGCGCGGTGAAAACCGGGCGTATCCGTAAAAACAAACTGCGTTTCATCTCTTGTTATAATGCCTTGAATACGGGTTCGCGTGGTTTGCGGTTTTTCGCTCACAATCGCAACCTTATCCCCGACAAGCAGGTTAATCAATGTGGATTTCCCTGTGTTTGCTCTTCCGGCTAAAGCCGCGAATACGTTTTTCTTCATTTTAGTTATTTTTCTCCTTTTCGGGGTTTGAAATATTTCCGTCTTTTCGTTTACGCTTCTTGACGGAATTTATAAATAAAAACGACACAGCAAGCGAACCTGCCAGTATTAGACTGTTAGAAACCCTGCCGGTAAAATACATCCATATTTCCGCGAAGATTTCCATATCCCAAAACAGCAGAATCCCCACAATTACGGCTGTAATCGTCGCAATTAAACCCGCGCCCGCCGCTACGTCCTTCCCGATTTTCGCAAGCGTGTGATAGG
>WRJM01000071.1 GCA_009782265.1 Oscillospiraceae bacterium | reverse complement strand
CAGATAACAGTGTTCTTCACTGTCGTAAAACCAGTCAAATGTTGAAATTTCACAGCCCCATGTTGGGAGCTTTGACATTTTTTCAATGTCTTCGGGAGTGGCTTTTCTTACTTGAATTTGCATAATTGAATATCCTCCTTTTAATTATGTTTATAATGTGTGTTTGCGAACCACCCCATCACCGAATTCGCTTTGCGAATTCAATGCCACCCCTCCAAGGAGGGGAATTATTTTCCTTTTAAACGAGCCAAATTCCCCTCCTTGGAGGGGTGCCCCTTTAGGGGCGGGGTGGTTTCCCCCGCAGGAAAGTCCCGCAAACCTCACATTATATAAACAATTTTTAAGAATTATATCTCCATTATCACCGCGCCGTATGTCAGACCCGCGCCGAAGCCCGCAAAGCAGATTTTCATGCCCGCTTTCAGTTTTCCCGCTTTGGAAAGCTCGTCCAACGCCACCGGCATACACGCGCTTGATATGTTTCCGTGCTCTTCTATATTGATATACACTTTTTCCGGCGGAATCCCCAAAGCCTTGACCGCCGTCTGTATAATCCTGATATTCGCCTGATGAGGAATGTATAAATCAATATCGTCAGCGGTTAATCCGGTTTTCCCGCATACCGCGCTTGCCGCTTCCGTCATGGCTTCCACTGCGAATTTATACACTTCCTTGCCGTCCATTTGCAGACGCTTGCCGTATTCGGCGGGTTTTTTATACGTTTTATCTTCAAAAGGACAGTTGAATTCATATTCAACTTTATAATATAAAACAGGCTTGTCCGGACTTACGCCCTTGACTCTCAAATAAGAAGTAAAGATTTTTTCGGTTTCCGCTCTTTCTAAAACCACAGCACCCGCGCCGTCCCCGAAAAGCACGCAGGACGCCCTATCGGTAAAATCCGTATGCTGTGTCAAACATTCGCTTGCGACGAACAAAATTTTATTATACCCGCTGTATAATAAACCCCTTGCCATGTCAAGACCCGCGACAAAGCCTGTGCATGCCGAACTGATGTCAAGACAGGCGGCGTTTTCCGCATGAATCACATTTTGGATTAAACAGGCAGTAATCGGATAAATAAAATCCGGCGTACTGGTGGAAAATAGGATATAATCTATATCGGAAGCGTTTGTTTCTGCGCTTTTAAGCGCAAGCTCCGCCGCTTTTACCGCCATCAGATAATTGGGTCGGCCTTCGTTGTAATACCTGTTTTTAATGCCTGTCCGGGAAATAATCCACTCATCGCTCGTATCGAGAATATCCGCTAAATCGCTGTTGGCGACTTTCAAAGGCGGCGAATAGCTCCCTGTGCCGGTTATTTTTATTCCGCGAAATTTTTCTTGGTTCATTGTTATTTCTCCTTGATTTTACCCGCGGAATGGTTTATAATAAATATATCTGTTTTAAATTACCGCTTTTTTCCATTTTACCCGTATTTTTTAAATTTGTCAATAGAAATGGTGCAAAACAATGAATATGACTAAAACCGTACTTCTTTTTTCGGGACAAGGCTCGCAATATGCCGAAATGGGGAAGGAACTTGTTGAAAATTTTTCTTCCGTTAAAGAAATTTTTGATAAGGGAAGCGAAATTTTAAATTTTAATCTGCGCGAAAAAATCAATAATAACGAGCTTGACAGCACTTTAACCGCTCAGCCTGCGATTTTCGCGGTTTCCGCCGCCGCTTTGCAAGCGGCAAACGAAGCCGGAATAGGATATTCTGCGGCGGCAGGTCATTCTTTAGGCGAATACGCGGCGTTATACGCCTGCGGTGTGATTACGCTTGAGGACGGGTTTAAACTGCTTAAAATCAGAAGCAAGCTGATGTCTGAGGTTAAAGGCGGCGGTATGGCGGCTGTTTTGGGATTAAATGCAGAAGTAATCGAAGAAATCTGCGCCGGAATAGAAAATATCAGCCCCGTGAATTACAATTCTCCCCGGCAAACCGTCATCGCCGGTACGGACACAGCACTTGCGAAAGCGGGCGAAGCCTTGCTTGCGAAAGGCGCGAAGCGTATCATGCGCTTGAATGTTTCGGCGGCGTTCCATTCGCCGCTGATGAAAGACGTGGCGGAAGAATTTAAAGCGCAAATTAAAGACTTTACTTTTAAAATGCCCGGAATTCCCTTTTATTCGAACCTCACGGGCGGAGAATTATGCAATAAAGTCTTTGATATGCCTAATTATTTAGCACGGCATATATATTCGCCTGTGCTTTTCACCGCTCAGCTTTCCGCAATGGAACAGGACGGTTTTACTGCCTTTTTGGAGCTTGGTCCGGGGAAAGTTTTGTCCGGCTTGGTAAAAAAGACGCTTCCGGACGTAAAAATCTGTAATATTGAGGACTTAAAGTCGCTTGAAGCGGCTAAGGCGGTTTTATTATGAGTATACATAAAAAATACGGATTGGTCGGTTATCCGCTCGGACATTCGCTTTCGCCGATGATTCACGGCGAAATATTCAAGCGCAACGGGCTTTCCCCTGATTACGCTCTATATGAAATTCCGCCGGAAGAATTTCCGGAAAGGGCTGAAGCTTTATTTACGTTTGACGGTTTAAATATTACAATTCCTTATAAAGAAGCAATCATTCCTTACTGCGAGCGGTTAGACGAAAGCGCGGAAGCCTGCAAGGCGGTCAACTGCGTGAAAGACAGGGTCGGGTACAACACCGATATTTTCGGCTTTATGAAGTCTATTGAATCCTTAGGTGCTGACTTAAGTGCAAAAATATGCCTTTTAGGGTACGGCGGCGCGGGAAAAATGATTGCATACTGCGCGGAAAAAGCGGGCGGGAATTTAACAGTTGCGGCAAGAAACCCTGAAAGATTTAAAAAAACCGGAATCAGAGCGGAATTTGTGCGTAATGATGAATTAAAAGGTGATTTTGACTTGCTAATTAATGCAACACCGGTCGGTATGTTCCCCGATGTTGACGAGTGTCCTGTTAATTTTGAAAATATCAGGGCGGAATATGTATTTGATTTAATTTATAACCCTATAAAAACGAAATTTCTTGCTTTAGCGGAGGAAAGCGGTGCGAAAGCCGTGAACGGTTTGCTTATGCTGGTGTGGCAGGCGGTTAAATCGCATGAAATCTGGTACGGAGGAGCTGTTTCCGCCGATGACGTACAGGAAATAATAAAAGCGGCGCAGGAGGTTTTATGAAACCTATTTACCTGAGCGGTTTCATGGGCTGCGGAAAATCTTATTTAGGACGTAAAGCCGCTTCGGAAACCGGATTATATTTTATAGATTTAGATGAATACATAACGGAACGCGAGGGAATAAAAGTTTCTGAAATCTTTAAAAAATACGGCGAAAAGTTTTTCAGAAGCCTTGAATTTGACGCGCTTTCCGAAATCAGTGCGGATATAATCGCGCTCGGCGGCGGGGCTTTGACGAATCCTGATACAGCGGCTTATGTTAAAGAAAACGCCGTGGTTATTTACATCAACACGCCCTTTGAAAATGTTTATGAACGCATAAAAGGCGATAAATCCCGTCCGCTTGCCGTCAATAAAAGCAAAGAAGAGCTTTTTACGCTGTATCAGTCGCGGGAAAGCGGTTATAAAAACACCGCCGATTATATCAAAAACGATTTCGATGAAATTATTAACTTGATAAAAGAATTAACAGAGGAAGATTTGAAAGATAAATCATTCGGAAAGGAACGATTGTAATAATGATAATTTACAATGCAAAAATTAAAACCATGTTAGATTTCGATATTGAAAACGGTTATGTGGAATTTCATCATGGAAAAATAACGGGAATCGGTATTAAGCCCGCTCCTGCTAAAATTATATCCGAAAACGACATTGACGCGAAAGGCATGACACTTGTGCCCGGGTTTATCGACGCGCATTGTCATGTCGGCGCGTTTGAGAACGGGCTTGGCTTTGAGGGTACTGACGCGAATGAAATCACCGACCCGTCAACCCCGCATCTGCGCGCAATAGACATGATTAATCCGGCAGATTTCGCCTTTACCGAAGCGGCAAGGGCGGGCGTAACCTGCGTTGTTACCGGTGTAGGCAGTGCGAATCCTTTAGGCGGTGAGCTTCTTGCTATGAAAACAGCGGGGGCTAAACAAATTGATAAGCTGATTATTAAATCCCCGCTCGCTGTTAAAATGGCGCTCGGCGAAAACCCGAAAACCTGTTATTTTGAGCGGGACGAATCCCCGAAAACCCGTATGGCGACCGCCGCCGTTATACGTGAACAATTGTATAAGGCAAAGCGTTACATGGAAGCCTTGGAAAAGCATAAAGCCGATACCGAAGCGGGCGATTTACCGGAATATGACATTAAAAATGAAGCCTTACTGCCGCTTCTGCGCGGTGAAATTAAAGCGCATATCCATTGCCACAGGGCTGATGATATTTTTACGGCAATAAGATTGGCGAAAGAATTCGGGTTTGATTACGTGCTGGTTCACGCAACGGAAAGCGGGCTGATTGCGGAAGAATTAAAGGAAGAAAAATCCGCCTGCATTATCGGACCGATTATCTGCGACAGGAGCAAGCCGGAGCTTGTAAATCTGCGCCTTGATACGGCGTCGAAATTACATAAAGAAGCTGTATCTTTTGCAATCTGCACCGACCACCCCGTTACGCCGGTTCAGTATCTGCCGCTTTCGGCAGGGCTTACAGTCAGAGGCGGATTAGACAAAGAAACAGCGTTACGCGCCATTACGATTAACGCTGCGAAAATCTGCGGAATTGATAACCGGGTGGGTAGTATTGAAATCGGAAAAGACGCTGATTTTGTGCTGTTTGACGGGGAGTTTTACGATTATATGAAAGAACCCGCGCTTGTTGTAATTGACGGGAAAATAATATAATGCGTAGGGAACGGATTTATCCGTTCCGTAATGTAAAGGAACGCATAAATGCGTTCCCTGCAATTTAATGTTAATAAACGGAGAAACGAATATGCCGGAACGTGTAAAATATAAAATCCCCGCTGATTATTATATCGTTTTTTCGGTTTGCTTTTTGTTTCTTGTTTTTGCGTTTATATTAGAATCACCCGCAGAACTTTTAATTAATTATCTGCTGATTAATACATCGAGAAGCGTGCTGGTGTCCGACTACATAGCCATGGCAGGGCTTGGCGCAACGCTGATAAATTCGGCAATTTCCTGTATTTTCTTTTTGATTTTATTAATCGTGAACAAATGCGATTCAAACGGCAGAATCCTTGCCGCGCTGTTTTTAACCATCGGGTTTTCGTTTTTCGGCAAAAACATGTTTAATACGCTCCCTCTGTGCTTCGGGGTGTTTTTATACGCAAAAATACGCAGGGAGAAGTTTTCGGTTTATGTGATTTATGCCATGTTCTGCGCGACGATTGCGCCGCTTGTCAGTGAAATTGCTTTTCTCGGTGACGAAACCGGCGTAATTAAAATTATAACCGCATATTCAGCCGGTATTTTCGTCGGTTTTATTTTTCCGGTGATTACGGAATCCGCTAAACGTATGCACCGCGGGTACTGCCTTTACAACAGCGGAATTGCCGGCGGTTTTATCGCTACGTTTACGGTCGGGATTCTCCGCAGTATGGATATTGAAGTGACTGGTGCCGATTTTTGGGATACCGCTCATACCAAAGAGCTTGCGATTGCTGTTTATATTTTTTCGGCTCTGCTGATTATTTACGGCTTCTTTTCCGATGAAATCACCCACGCACCCCGAAATTTTATTAAAATATTAAAGGAAAAGGACATACACGATAATGATTATTTGCTGAAACACGGAAATTACTGCTATATTAATATCGGGATTATGTGCGTTATTTCAACCACCGCCATGCTTGCTTTAAAAATACCGATTAACGGACCTGTTCTGGGGGGAATTCTGTCAGTGGCAGGGTTCGCCGCTGCCGGAAAACATGTGATAAATACGATTCCTATTTTAATCGGCAGTATCGCGGCGGCGCATTTAAATCATATAGAAGTAACCGCACCGGCGAACGCGCTTTCTATTTTATTTTCGACAGGGCTGTCGCCAATCGCCGATAAACGCGGTTGGTTCTGGGGGATTGCCGCCGGTTTTATGCACGTATCCGTAGCGGTTTACATCGGGTTGCTCAACGGCGGCTTAAACCTGTACAACAACGGATTTGCGGGCGGGTTTGTGGCAATCACGCTTATGCCGTTAGTTGCTTTCACCCATGAAATCTGGGACGGAATCAAGAAAAAGAAATCCAATCCCGAACGGAAGGAAAAATAGAATGAGAATTATAAATGTTTCCGTTATAAAAGAAGAAATTGCACGGCTTTGCGCCATTGCAAACCTTACCTTGCCCTGCGGTTTACGGAAAAAGCTTTCGGAAAGCGCAGAAGCGGAAGAAAGCCCGCTCTGCAAAGAAGCGCTCGGCGATTTAATCCGCAATCTTGAAAGCGCGAAAAAGCTTAAAATTCCGCTTTGTCAGGATACCGGATTGGCTGTTGTTTTTCTTGAAATCGGGCAGGAGGTTCAAATAACCGGCGGCGATTTAAAAACCGCTGTTAATGAAGGTGTAGAAAAAGGATATAAGGAAAATTTCTTACGCTTATCCATTGTCAGTGACCCTCTTTTTCAAAGGAAAAACACAGGCACAAACACACCTGCGATTATCCATACCGAAATTGTATCGGGCAGTGACATTTATATCACGGTTGCGCCGAAAGGTTTCGGCAGTGAAAACAAGAGCAGAATTAAAATGTTCAACCCGACCGCTTCGGAAGCTGAAATTATTGCTTTTATCAAGGAAACTGTATCAGACGCGGGCGCAAGCCCTTGTCCTCCGGTTGTCGCAGGTGTGGGTATCGGCGGCGATTTTGAATACGCCGCGCTGTTGTCAAAGAAAGCATTATGCCGGGATATAAATGTACGCAATCCGAATCCGCTTTACGCGAAAATGGAAGAAAAATGCCTTGCGGAAATTAACAAACTCGGAATCGGCGCACTTGGTTACGGCGGACGGATTACCGCTTTCGCCGTTAATATCATGGAATTCCCCACGCATATCGCGGGATTACCGGTCGCGGTGAATATGGGCTGTCACGCAACAAGGCACGCGAGCGGGGTTGTATAAGAACCGAAAACACGGAAAAATATTTGACAAAAAAAGCTTTTTATGATATAATAAATGAAAATAAAGGATTAATTTTAATATATAAGGAGCCTGTCAATGCAAGCACTAAAACAACAATCCCCTCAACCCCATTTCACCTATAAAGACTACGCAAATTGGGAGTTAAAAGAAGGAGAACGTTTTGAAATTATAAACGGGCTTCCTTATGCAATGGCAAGCCCGTCTCAGGCACATCAGGAAATGATAGTAGAATTATGTAAACGAATCGGTAATTTTCTTGACGGAAAACCTTGCAAGCTTTTTATCGCGCCTTTTGACGTTTGTTTGAACGCAGAAAGCGATAATGACGATACCGTGATTCAGCCGGATTTATTGGTAGTGTGCGACCATTCAAAGCTTGACGGCAAGCGCGTCAACGGCGCGCCCGACTTGGTGATTGAAATTGTATCACCGTCCAGCGGTAAGCATGACCGGTTTGTCAAATTCCAAAAGTATCAGGACGCGGGTGTCCGCGAATATTGGATAGTGGATATTGAAGCAAAAGGAATTGAAATCGCCTTTTTAAAAGAGGGAAAATATGACGTTACAAAACACTTGGAAGAACCTTTGGTTTCATCCTTTGTTCTTGAAGGTTTTCAAATGAATATTCAAGAATTATTCGCAGAAAAAGAATAGTTAAAACTTTTGTTAAATAAAAATAAATTAAAATTTAAAAATTTTGCAACCTTTTTATATCAACCTTCGTGTTCGTTATGAAAGGGTTTTATTTTTACTGAAAGGAAAAATAAATAAATGGAATTGTCCTTGTGCACGAAGGATAGTTTTGAAGCCGTTCTCGGCGCTTATTCCGATATGGTTTACCGTCTTGCTTTTTCAAGAGTGAAAAATTCTTTTGATGCAAATGATATTACGCAGGAAGTTTTTCTCAAATACATACGGGCGGATAAAACCTATAACGATGAAGAACACAGGAAAGCGTGGCTGATAAAAACTACCGTGAATACCTCGAAATCGCTGGTTTTATCTTCATGGAACCGACGCCGTTCGTCTGCGGAATTTTCCGACGACAATCCGGAACTAACCGCTGTTCCTGATAAAAATTTGCATAACATAGAAACAAAAAGCGTTATTCTTTCGGCTGTTATGAATTTACCGAAAAAATACCGTACGGTGATTCACCTGTTTTATTATGAAGATATGAGTTTAAACGATATAACACAGGCAACCGGAATGACTGTGAATACGGTAAAATCACAGCTTCACAGAGCGCGGGGATTGCTCAAAGAAAAATTATCAGAGTCAGGAGTTGATTTTAATGACGTTTCGTGACGCTTACAAAAATGAGTTTAATTTAATTTGCACGAACGAAAAGCTGATTGAAAATATCTTGTATAAAATGCGTAAGGAAGTAAACGCGCCGACGCCTTTTATCAAAAGAATTCCGACAGCCCGCCTTGCAACAGCGGCGGCAGGGATTTGTATATTGATTGCGGCAGCAGTGGTGATTCCATCCGTGATGAAAAAAGATGTAAATTTTACGAATGACGGCTTTACGGAAAGCAATTATGTCGGTGAAACAATACCGGAAAACCCAACCACAAGCGGTTCTGGTGAATCAGAAACTTTTGAAAAATCTAAAGAATCCGATGTAGATGAAGATTCGGCAGAAATAATTGAAAACGAAGCCGCTTATAATACTGCGGACTCAATGCCTGTGGCACCGGGAGCAGTACCTTCGCCTCCCTCCGAAAACGCAACCACAGGCGGTACAATGAACGGAATGGAAGCAGAAAATGATGTTCTCGCGGAAACATCCGATAATCTCGGTGATGATTCTGTTAGTTACAGCAATGATTATGACCGCGGAGCAACTAACTGGAGCGGCTTCTTAAACTTCGGGAACTACGCAAGCTGGCCTAACTCAAATCTTTGGGATAATCTTGAGGTTCACGCTCCGTTACCCCATGCAAATTCGGTTGCTGATGAAAAAGAAATAATATCCGAGCCGGAAATTATGGCACCACCTTTTAATATTGATAGTGCTGAAATTGCGGAAGAAAATGAAATTTATGAAGAAGAAACCATTGCCGCCGCTGATGGAATTGAAGAGATTTATGACATGCCTGAACCCCGCGCTCCGCTTCCCGAGCTGAATACTTTCGGAGAATTCGCAGGTATGTTTTTAACGGAAGAACACCGTTTAAGCTCTGCTTATTACGGAATTGAGCAGATATACGGCGAAACAGTTATGTTCATGTACGCCTCGCTGAGCTTCCGCGATGTTGATGCCGCACCGGTTTATGCCATGCTGTCAAAATATCTGAGCAGGGAAACTATATCATCTAACCCCGACAGCGAAATACGGTTGAACGGCGTGATTCGTTTGGAAATCTGTACAAATGAAAGCACCATATTTATAATGGTAACGGAAGACGATAAATTAATCCTTATGTCCGCCAATTATAACGGCTCATGTTCAATTCAGCTTGATAACGGCGAATATCAAAAATTATTCAATTATTTAGAGCAATATAACGGATAAAAAATTTTACAGTAAATTAAAAATAACCTGACGGTGATAAAAACGGTCAGGTTATTTTTATAATATACTTTGTTAAACTTTTGTATTGATATGTGAATAAAATATTTATAAAGCGAAGGTTGCGGGGAATTTCCCCGCGGGGTTGTTACTTTTGCCCGTGCAAAAAGTAAAGTAGTAAAACGTAGTTTTATAGTCGATTAACTTAAAAAACCGACTGTAAAGCCAAATCAAGAGAATCAAAATTATACAAGATTTCTCGTAGCTTTCTTTTGAGCCAAGCCCACTTTTTTTCAATAGGATTCAAGTCGGGAGAATAAGGCGGTAAAAACAAGACCTCACAGTTATAGCTTTGAGC
>WRJM01000070.1 GCA_009782265.1 Oscillospiraceae bacterium | reverse complement strand
TTACAAGCAAGCAATCTGCTTTATAAGAGGACGTAGCCCGCCGCAGGCGCGCATTTTTGGTACTTTTTGTGCGAACAAAAAGTACAGTCCCCATAGCGAAGCGAAGCTTCGCATTATAAACATACTCTTGTATAACATATAAAAAAGCAAAATGGAGGTAATTATGAAAATAGATTCGCAAATATATGCAGTGGGAAGCATTGAAGCTGTTGAAATGTATCGCCGCGCATTTGGTGCGGAAATCAGTTTTGAAGTAAAAAATGATGACGGAACATATTTACATTGTGAATTATCGGTAGACGGACAACATTTCATATCCGTCAGTGAAGCCGGAGATAACTGCGAAAAAGAAACCGTTTATCCTTGGCGGACTATGGCTTTTAATGTACATGATATGGGTTCAAAAGAAGCTGTTGATAATGCCTTTGCAGTGTTATCAGAGAACGGAACGATTATTGATGATGTAGGACCATGTGATTGGAATGAATATTGCGCAAATGTGATAGATAAGTTTGGCGCATTTTGGTGGATTGCAATATAGAATTAAAGAAATTTTAGAAAAAGATTAAAAGGATAAATTTTATGTCAACCAACCAAAGAGATTGGGATATTTTAATAATCGGCGGTGCTTCCGGCACGGGAAAAACAAGTGTCAGCCTCCCGTTGGCACGTCATTACGGAATAGACCTTGTGAGGGTAGATGATTTTCAAGTGCTGTTAGACGTTATGACAACACCCGAAACACATCCGGCTATACATTATTGGCGAACACACCCGAATTGGTGGGAAGAGCCTATAGAAAATACGGTAAAACAACTTGTCGATGTCGGGCGAATGTTAATCCCCGGTCTTACGGCAGTTGTAAAAGAGGGTCATCTCGAAGATAATGTACCCATGATTCTTGAAGGAGATTTTATTTTACCCGAATTTTCGGTATTATTTGAAGATTCGAGGGTAAAATCTGTATTCATACATGAACCGGATAAAGGGCAGATTTTACAAAATTTTTTAGCCCGTGAGGGGGAAATGCAACAGCACCGCGCCGATGTAAGCTTTGCTTACGGACGTTGGCTTGCCGAACAATGTTTAAAGTATAATGTTTTAATGGTGGAAGCCCGTCCGTGGGAAAGTGTTATGGAAAGGATTATAAAACATCTGTAATAAACATTATAAGCATTTTCCGCAATATATAAATAAGCGAACAAAATGAAAGGACAATAAAAACAATGCAGTTAAAACCTAACAAATACCGCACCCACACGACAATCATGCTCGGCGAAAAAAATATAAACGAGGAAGTCAAGGTTTCAGGTTGGGTAGAAAATATCCGCGACCACGGCGGAATACAGTTCATGGACCTGCGCGACCATTACGGGATTGTGCAGATTACGTTTCAGGAAAATGAAGCCCTGCTTTCAGATATTCACAAGGAATGTTGCGTGTCAATCAGCGGGAAAGTGTTAAAACGCGCCGAAGAAACCGTAAACGAAAAAATCTCAACCGGTACGATTGAAATTATGGCAAAATCGCTTGAAGTTTTAGGTAAAGTAAGCGAAAATCTGCCTTTTGAAATTACTTCATCAAAAGAAACAAATGAAGAATTAAGACTTCGTTACCGCTTTTTAGATTTAAGGAATCAAGCTGTCCATAACGCCATTGTAACCCGCAGTAAAGTCATTTCTTTTATGCGCAGTACCATGGAGGAAATGGGCTTTACAGACTTGCAAACGCCGGTTCTTTCCGCCTCCTCGCCCGAAGGTGCAAGAGATTTTTTAGTCCCCTCCAGAAAACACCACGGTAAATTCTACGCTCTGCCGCAAGCTCCGCAGATTTTTAAACAATTATATATGATAAGCGGGTTTGACAGGTATTTTCAAATTGCGCCGTGCTTCCGTGATGAGGATGCACGCGCCGACAGAACGGCGGGAGAATTTTATCAGCTTGATATGGAGCTTGCCTTCGCGGAGCAGGAAGATGTTTTTGCGGCGGGTGAAGAGGTTTTAAGCAAAACGCTGGCGCATTTTAAAATAGGCGCAAATTCCGCGCCTTATCCGCGTATAACCTTTGCTGAAGCCATGCTCAAATACGGCACGGATAAACCCGATTTACGAAACCCGCTGTTTATCATTGAATTATCGGATTTATTTACAAACAGCGATTTCAAACCTTTCGCCAACAAAACCGTCAGAGGAATCCGCGTGCCGGGTATGGCGGCAAAGTCTAAATCTTTCTTTAAAAGTATGGAGGAATTCGCGCTTTCCATCGGTATGGGGGGCTTGGGGTATGTTGAAGTTGAAAGCGAAGATGAAGGATTGTCCTCCGCGGTCACGCGGTTTAAGGGTCCTATAGATAAATTCCTCAAGGACGAAGCAAAGGATGAAATAAAAAAACGCGCCGAATTGCAAGCAGGCGATGTACTATATTTTATCGCCGATGTCGGCAGAACCGCTGAAAACTACGCGGGGCAAATCCGTGCGGAGCTTGGTAACAGATTGGATTTAATTAATAAGGACAGTTTTGAAATTTGCTGGATTTACGACTTTCCGATGTATGAAGAAGGCGACGACGGCAAACCCGCTTTCTCGCACAACCCTTTCTCGATGCCGCAGGGCGGGGTTCATGCGCTTGAAAACGACCCGTACAGCGTTTTGGCTTACCAGTTTGATGTTGTAATTAACGGCGTAGAGCTTGCTTCCGGTGCGGTCAGAAACCACGATAATCAAACCATGGTAAAAGCCTTTGAAATCGCAGGGTATTCGGAAGAGGATTTACAGGCGCGTTTCGGGGCTCTTTACGGCGCGTTTAAATTCGGTGCGCCGCCGCACGCGGGTATGGCTTACGGTATTGACCGTTTATTAATGCTTATGCTGAATGAGGAAAGCGTGAGGGAAGTAATTGCGTTTCCGCTGAACGGCAACGCACAGGATTTACTGCTCGGCGCGCCGTCGGAAGCGGAGGAACAGGCACTTCGTGACGTGCATATAAAAGTGAGGGAGAAGCATTAATGAACCATTCAGATTACAATACGCCCGAAAATTTTGACAGCTTACAACAACGCTGTATGTTTTATTTTGTGAAAACCATGCCTCCTTTTAAAGCGGTGAAATCACAAAACGCAACCGCAAAGGAACAGGAAAGCGCGTATCTTTTTATCAAAAGTATTTATGAAACGCTTTACGAAAATCCCGCGCTTTTTTTCGGAAATAAACTGACACCTGATGACAGTTATCAATACTGGTGGTCAAAAAAATCTGAAAAGCAAGGGCTTTCCGCTAAAATCCGCGGAACTATTAAAAATATAAATCGTTTTATTGAAACAGTTTATATAATTATCAATTCAGGAAACGCGAATGGGGATAAAATTATAATCGAGAACGCTTATAATGATTTTAAACCCGGCGTACTTAAAAAGCTTGCGGTTTTCGGGATTACAAGCAAAAAGAACAAAGACAGTTATTCTTTTTCTTTTCCGGAAAACACGGTAAAAGGATTAAAACTGCTTGCGTTAATTTCAACGGAAAACTCGCTGAAAAGCCCGCATGTTATACATAAAAACACAGTAACTCCTTTTTTGCTTTTTTCGCTCGGAGTTTTTGATTCAAAGGTTTCTTATACTGCCGAAATTTTCCGCGGACTGTTCAAGGATAAAGAAATTTTCAATAGTATCATTGATTATTTTGACAATAACGGTTTTTTACGTCTTGATAACAAGGATTACAGAGCAAGTATAGGCGGTAACAACATTTCTCTTGATTATATTAAATTTTACGGGAAGCCTGAGGGTTCAATCGGCGATTCATGGAAAACAAAGAATTTCAGCGGTATAAAATTTTCGTATGATGAGCTTAACAAGGATTGCACCATTGTAGGACTTCATATACCGTATTTTCGTGAAGTTTTGAAAAACATTGATAAAATGAGTCCTGAGCTTCGTACATTTATCGCGAAATGGAATAAATGCTTCGGTTGCCGCTTTTGTGTGCATATGGAAAAAAGCAAAACAAAACCTTTAAGTTTTACCGCAGTGAACGGAAATAATATATGCGGGCTTTTTACAAGCGGCTATACTTTTAATCATTTTAACGGCGGCGAATGGATGTCGGCGGAAGATGTTATTGCTTTTATGGATTTCATTGACGAATTATTTAAAAACAAGCTTGTTGAAATAAAAAATATATAACGGGAGGAACGCAGGTGGACGGAATTTCACTGACGGGCGAACAGGTCGGAATCATAATAAAAATCGCAGTTGCTGTTATAATCGCGGTTCTTATTTTGTGGGCGGTACGAGCGGTTAGAAGGAAAGTCCGCCGGTTGAAAAGAACTGTTAATCATTTTTTATACTCCGGTTTACAAAAGCTTTCGGAACAGGAGGCAAAAGAGAGGCAGGAAAGGCTTTCCACCCCCTCCGGTTCTTCCGAAACGCAAGGATATAAATCCAATGAAGTCCGTGTTGCGCTCAGGGAGCAAAAATCCAACTGCTCTTCCTGCGGCGCGCCGAATAAAGGGATTGAGGAGTTCTGCCCTTATTGCGGAACGAGTTTGATAAAGTAAAATAATCTGATTCTTTTTTTCTGCTTTCCGTATATTGATATTATTAAAATCCTAAGGAAGAAAAAATATGTTTAAAACACTTGATGAAGCCCTTATATACTGCCGTGAAAATGAAATCAAGATGATTGATTTTATGATGCTTGACCTTAACGGAAGGTGGAAGCACTTAACCATTCCCGCAGGCAGATTCAATGCAAGCGTCATGGAAAACGGTATTGGCTTTGACGGCTCAAATTACGGTTTCGCACCGGTCGAGAACAGCGATATGGTTTTTATTCCCGACCTGTCAACCGCATTCAAAGACCCGTTTGCGGACGTTACCGCGCTTTCAATGATTGGCGATGTGCATATTATCGGCGAGCACGATAACAGGCGGTTTGACCAGAACCCGCGCAGTGTGGCGGTTCACGCGGAGGAATATCTTAAATCCACGGGAATTGCAGACGAAATGCGTATAGGTCCGGAATTTGAGTTTCACGTTTTCGACCATGTCAGCTACTCCACCGCACCCAATCATACCGGATTCAGAATTGATACCGAGCAAGCCGAATGGAACACAGGCGACGAAAAATTCAATCTCGGTTATAAACTGCCGAAGAAAAGCGGGTATCACGCCGCGCCGCCGCAGGACAGGCTTTATGATTTCCGTAACAGGGTTTCTCTCATGCTGGAGGAAGCCGGAATCGCCGTTAAATATCATCATCACGAGGTTAGCGGCTCAGGACAGCTTGAAATCGAAGTCGAGTTCGGCGGACTGCGTGAAATGGCAGATAAAACTATGCTCGCCAAGCATATTATAAAAAATCAGGCAATCGCGGAGAACAGAACGGCAACCTTTATGCCGAAGCCCGTTTTCGGGGAAGCCGGCAACGGAATGCACGTTCATATGCACCTTTTCAAGGATAATAAGCCTCTTTTCTATGACGCTGACGGTTATTCGGGACTCAGCCGGACAGCGCATTACTTCATGGGCGGTATATTAAAACACGCAAAGGCTTTGTGCGCGTTTACGAATCCGTCAACCAATTCCTACAAACGCCTTACGCCGGGCTTTGAAGCACCGGTAACAATCGGCTATGCGACTTCCAACAGAAGCTCGGTTATCAGAATTCCCGCATACGCTAAAACCCCCGAAACCAAACGCTTTGAACTGAGGAACCCCGACGGAACATGCAATCCTTATTACGCCTATTCGGCAATCCTTATGGCAGGATTAGACGGTATTAGACAGAAAACCGACCCGCAAGCAGAGGGTTTCGGTCCTTACGATTTCAATCTTTACGACATTTCCGATGAAGAAAAAGCAAAAATCAAACAGCTTCCGCGCAGTTTGGACGAAGCACTTGACGCGCTTGAAAGCGATAAAGCATTTTTAACAAAGGGCGGCGTTTTTCCGGAAAAGCTGATTGAAATCTGGGTTAAAAACCGCAGGGCGGATGCTTTAAGGCATAATCTTATGCCGTCTGCCGTTGAGTATGAAATGTATTTTGATTTATAAATTACAAAAATAAGAGGTAATTTTATGCTGTTTGATACGCATGCGCATATAAACGATAAAAGGTTTAACACAGACCGGGAGCAGGTAATTAGTTCCGCGAAAGATTGCGGTGTTGCGTATATGCTGAATGTTTCGTATGATGAGCGTTCTGTTTCGCAAAGTATATCGCTTGCGGGGAAGTATCCGTTTATTTACGCCGCAATCGGGATTCACCCGCATTATGTGAAAAATCATAATGAAAGCGTTTTAGTAAAAATGGAACAGGAATATCTTGAAAACAATAAGATTGTTGCTGTCGGCGAAATCGGGCTTGATTTTTACAGAGATTTATCGCCGCGTGAGTTGCAGAAAGAGTGGTTTGTTAAGCAGATTCATTTGGCGAAAAAACTGAAAGCACCTATTATCGTGCATAACCGTGAATCCAATGACGCTTCGGTTGAAATCATCAAGGCTGAAAACGCGGGTGAATACGGGGGGATTATTCACAGCTTTTCGGGCGACAAAGCCATGCTGAACGCTGTTTTGGATGCGGGGATGCATATTTCCTTCAGCGGACCTGTAACCTACAAAAGCGCGGCAGATATAAGAGAAATCATCAAAATCGCACCTATTGACAGGATTCTGATTGAAACCGACTGCCCTTATCTTACTCCTGAACCCTACCGCGGACGGCGGAACGAACCGGCGTATGTCCGATTCGTTGCGGAGGAAATCGCAAGGATTAAAAAAATGGATTTTGAAGAAGTTGCGGAAATCACTACGCAAAATGCGTTTGATGTATTAAAATTATGATTATTTTAGCTTTAATAAAACCATAACCCCACCACAATCCCGCTCAGAATCCACAATGTTATATCTCCGGCAAGCGCGGCGGGCAGCGCGTGGCGGGTTTTTTTAACTTTCGTTGCGGCGAAGTATACGGCGATAACATAAAAAGTTGTTTCACTGCTCCCGAGAATCACGCTTGCCACACGTCCGGCATAACTGTCCGGATTTGAGCTTTGCAGAATATTTTCAAAAATTGCAACCGCCCCGCTTCCCGAAAACGGGCGCATCAGCATAAGCGGAGCGGCTTCTTTCGGGAATCCGAACAGGTCTGTAACAGGGGAAATCAAATTCGCAATAAGATTTAACCCGCCCGAAGCCCGAAACATTCCCACCGACAGTACAAGCGCAAACAGTGCGGGGAATATATCGTAAACCGTTTGTAACCCCTCTTTTACCCCTTTTGTAAATTCGGTGAAAATATCGGTTTTCTTACAAAGCCCGTAAATTAATACGAACACAAAAATAGCAGGAACAGCGAAATCTGATATACTCATTATTTTATTTGCTCCTTGAAACAGATATTTTGATTATAAGCTATTTTTCCTGCAAGGAACAGCGAAATCTGATATACTCATTCTGAACCCTCCTCTGTTTTTGGCTTTTTCCTACCCAATAACTTTGCGGCGATGATTGAAATCACTAAAGCCGCAAATGAGGTAATCCATACGCACGGCAGAATTTCCATCGGGGCGGTAGAGTTGTTCTTGAGGCGCAGTGCAGCGGCAGTTGTGGGAATGATTTGGAGGCTGCCGCAACCATACCAAGAGCAACCAAAAGCACTATTGAAGCTGACTGGTCTGAACTTGTTCAGACTGAACAAGTTCAGACGATTAAAATAATGATTTTTACTGTGAAATATGATTATTACAGGGATTATCCTGAGAAAATCAAAGCTTACAGGGACAAGCATGGAATTACCCAGAAGCAATTAGCCGCGCTTATGGGCGTGCGCTATCCGGCGGTCAGTAAGTGGGAGCGCGGGGTGACGAAGCCTTCTTATGCTTATTGGCAGAGATTTAGGGGTTTGATTGAAAAGGATTTTTATACCGGAGATTGAGTATACTTGAAATAAGCAAATATTTTTATTGACATTTAAGATTAATTATGATATTATGTAATTATGTTCATAATTAATTATGAAAAGGAGTTTATTATGATTACTACTGCTAACCGCTGGGGTACAAACGGTATGGGGATACGGCTTACAAAAAGTGTGTTAGAAAAATTCCCTATTGCGGATAAAACCCCGCTTAATGTTGAAGTTGAAGATGATAAAATTATAATAACCCGGGTGAAAATACCCAAACAATACCCGACTATTGAAGAATTATTTGCCGGATTTAACGGCGATTATGAAGCTGTAGACATTGACTGGGGGGAGTCGGTCGGGGAGGAAGTATGGTAAAACAAGGACAAATTATAAAAATCGACTTCCACCCGAGTGTAGGGCATAAACAAAGCGGTTATCGCCCTGCCGTGGTTGTAAGCAACGATTTCGGTATAGCCCGCCACAATGTTGTGTACATTTGCCCGATAACGATGACAAATAAACCTTATCCTACGCATATTCAGCTTGACGAAAGAACGGCAACAAACGGAGTGGTGTTGTGCGAGCACATGAAATCGGTTGATTTAAACGGAAGACCATTTAAATATATTGAGGATATGCCGACGGATATTTTTGAAAAAGTTGTATTCGCTGTGAGCAGTTTAATCAGACTTCCGGAGTGATAATCAAAACAACACTTGAATGATATAGTAAAATGCTTCAGAAACAGTAACAAAATATCTGCACCAAAACGCATATATTCAACGTTTTGGTTTGATATTTTGACTGTTTCAATCGCATTTAACTATAGTTTTACTTTATATAAATAAATCACTAAAAGCATAAAACCGCCGATTTAACTCGGCGGTTTTATAAATTCAGCTATTAATGTGTAAATATCCCATTGACTTTTTATCAAATATGTGTTAATCTTTATTTAAAAAGAGGTGATTTTCGTGGATTTTATGGAGAGAGAAGCAATGACACAGCTTGTAGACTGGAAAAACAGTCACAGACGTATGCCGTTAATCGTGCAGGGAGCAAGACAGGTCGGTAAGACGCGGCTGATGAAAGAGTTTGGTATGCGATACTATGAGGATGTGTTTTACTTCAGCTTTCACGATAACAATGATTTATCAGCGATATTCGATAAGGATAAGGTTGCACGCCGGCTTGTTGATGAACTGGGGTTGTTGGTCGGAAAGAAAATTTTACCGGGGAAACATCTAATCATCATTGATGAGATTCAAGAGAATGCGAATGCCCTCGGCAGCTTGAAATCTTTCTGCGAAGACGCTAACGAGTACCATGTTATGACTGCCGGTAGTTTGCTCGGAACACTTCTGTCACAACCGATGTCCTATCCTGTCGGAAAGGTCAACCTCGTGGATATTTATCCTATGAACTTTGATGAATTTACAGCTGCGGTTGATAACCCTGCATATAACCTGATGACACGCGCCATTTCTGAAGGCAAACCAAGCGAAGTGTTCCACTCCGCGCTTTCCAAGCTCTATGATTACTACCTCATCATAGGTGGTATGCCCGCGTGCGTCAATAGTTGGGTTGAGAACAAAGACCCCGCCGAGGTCGAACGGGTTCAGCATGAAATCGTGAAAATATACGAGAATGACTTTGCCAAGCACAACAAAAAGGTTGATGCAGGAAGAATACTCATGGTTTTCCGTAGCATAGTCGGTCAATTAGCAAAGGAGAATAAAAAGTTTGTATACGGTTGTATTAAAGATGGCGCGAGAGCGCGTGAATTTGAAATAGCAATTGAATGGCTTGTATCGTCCGGTATTGTTATTCGGGTATATAATGTCAGCAAACCGGAGCATCCTCTGAACGCTTTTGAGCAGTTTAATCATTTTAAGCTGTTCTTGATTGACGTGGGATTACTCAAATATATGGCGGGGGTCAGCAATGAAGCGATTTTACTCAAATCGGATTATCAATTTAAAGGAGCGTTGACGGAAAATTACGTTTTACAGCAGATTCGGGAACTTTTCGATGTTGCGCCGAAGTTTTTTTCGCCGTCGCCCGCAAGCGAGATTGATTT
>WRJM01000069.1 GCA_009782265.1 Oscillospiraceae bacterium | reverse complement strand
CAAAAACTGCAAAAACGTGAAGCAATAAGGCTTGAATTATCGGTAAAACAGGCAATTGAACTCGGCGGTAAGGAAATCTGCGCTTTTCTGCATTATCCGCCGATTTACGGTAATTTTGAAAATTACGAAATCATTGACGTTCTGCAAAAATATAAAATCAAGCGTTGTTTTTACGGGCATCTGCATGGCGCGGCGCATAAATACGCGGTTTCAGGTATTCACTACGGTATTGAATTTACACTTGTTTCAGCAGATTTTGTCGGATTTAAACCAATAAAAGTTAAAAATTCATAAAAAACACTGGAAATTATTTTTTTCTTATGATATAATAATTATTGATACATAAAACAGAGGAAACAAGTTTGAAAGATAAATCTTTCAAACAGGAATTGCGCTTTTCGGTCAAAGACCGAAATTTGCTTCGCAAAATCGCACAATTCCGGAGAGGAAGGGACATATAAATGGAGATTACTAAAAACGTAAAAGAGCAGAACACAGTAACGGCGGAATTTAAAGTAGATGCTGTTGTGTTTGAAAAAGCACTTGAAGCCGCTTACCACAAAAAGAAAAATAACATATCCGTGCCCGGCTTCAGAAAGGGCAAAGCTTCCCGCAATATGGTCGAAAAGCAGTACGGCGAAAATATATTTTACGAAGACGCGGTGAATAACCTGTATCAGAGAGCCATTGCCGATGTTATCGAAGAACTTAAAATTGATGTGGTTGACGTGCCAGACATAGAGGTTCTTTCGGTTGAAAGAGCAACCGGCGTTGAATTCAAAGCCGCGTTCACGGTAAAACCGGAAGTCAGCATAAGCGGATACTTAGGTTTAGAGGTGGAAGAGCATATACATGAAGTCGGCGAAGAGGACATTGACGCAAGGCTCAAGGAAATGCAGTTACGGGGTGCGCGGATTATCGATATAACAGACCGTCCGGCGGAAATCGGCGATACCGTTACGTTTGATTTCAAAGGCTTCTGCGAAGATAAAGCCTTTGAAGGCGGCGAAGCAACGAATTTCAACCTTGAACTCGGAAGCGGCAGATTTATCCCCGGGTTTGAAGAGCAGGTCGCCGGTAAGACTATAGGAGAAGATTTTGACGTAAACGTCACTTTCCCCGAGGATTATCAAGCAAAGGAGCTTGCGGGCAAGGAAGCGGTTTTCAAATGTAAAATCAACGGGATTAAGGGCAAAGAATTGACTGAAATTGACGACGAATTTGCTAAGGACGTCAGCGAATACGACACGCTTGACGAACTCAAAGCCGATATAAAAGAAAAACTGATTGAAGCCGAAAAGCAACATTCCGAAGAACATTTTGAACACGCGCTGTCGGAAAAGTTAGTGAATATGATGGAAGCCGATGTACCGCCTGTTATGTTTGAAAACCGGATTGATGATTTAATCCGCGACTGGGAATTTAAAAATAAACAGCAGGGCATGACCATACAGATGTATCTGCAATATTCCAATTCAACCATGGAGCAATTCCGTGAAATGTTCCGCGATGTAGCACAGAAGCAGGTTAAAATGAGATTGGTGCTTGAAAAAATTTCCGCGCTTGAAAAAATCGAAGTACCGGAAGCCGACGTGGAAGCCGAATACGAAAAGCTTTCCGTATTATATAAAATGACCGCAGAAAAGGTCAGGGAGCTGATTGATAACGATTCGTTGGAGCGGGATTTAAAAGCCGAAAAAGCACTTGAAATTGTAAAAGAAAATGCAAAAAAAATAAAACCGACAGGAGACAAATAATGTACGATAATTACGCGCATTGCGCAAACCATATGAGCGGCTTACCGTTACCGACGGGAAGCCTTGTTCCCACCGTAATTGAACAAACCGGCAGGGGAGAGCGGGCTTACGATATTTATTCACGGCTGTTAAATGACCGAATCGTCATGCTCCATGAGGATGTGAACCACGTTACGTCAAGCTTGATTGTGGCACAGCTTCTTTTCCTTGAGGGGCAAGACCCGGACAAGGACATCTTTCTTTATATAAACAGCCCGGGCGGTTCAATCACCGACGGTATGGCGATTTATGACACGATGCAGTATATCAAGTGTGAGGTTTCAACGATTTGTTTAGGCATGGCGGCTTCTATGGGTGCGTTTTTGCTTGCGGCAGGGCAGAAAGGCAAGCGGTACGCGCTTCCGAACAGCGAAGTGATGATTCATCAGCCTTTAATTCAAGGCGGTTTATCAGGTCAGGCAAGTGATATACAAATCCGCTCCAACCACATCGTAAAAATCAAGGAAAAAATGAATCAAATGCTTTCGGATATGACCGGACAGCCGCTTGACATTATCCGCCGCGACACCGACAGGGATAATTTTATGACCGCTGAGGAAGCGCGGATTTACGGGCTGATTGACAAGGTTATGGAGTCGAAGAAATAAAATAATAACGAGGAAGAAAACTATGCTTAGATGCAGTTTTTGCGGTAAAACAGAAAATCAGGTTATGCGTATGCTGTTCGGTGCGAGCGGCTGTATTTGTGATGATTGCGTAATCACCTCTTATCAAATGCTGCTTGACGAGGGTGACATAGAACCCGATTACGCGCCGCCGCCGCGCAAACACGCCGAAGATGAAACGTTTAATTTAATCGCGCCTACCGAAATCAAGAAAATCCTTGATATGTATATCATCGGTCAGGAACGGGCGAAAAGAACGCTCTGCGTTTCGGTTTATAATCATTATAAACGTACATCGGGCATGAGCGGTATGAAAACGAACGGCGAAGAAAGCGGCGTTGAGCTTCAAAAAAGCAACGTACTTTTAATGGGACCTACCGGCGTCGGTAAAACCATGCTTGCGCAAACGCTTGCTAAGATTCTGCGCGTACCTTTTGCTATTGCAGACGCTACGACTTTAACGCAAGCGGGTTATGTCGGCGAGGACGTGGAAAATGTGCTTCTGCGCCTGATTCAAGCCGCCGATTATGATATAGAAGCCGCCGAGCAGGGCATTATCTATATTGATGAAATTGATAAGATTTCACGGCGTTCCGAAAATACCTCAATTACCCGTGACGTCAGCGGTGAGGGCGTTCAGCAGGCCTTGCTTAAAATTATAGAGGGCACGGTTTCCAATGTTCCCCCGCAGGGCGGGCGTAAGCATCCTCATCAGGAGTTTATCCAAATAGACACGCGGAACATTTTATTTATCTGCGGCGGTGCATTCGACGGCATTGAAAAGACCATTGCAAAAAGGATTCATTCGTCGGCAATGGGTTTCGGCGCGGAAGTAAAATCGCAGAAAGAAAAAGAAGACGCCGCGATTATGCACAGTGCTGTTCCGGACGATTTGGTGAAATACGGGCTGATTCCGGAGCTTGTGGGGCGGTTGCCCGTGCTTGCGGTGCTTGACGAGCTTGACGCGGACGCGCTTGTAAAAATTCTTGCAGAACCGAAGAACGCGCTGATTAAGCAGTATAAATATCTGTTTGAGCTTGACGGAATCGAACTTGAGGTTGAGGAAGCCGCGCTCGGCAAAATCGCTGAAAAAACCCTTGAACGTAAAACAGGCGCGCGCGGACTGCGCTCCGTTATGGAGAATATCCTTTCAGACGTGATGTTTACATCACCCGGGGACGAAACGGTGAATAAAGTAACCGTTACAGCCGCAAGCGCGGAAGGTACAGAACAACCGCTTGTGGAATATGGTCAGCCGCGTAAAAGAATAACACAGCAAAAAAAGAAGCAAAAAAGAAAAATCGGTTGACAAAGTTTAAAAACTATGCTATACTATTCACATTGTGTGAAAAACATAATATAAACCAAAAACTTGGCTTTGCGGCGTACGCCTTGCAGGACTTTCCGTCCTGCAAAGGAAAAGCACTATTTGCCCTTTGCTATGTTTTATAGTAAATTAATCTGAAAATTAATTTACTGCCGGTTAAATTTAAAAGGAGTGTAATCAAACATGTTACTCAAAGACGAAAAAAGCGCGGTAATTGAAGCGAACCGCACGCATGAGAACGATACGGGTTCACCGGAGGTTCAAATTGCGATTTTGACCAAAAGAATCAACGACCTGACCGAGCACTTAAAAGAGCATAAAAAAGACCATCATTCAAGACGCGGGCTTTTAAAAATGGTAGGTCACAGGCGCAATCTTCTCAATTATCTGATGAAGAAGGATATTGAACGTTACAGGGCGATTATCGCAAAACTCGGTATACGTAAATAAAATTGTCTTTGTAGGGGCGGTTTGGTACGATGTTAAATCATCGTACTTCCCGCCCTTATAAGTATAAATTAAGAGATAACAGGTTTTTTAGCATTAAATTGAGCCGGCGTGCCGCCGGTGTCAATATCGCTTCTCCTTTAATAAGTTTAATAAATTTAATAATTAAATTTAAACAGCTATTTAAAATAGCACCGATATTGCCCGCCAGTGCAACTGGCTGAATTTATTGCTAAAGCTGTTTTCTCCAAAACAGAAAGGAAATTTTAAAATGTTCGGAAACCAAAAAACTTTTAAAACAACATTTGCCGGCAGAGAATTAACTGTAGAAACCGGTAAGATGTGCGAGCTTTCCAACGGCTCGTGCTGGGTTCGCTACGGCGAAACCGTAGTCATGGTAAACGTCGCCGCAAGCGAAAAACCACGCGACGGAATTGACTTTTTCCCGCTTGCGGTGGATTATGAGGAAAGACTCTACTCTGTAGGTAAAATCCCCGGCGGCTTTTTAAAGCGTGAGGGCAGACCCAGCGAAAAAGCAGTACTGACTTCAAGGGTTGTTGACAGACCGGTACGTCCGCTTTTCCCAAAAGATATGCGCAACGATGTAACGGTGATTATGACCGTTTTGGCGGTAGACCCCGATTGTTCCCCTGAAATTATCGGCATGATTGGCGCGTCTATTGCGCTTTCTATTTCCGATATTCCGTGGAACGGACCAATCGGCGGAATTGCCGTAGGGCTTGTGGACGGTGAAATTATATTAATGCCGAACGCTGAACAGCGCGCAAAATCAGATTTACAGCTTACAGTGGCTTCAAGCGCGGAAAAAGTAGTGATGATTGAAGCGGGCGCGAACGAAGTTCCCGATGATGTTATGCTGAAAGCAATTGACATGGCGCATAAGGAAATTTCAAGCGTAATCATTCCTTTTATTAACGACATGAAAGCACAAATCGGCAAAAAGAAATTCGAGTTCCCGTCCATGGATGTTGATAAGGAGCTGTATGAAGCGATTCGTCAGTTTGCGGAAGAAAAAGTAAAGCACGCGCTTGATACAGATGACAAGAATATCCGCGAAGAACGCTTACAGCCCGTCAAGGACGAAGTTCATGCAAAGTTTGATAATTTTTACGAAAACGCAGAAGACAGTATTGCGTCCGCAGGCTCTGCAGTTGATGAGTGCATATATAAACTGCAAAAGCAGGTTGTCCGTAACTGGTTGCTTGAGGGCAAACGCGTTGACGGCAGAAAGCTTGACCAAATCCGTCCGCTTGCCGCGGAGGTTGATTTATTGCCGCGTGTACACGGTTCAGGTTTATTCACGAGAGGGCAAACGCAGGTGCTGACCGTTACTACCTTAGGTCCAATCAGCGATTCACAGCGCATTGACGGGCTTGACGACGAAGATTCAAAACGTTATATGCACCATTACAATTTCCCCGCTTATTCGGTGGGCGAAGCGAAAACAAGCAGAGGACCCGGACGGCGCGAAATAGGGCACGGCGCGCTTGCAGAACGCGCACTTGAACCGGTGATTCCGCCGGTTGAAGACTTCCCGTACGCTATTAGATTAGTTTCTGAAATTCTGTCGTCAAACGGCTCAACGTCGCAGGGTTCGATTTGCGGCTCAACGCTTGCGCTTATGGACGCGGGTGTGCCTATAAAAGCACCTGTTGCGGGTATTTCCTGCGGGCTGATAACTGAGGGTGAACGATGGATGACTATGATTGACATTCAAGGCGTTGAGGACTTCTTCGGCGATATGGATTTTAAAGTCGCGGGAACGCACAAAGGCATTACTGCGATTCAAATGGACTTAAAAATTGACGGCTTAACACCGGAAATTATCAAGGAAGCAATTGAAACAACGCACAAAGCGCGCATTTATATTTTAGATGAAATCATGCTTAAAGCAATCGACAAACCCCGTCCCACTGTCAACAAGTACGCGCCTAAAATGCTTAACACTAAAGTGCCTGTGGATAAAATCCGTGAAATTATCGGAACGGGCGGTAAGGTTATACAGAAGCTTTGCGCCGATTATGAAGTTAAAATTGACGTTGATGAAGACGGCAATGTATTTGTCTGCGGCAACGACGGCGATAAAGCCGCGGCTTGTATCGAAATGATTGACGCAATCGTCGCGGAACCGGAAATGGGCGCAATTTACAAAGGCAAGGTTGTCCGCGTAACAGGATTCGGCGCGTTCGTGGAATTCGCACCGGGCAAAGAGGGCATGGTGCATGTTTCGGAACTTGAAAACCGCAGGGTTGACAAGGTTGAGGACGTCTGTAATGTCGGCGATATGATAATTGTAAAGATTATAAAAATAGACCCGACAAACGGAAAAATCGGACTTTCAAGAAAAGAAGCATTGGCTGACATTGAAAAGAAAAAAGCAGAAAAAGAGCAGGGAACGATATAAGTTAAATAAAAAGCGGCAGAAATGCCGCTTTATTTTTCAAAAGAATAAAAATTTTTATAAGTTTTAAAATATGTTTTCGGGTCAGTCATGCAAGGAATCACATTATTTTTCGGCAGATTATCCTTTTCTTGCCTTACAGCTTTCTGTATAGTTTCTTCCGGCATATAAAAAATATCATGTTCGCTGATGATTGAGTGAATAACCATGTTCTTACTGCTCCTTTTCCTTTTCTTTTTCTTGATTAGCCTTTGCTTCTTTATCTTCCTCAATTAAGCTGTAAAGGCAGTTCACGGCTTCCGACAATCCGCCCAAGCTGTCAATAATCCCTTCTTTTACAGCGGTTTCTCCGTCAAGCACCGCGCCTACGTCCATGACTAATTCATCTTTTTTCATCATCAGTTCCTTGAAGCGGTCGGGTTGAATGTTGCTGTTTCTGCTGACAAAGCAGATAATCCGCTCCTGCATACGCTCAAAATAAGATAAAGTCTGCGGAATCCCAAGCATAACCCCGTTCATGCGGACAGGGTGAACGGTCATGGTGGCACTGGGGACGATAAAACTTTTACGCGCGCTGACGGCAAGAGGCACGCCGATTGAATGACCGCCGCCGACTACGATTGAAACCGTGGGGGTTGACAGACCGGAGATAAGCTCTGAAATCGCCAGCCCTGCCTCAACGTCCCCGCCGACCGTATTCAAAATAATCAAAAGCCCTTCAATGCTCATATCCTGCTCGATGGCAACCAAAGCAGGAATGATATGCTCATATTTGGTGGTTTTATTTTGCGGCGGGAGGATAAAATGCCCCTCCACCTGCCCGATAATGACTAAAACTCTTATATTATAAGGCGCGTTCTGCACCTCAACAATACCGGTGTCCGTAATGCCGCGCTGTTCCGGTAATTCTTCGTTGTTTTCTTCACAGGGAAACTCAGTTTCTTCATTTAATTCGCTTGTGTTTGTAAAATCGTTTTGCATGTAAAAAATACCTCGTTGCCTTTTTGAAATATTGTTTACCGAAAAACATGGAATATTCGGACGGCAACGCGAAAACAACTCTATTTATTATTTCGTATAAGGGTGATAATAAGCGTCAAAGTCAGATTTTACCATTCATGGAATTAAAAAGCAAAGGTTTTTTTCCATTTTTAATTGAAATTGTAAAAAATTTATGTTATACTGTAAATATAGAATCGTTTAACTCTAAAACTGCTTTAAAAAGAAGGTAAAAGGATTAAATGAAAACAGCCTTAATCGACAGAAGTCTTGCGGGCGTAAGCTTTAAGGAAACAACAAGTAAAACAGATGTTTATTTTTATGCGCAGTCGCTGATTGAAGCGGGCGCGGATTATATTGAGATTGACTTGCAGGCTTTAATGCGCTTGCCTGAACCTAACGGTTCGGAAAATTACATATTCCGCATAAAACGCGCCGAAGAATATAAACTTGCTAATTTACTGCCGTTTTCTTATGTTGTGCTTCCGCTTAAATTTTCATATTTAATAGAAAAAATCGAACTTCCGATTATTCTTGAAATTAAAACCGGCGACGCCGATATTTGCGCTTTATTGAAAATCGTTTCGGAAAGTATTAACCTTACGAATGTTGCGCTGCTCAGATTGGTGGGTGAATTTAAAAAAACACCGGAAGAATTTATTTCAATCCTGAACAGAATCAGAATGAAATATGCTGTACCGATTGATATTTGCCCGCTCAACGTGAGCTTAGGCGCGCTGTCGGCAGCGGTGACAGCATACGGTGCGCAGATTGATTCGCTGACACTCTCTTTCGGGAACAGCCATGATTATACGTCGCTTGACGAGTTTTTAATTTCAATGGCAACCGTACATAAAACCATTATTACTAAAAGTTATATATCAGGCATATGCAAGGCGGCAGTAATGTCTTCCGTTATCAGCGATATTGAAACCTTGAATTTGAAGATGCTGATGAAACGGTATCGTTTATCGCCGCAAAAAGTGGAAAAAGCAGATGATTTACCGCTTCAAAGAAATATTTATTATAAAAAAGCGCGCCGGTTATCGTTGGTGGAGCGCAGATTGAACGGTTTGGAAGTTGAAGAAGAACTAACGGATGAAATCATTGATAAATTAAAAAAATACGGTATGGATTCTTATTCATCGGTTCAGAAAGACGATTGCCTTAATTGACATGAGGAGTACAACATGAGAAACAAATTTGAAAAACAGTTAAACGAACTGCACAATCATTTAATCGAAATGGGTGCTTTAATTGAGCGTTCTATTTCAACCGCAGTGGAAGCCCTGCTTACGCAGAACGCCGAACTTGCGGCGGCGGTTGAAGAAGACGAACGGCTGAGCGACCAAAAAGAAAAGCAAATCGAGGCGTTATGCCTTGAATTGCTTTTGCGTCATCAGCCTGTGGCAACCGATTTACGTATAATTTCAGCCGCTTTAAAAATGGTGACGGATATGGAAAGAATCGCCGACCAGGCGGAGGATATTGCGGAAATCACCAAATACCTTGCCGGCAAACCGTACATCAAACAGCCCGAAGACATCGCTAAAATGGCAGAAGCCACAAAGAAAATGCTGAAAGAAAGTATAGATTCCTTTGTAAAGCGGGACTTGGAGCTTGCGAACGCAGTGCTTCGGCATGATGATATTGTAGACGAGCTTTTCAGGAAAACCAGAAACGACCTGATAGAGCTTATCAGGGAGAATCACGTAAACGGTGAACAGGCATTGGATTTAATGATGATTGCGAAGTATTTCGAGCGAATCGGCGACCACGCGTCCAATATCGCGGAGTGGGTTATTTTTATGATAACAGGCACGCATAAGAGCGGGGATAATATTTATATTGAATAGAAAAATAATTCAATGTAGAGGCGGCATTTTACGTTAAACGTTTGACACAATCCAAAAACCATGATATAATAATCAAAGAGTGGGTGATATTTAGTTGAATATCAAAACAATGCAAGACTTGTGTTCTGATATAAATAATATTGTTATGACCTACCATGTTTCGGAACGAATACGTAAGAGAGGTATAATAAGCAAAGATATTATAAACGCAATAACGAACGGTGAAATAATCGAAAGCTATCCTGATGACTACCCATACCCAAGTGCTTTAGTTATTGGTTGCAGTATGGATAATAAAATCATTCATGTTGTTGCCGGTGTCGGAAATGGTATGTTATGGATTATTACATCGTATTTTCCGAGTGAAGAAAAGTGGGAAAATGATTTCAAGATAAGAAAGGCGGTTAAATAATGAACGAAAAAATATGTTTTTATTGTAAAGGCGATATGGAATCGAGTCAACATACGCACTTTTCTGAGTTAGACAATTGTATGGTGATTATTAAAAATGTACCGTGCTTCAAATGTTCTCAATGTGGAGAAGT
>WRJM01000068.1 GCA_009782265.1 Oscillospiraceae bacterium | reverse complement strand
CGTTGGATAAAATATTGCTTAAAACCTGCTTAATTCTGAGTTCATCGCCGTAAAGCCTTGCCGGAAAACGCTCGTCAACATTCAATATAAATTCAATCGGCTTATCGCCTATACGCAGTATATTATTCGCAAGCGTATCGTTAATCAGGCTCGGGGTATCATATTCACCCGGTACGATTTCAAATCTGCCCGCTTCTATTTTTGATATATCCAATATATCGTTTACAAGGTTCAGAATCGTTTCACCGGCGTTGCAGATTTTTTCAAGGTTTAACTGCACGTTATGTAAGTCAACATCATTTTCTTGCGCCAACTCCTCAAGCGTCAGCTCTGAAAGCCCTATAACCGCGTTGAGCGGGGTACGGATTTCATGGCTCATGTTCGCAAGGAAATCGCTTTTCGCTTCATTCGCAAGGATAATTTCATTCATCATCCGCTTATGCTCCCGCAAGTCACGGGTATATCCGGCGACAATATAATCGCCGCCGTGTTTCACGCGGACAAGCGTAACCTCGCAGGGAACGGGCGTTTTATCTAAAAGCTGGTGCATAAGCTCAAATGTATGTCTGCCGTCTTTCAGGGTTTTATTCAGAACCTGATTGATTACATCGCGTGAACGCTGACCATCCGGCTGAAACTCAGGAAAAAGGTCATAATACCGTTCAAAGTATTCACGTTTGTCTTTTAAGCCGAAGAACCTTACAGTTTCTTCGTTACATTCAAAAATCTGAAGTTCCTTGTTCCATAAGCGGCAGGCTAAAGGCGTCGCATCTAATAAAAGCTGTGCGCGTCCGTATGCTTCGCTTAAGGTATCCTTCATATGCTGAACGGTTCTGGTAAGCTCACCGATTCTGCTTTTAACGGGTTTTTTATATTTCATGTTTTTCTCCGGTTATATTACTTTGGAAGTAAACAGTATATATTTCTATATGTTACCGCCCGTAAAATACGGGCGGCGTAAAGTATTTTTATCGTTCAATTTAATTTATAAATCCGTAATTCGATTTACCGCTCTTCTTTATTTTATACATTGCATCGTCCGCCATACCGATGATTTCATCAACACGTTTGGTTGTATCGCGGATAATCGCAATCCCGATACTGACATTAACTGATAAGCGGTCGCCAACATCACAGACAAAGCCTTCCTTGAGCCTTTCAAGAATTTCTTCAGCGGTTTTCGCAGGGTCGTTGATTTCTGAATTACGCACGCAAACGACAAATTCATCGCCGCCGAAACGCCCCGCCATACCGTATTTTGAAACAATGTCGTTTATACTAATCGCGGTGAAACGCAGAACCTGGTCACCTGTCGCGTGGCTGTAATTATCGTTAAAGAATTTAAAATCATCCACGTCAATGAATAAAATCGAAAACTCGTTTTTCCGTGCTGTTATCAGGTCAATTTCGTTGTTAATCAAATTTTCTAAGGTTTCACGGTTATAAAGACCCGTCAGCGCGTCATAGCTTGCGCGGGCGGACAGAATTTTTTCGCTCTTTTTCGCACGGTCAATATCTATAATAACACCTACGACTTTCACGATTTCATCGTTTACGCCGTGTACAGGGCAGGAACGCATAAGAACCCAGATGTAATCACCGAAGATGTTCTTCCAGCGGAATTCGTCCTGCTGAATGGATTCGCCTGCCGCTAATTTTTCAAGCGTCTTTTTATACGGCTCGGTGTCCTCAGGATGAACCTTGCATTTATTTAAAAAGCTGTCTTCATAAGAATCGGAAGGTGCGCGGTAAGAGAATTTTTTGCCGAAGTTGTTGGAAAAATGAACATTACCTGTCTGGAAATTCCATTCAAAGATAATATTGTTGGACATTTCCACAACGGTTTTATATCTGCCCTCTCCCACGACAACATTATCAAGCAGTGCGTTAAACTCTTTTGATATGTTTCCGTATTCGTTCAACGATTTTATATTGATTCTCAATTCATGGTCGCCGCGGCGGACTTTCGTCAAGGTATCTTTTATAACGATAAACGGTTTTGTAAACCAAAGCGCGAAGAAAACCGCAAGAACAACCATCGCTGCGCCAAGAAACAGCGCACAGTTTAATAACGAAGTCATTGTTTTTTTTGAATGTTCGTGCATATCGGCATCTCTGGCGATGACACCGAGCAACCAGCCGGTTTCCCCAACATCTGTAAAGAGCGCGTGATAACTGTTTCTGCCGACGTCATAAGGAAAAAACTTTTCTCCGTCTAAATATTGTTCATATTCCCTTACTATCGGAACGGTCATATTTGCGTATTCCTGACCGGAAACTTTAGGAATCCCTTCCGGAAGCGCACCCCTGAGATTACCCACTAACTTTTTATCAATAAAATTATCCATCGGACAACGAAGCACCAATTTTCCGAAGTTCGCGGGCGGAAGCATAGAGCGTTCGATAATCATTTCAATATCACTGCTGTTGTATGTACAAACCACGAAATGCGATTCACTGATTTGCACATATTTGAGAAGCTCAAAATCATAAGCGGAGCTGCCGCCGACCTGCGCGCTTCCTTGCTGTGCCAAAACAGTCGTAAAATGACCTTCCTTTAGATTCTGTCTTCTTCCCGACGTGATAAAATCACCGTGTTCATTGCCGACCGATAAAACAATTTCATTATTGCCGTTGAATACGGTTATACCCGTAACAACGCTTCCCTCATGGATTAACGCGCTGATTACCCTGTACGCTTCTTCGTATTTATCCTCTTCGTCCGCAACCGAACTACCTTCTTCTTCCGTTATACCGCCCGATAAAGGCGTTATTTCGGCGGGTATTGCTTCGGCGGGGATTGCTTCGGCGGGTATATCGTTTGCCGCTTTGGTTGCTTCCTCAAGCAACCTCATATACTCCGTAATCGCCGGCGTTTTCATAATTCTGAGCAGTCTTTGATTATAGGAATCAAAAAGCTGTTCAATGATTTGCGCTTGCTTTACGGACATTTCCGTTACCATTTCCTTGTACCGGCTTTCAGCGGACGAGGACATGGAAACACTGATAATCACCGTAAATAAAATCATTGAAAAAAGCGCGAAAATTATCATTGAAATGATAAGCAAATTTCTGATTTTCATATGTATAGAATTCCTTTCATAAAGGATTTTTTACGTTTTTTACTTTAAATAACGCCGTATATTTACATTAGTTTTACATATAACTAAATTATATCACAAAGAATAAAGGAAGTAAATATATACGGCTATATTTTGTATATTGTTTATAAAGAGAACTCAAAAACTTGTGCATAATTTACATTTAATTCATGCTTTTATTAAAATTTTCCTGTAATATTAAATTTAAGTCGAGTTATAATACTAACACAAAGGAATTTTTCCTTTGTTAGTTTAAAAGAAATGAAAACTTCATTTCCTGCAGAAATTAATTTTCTGCTGAATACACGGAGGAGATTAATCATGGCTAGCAAAAACAAAGAAGCTTTGAACAACATTAAAATGCAGGCTGCTAACGAAGTAGGCGTTCCCCTTAAACAGAACGGCTACAACGGCGACCTTACTGCTAAGCAGGTTGGTTCCGTAGGCGGTCACATGGTTCGTAAAATGATTGAAAGCTACGAAAACAGCAACAGATAGTTATTCTGATAACTTTTCTGTTTTATAACCAAGTTAAGACGGCAATTTATTTGCCGTCTTAACTACGTTTTTATATTTTTACACTTTTTGCATAATTATTATTTCGCTTTTGCGCAGTGAATATAAAATATCCGCCGGATTCTGTTATTTTCGTACCGCCGAATACGGATACCAACTTGTTTTTATACCATTCTCTGCGCTTTGTCACCATTATCAGTTCTCCGCCGACTGTAAGACGGTTGAAGCCTTTTTCAATAAAATGCTTAGCGACAGAAAAATCCGTGTGATAAGGCGGATTGCTCAGGATTAATGAAAAGTCTTTTTCATTGATTTCCTTAAACCCGTCGCTTTGAATGACCGTAACTCCCTGAACATTGTTTAAAAGCGCGTTTTTCTTTGATATTTCTACAGCCCGCTCCGAAATGTCGCTCATAAAAACGTTTTCTTCTCCGATAAGCTTTGCCGCGTAAATACCGGTAAGTCCCCACCCGCATCCTAAATCCAAAATTTTACTTTTGTTTTCAAAATCCGCCAGATTTAGCATGGCAAGCGTACCTTTGTCGGGCGCGTTCGGGGAAAATAAATCAGATGAAGTTTCAAATACAAGGTTTATGTTGTTTATTTGAATAAATACATTGGGTTTTTCGGATGATTTTATCGCGGACATTTAAATTTTTCCTTTATCCCTTGCAATTAACTATTTTCCTGCTTTTAAGGCGTTGCGTGCTTTTTTAATATTCACTAAATCGTGTGAAAGCTGTTCCTCGACTTTGGATAAAGTAGTGTCTATATACTCATTCGTATGATTTCTGAGTTCTTTGGATTTCTGCTGAGCCGACGCCATAATTTCATTGGCGCGCTGTTGGGCAAGGCGGGTGATTTCCTGATGGGAAACCAACTGCTTTGCTCTGTCTTCCGCTTTTTTTATGATGGTATCGGCTTCGCTTTTCGCGTCTTCAACGATTACCTTTCTGTCCTGAACCAATTTTTTTGCCTGTTTGATTTCATTCGGCAGGCTCAAACGGACTTCCTCAACTAATTCCCGCATTTTATCCACATCAACAAGGCTCTTTTTATTGGAAAAAGGAACCTGCATGGATTTATCAAGCGTTTCGTCCATCATTTCTAAAATTTCTTCAATACTGTTTGCCAATTTACACACCATCCTTCGGTTTTATTTTCCGGTAATTTCTAATCGTTTTTTTTCTAATTTTTCCTGTACTTCCCGCAAAATCGCATGAGGGATAAAAGCACTGACATCTCCGCCGAACATAGCAATTTGCTTTACCATGCTTGACGACAGAAACGTGCTCGCCGCATCAGCGGCTAAAAAAACAGTTTCCGCTTTATGGCAGAGGTCTTTATTCACAAGCGCCATCTGGAATTCCGCCTCAAAGTCAGACATAGCGCGAAGCCCTTTGATAATCACGTCAGCTTCTTTTTTCCTGAAATAGTCCACAAGAAGCCCGTCGGAACTGTCAATTTCAATATTAGGCTGAGCAGTAACCGATTTTTTGATAAACGCTATACGCTCTTCAAGCGTGAAAAAGCATGAAGGCTTTGCGGGGTTGATTGAAACTAAAACAATCACTTTGTCGAAGAGCTTTGCCGCACGGTTAATAATATCCAAATGCCCGTAGGTTACAGGGTCAAAGCTGCCGGGATATATTGCTGTTTTCATATTGCCTTTCACGGGCGAACCGTACTTTGCCTTTGTAAAGTACATGGTTCAGCTCCTACATATTCATAAATTGTAATATTGGTTTTACCGTGATTATAAGTTTTACGGATTTTAAAATCCCCGTAATCCTCTTTAGTTTTGCACTCTTTTTCATGCTCGCAGACGATAATACCGTTCTCACTCATGCGCGGAATTAAAGCGTTGAGCGTCCTGCTGATTAAATCCAAACCGTAAGGCGGGTCAAGGAAAGCAATGTCAAAAAACGCGGTTGTTTTTTTCAGGAAAGCCGAAGCGGACAAGGATGAAACCTCTGCTTTTTCCGTAAATCCGCAGCGTTTTATATTCTCGCGGATAATATTTATACTTTCAGCGGAATTATCCGCAAAATAAGCGCGGGAAGCACCTCTGCTTAACGCTTCAAGTCCAAGCTGACCTGTTCCCGCGAATAAGTCGGCGATGGTTTTGTTTTCCACTTCAAACTGGATTGCGTTGAAAATGGCTTCTTTAACCGAATCGGCAGTAGGTCTGATGCTTGCGTCGTCGCTTTTCAGAGCTTTTAGTTTGCGCCCGCGCGCTGTACCTGTGATTATTCTCATTATATACGATTCCTGTTAATTTTTTGTATGTTAAATGTTATCAATTTGTAAATTTAATACGGAATTTCAAAATAAGTGTTTTCAATCGCTGTATATTTTTGTTCAATACTTTCAAGAGAATCGGTTTCTTCGCCGTTAATCTTTATGCCGATTCTTTCGGAAATGCTATCACCACCGCTATAAACCCATTGATAATTAATTATATCAATCGGGGTAAATTCACCGTTATTAAATTCAAAATACTGTTCGTCTGCCATTATATATCTTTTTTCATCAATATTACCTATATAGCTTGTTGCATAGGTATGCAGTAAAACATTGTTGTTAGAATCATTAACATATTCAAAATAATATAAAGCTACGTGCATACCTATTCCGTTAAAATTAATTTTTGCATCGTGTAGAGAGAATTTTGAAACAATTTCGTTATTTCGTGCAATTACCAAAGAATTATTTTCTGTAAAATATTCTGTTTTTTCCTCTATGCCGTCGCTGTCAATATCCAAAAGTAGACTGTAAAGGATTTCCTCCTGTTCCGGCTTAGGCGATTCCGGTGCTGTCGGCGGGATTTCTTCGGGTTCTTCTTCAATTATAAATTGTTCATCAGGCAGAGAATCTATTTCAATTACTTCTTCATCTGATTCAGAAAAAGATTCCTCTGCGGATTCGGCAATTCTTTCCCCGCAAGCGGATAAAAAACAAGAAAATATAATTAATAATATGAAAATGAATTTTTTCATCAAAAATTTTCCTTAACAAACGCTTTTAATTCTTTCGCTTTTTCCATTGTTATTTTCGCCGCTTTTGCCAGTTCCTCCGCGCTTGCTTCTTTAAGTGCCTGTTTGGTTTTAAATTCTTTCAACAGCGCGGCGGCTTTTTTACCGCCGATTCCGGGGACTTTAGTCAGCTCAAGCTCGTAGGTTTTCTTTTTATGCAGATTCCGCTGAAAGCTCAGCGAAAACCGGTGAACCTCGTCTTGTATATTCGTAAGAAGCCCGAAAACCTGCTTGTTTGCGGCGACTTGAATTTCTCCGCCGTCAGCGGCAATGGCTCTTGTGCGGTGCTTCTCGTCTTTCACCATACCGAAAAGGTTTACGTCAAGCCCTAATTCGTTTAAAACTTCACGAACGGCGGAAACATGCCCCTTACCGCCGTCAAGCAGAATTAAATCCGGAAAAACAGAAAAAGCGGAATCCGCAGTATCTGCGGGTGCAGTATTTGCATTAATTTCAATATATCGTTTAAATCTGCGGGATAAAACCTCTCTCATACAGGCGTAATCATCAAGCCCCGCTACTTCTTTTATCGTGAACTTCCTGTAATTGGCTTTAAAAGGTTTTCCGTTCTTATAAACGACCATTCCGCCCGCTTTTATATTTTCCCCCATGTTAGAAATATCATAACTTTCAATGTACAGCGGCGGCTTCGCAAGCCCTAAAATTTTAGCTAATTCTTCAAGCGCGCCGAGTTCCTTTGACGAACGCCCGACTTTCAGTGAAAGATATTCACGTGCGTTGTTTTTGGCAAGCATAACCTGCGTTAAACCCTCTCCGCGTTTCGGAACGATAATATTGACTTTTTTACCGCGCTTTTCAGCAAAAAAGCTTTCAAGCAATTCTTTATCTTCCGGTTCTTCTTCAGTGTAAATTTCCGGCGGTACCGGCTGAACCGTGTACTTGTTTTCTTCAAGTACGGCGGTAATATTCACAGAATCATTATAAAGTTCTGCTCCGTAATATTCAATAAGAAAATCCGAAAGCATTTGCTTTGGTTCATATTCGTCGCCGAGAAAGAAGTTCTCTTTATCAAAAAGCCGCCCCCCGCGGTACTTGATGACCGCCGCACTGGCAAGCTCCGCATCAAGCGCGATGGTGACAATGTCGTAGTCGGTGGTTTTTGAAGTTTGGATTTTCTGCCCTGTTTCGGTTTTGACAATCGCGTTAATCCGGTCACGAAACTTTGCCGCTTGCTCAAAATCAAGCTTCTCTGCGGCGTTTTCCATTTGAACGGTCAATAACTTTACGCTTTCCTTCGCGCCGTTCTTGATATAATCAAGTGCCGCCTGAATGGTTGTATTGTATTCTTCCTTTGAGGTTTTTCCTCTGCAAATACCCGAACAGCGTTTGATGTGATAATTCAGGCAGGGACGGGACTTTTTGTCCTTTATAAATTCCTGCGGAAATTTTTTCCCGCAGGAGGGAAGCATAAAAATACGGCAGGTTTCATCAACGGTCAGCCTGATATTATAACCGCTCGTATACGGACCTAAATAGGTTGCTTCTTTATCGTCGGTTTTCAGCGTATATGAAATTTTAGGATAATCCCCGCCCGTAACTTTAATATAATTATAACCGGAGCTGTCCTTGAGTTTAATGTTGTATTTCGGGGTGTGCTGTTTAATCAAGCTTGCTTCAAGCACTAATGCGTCAAGCTCGCTGTTGGTTACGATAAAGTCAAAATCGCAGATGAGCGAAACAAGCTTATACGTTTTTCCGCCAAGAGCGAAAACATTGTTAAAATAGCTTGAAACGCGGGTTCTGAGCACCTTTGCTTTACCGATATAAATAATCTTTCCGCCTTTATCCTTCATCAGATAAACGCCGGGGCTGCGGGTTAATTTTCCGGCTTTTTCCCTGAGGAAATCAAGCTTTTCGTTCATTTCAAGCATTTTTTATAAACTTATCTTCCTTTACCCATGAAAAATAACGCTATCGTGCCCGGTCCGCTGTGCGCGCCGATAATCGGGGTAAGAACATCAATGATAATATTTTTTGTCCCTAATTTTTCACGGATTAATTTTTCAACAAATTTTGCGTCGTCAAGGCAATCTCCGTGCGCGATTCCGACCAATTGTTCTTTAGGATTGACTGCAGTTTCAACCATTTTATCGACCAACATGGACAGTGACGCTTTTCTTCCGCGTGCTTTCGCTACGTTTTCAAGCTTTCCGTCGTCATTCACGCGCATAACCGGCTTTATACCAAGCAAAGTGCCTGCGATTGCCGTTGTTGCGCTTATGCGTCCGCCGCGTTTGAGAAAAAATAAATCATCAACCGTAAACCAGTGGCATATTTTTAATTTGTTTTCCTCAAGCCATTGATGGGTTTCCTCAATGGTTCTGCCTTCATTCCGCATTTTTACGGCGTAATCAACAAAAACACCCAAGCCGTATGTAACGCAGAGGGAGTCAACAATAAAGATTTTTCTATCGGGATATTTGCTTTTAAGTGTGTCACCGGTACTTTTTGAAAAAGAATAGGATGAACTCAAACCGGAAGAAAAAGAAATATAAATCAAATCTTTGCCCGCATCTAAAACTTTCGTAAATACATCTTCAAAAGCCGCGGCGTTGATGTTTGACGTTGAAACGGAGGTTTTTTCCCGCATACGGGCGTAAAAGGTTTTTAAAGCATCGCTGTTTTCGGTTTCGGCATAACTGTCGAACTCTTCTCCGCCAAGTATATACTGCAATGAAATAACGCCTACATTGTTTTTCTCCGCATATGTTGCGGGAAGATTTGACGCGGAATCTGTAATAATGTCATAGCTCATAATCTTTTCCTTCCTTTTTTGCGGAGATTTGTTAATTTGTTAAATTTATTTTATGGATTATTCTGTTAATTTTATCATAAAAAAACAGAATTGTCAACCGCTTGACTCAAATCGCTTGACAGAGAAAGGATTTTTTGATATGATGAGGGTGAGGGGCATTGGCGCAGTCGGGAGCGCGCCACACTGGCAGTGTGGAGGTCAGGGGTTCGACCCCCCTATGCTCCACTATTCGGGTATTACACGAACTTTTTATTTTTCGGGCGGGTTCGCTGTAACGGTTTGGCTGTAATATCTAAAAAAGATTAACGGCGGGTTTAACCCCCGCCGTTACTTTCGTCATGCAACCCCCTTTCTTTTAGAAATTCTTCATACTCCGCTTGATGTGCTTCTATGTAATCAGCTATATCCATGTACACAGCAAGCGCAAATTCCCTTGCTTGTCGTTTATTAATTTCTATTTTAATATCTGTAAATGTATTAGGGGTTGCATTTACAGGTTCTTTTTTAGAACCCGTGTTCAATAACGTCTGAGCAAAGTATGCAAATGAGAAATCATAAACATATTTTCCTCATGAACTGTAATGATTTCAAAATCTTTGG
>WRJM01000067.1 GCA_009782265.1 Oscillospiraceae bacterium | reverse complement strand
CATGATATATTTAACGGTGCCGTAATTAAAACCTTATGTTCAGAACCCCAGACAGCGTTTGCGGAAATAAGAGCGACATTGCTTTCATAATTAACTTCGATTTCCTGTACATAACCTCTGAAATCAAGAGTTTGCGCTTTCGGTAAAATTATATTCGGCAAAAATGCTGCACTCAAAAAAATAAAAGCGCAACAAAATAAAAACCAAGGTAATACCGATTTCATTAATTTCTTCATATCTATAACCATGCCCTTTCTGAACACAAAATTACCATGTAAATTCGCATGGTCTCGTTTTTTCTGTGCTTCTTATTATTAATTTTCAAACTTTAATTCTCCTTGAAAGAAGAGTTTTATTTTTTAATATACTCGTAAATCGGCTCAAGAATTTTTTCTTTGCACATACTGATATAGCAGACATCTTTAAGGTTTTTCAGATGCTCAAAACCTTTTACGGAACGAATGTCAAACAAATACTCCTCGCCGTCCCAATCAGGGATAATAGAAAAGTAAATTTCATTGCCGCCGTCAAACGTCAAAGAGGTTATTTTGTCCAAATCCGCTTGCTCAAATTTCAATTCGCTTATAAAATCCAAAATTACCGGAATCGGCTGCATATATTCTTCGCCTTGGGAAATATATTCTTCGCTCTGCATAAGCTCCTCCAGCGCGTCCGCAAAAGATGATTCTTGGTCTAAAAGCCTGTCCATTACTACAAGCTTAAAGTTGAAGTCCTCAAACAAACCCGACTTGTCGGTATATTTATCCGATAAAAATTCCTCGTTATCGCTGTACGGAGAGTTATCGTCTTCGTCATCATCATCTTCTTCAGCTTCGGAGCTTGATACAATTTCTTCGCTTTCTGCGGCTGCCCGTTTTGCTCTTAAAGAATTATATAACTGTTCTTTTTCATCAATATCATCTTCAACAATCGAATTTACTTTATCGACTAAAGCGAGATATGCCGCTTCGTCAATAATTTCAATGTTGTTTTTTTCCGCAAACTCTATAATTTTAGCATTGACGGCAACAGGTCCGGTAACGACTAAGTTAATTTCGGGAACAAGCGATAAAGCGATTTTTCCTCCTTTGCTTGCCAAAAATTCTTGTTGCTTAGCGCGGTCGATTAACTGTAACTTTCCTGTAAATGAAACTACTTTCCCTGAGAAATAATTTTTCATAATAATAAAATTCCTTTCAAAATATAATAAATTAAAACTCGTCCCAAGATATTTCTACTTCCGGAGAAAGAAATACCGTAAAATCCGCATCACAAAATAACAGCGCGGAATCTCCGCTTCTTCTTATAAGTAAGGTGACGGGTTGGAATGAATCGTGAAAGCCTTCCTCCTCAGCCTCGTCTTCAAATTCTGAAGATAAAAGCTCTTCTATTTTCTTTTGCTTTTCCGCTTGTGTTTCTTTAAAAGAAGCATATGATTTCCGCTGCTCGTCTGTTACCGCGTCTTCTATAGACGCTATTGCCGTTACTGTAACAGTATATGATTTTCCCCATAATTCAATTTCAGTTTTTATATTCCAGCCAATCCGGAAATACATTTCTCCGAAAACATCATCTTTAATATTAAGCGGCAAATCCTTATAATCCGTTATAACCAAGTCAACACCGTTGTCATCTTCTTTATTATAAACGTGTTTGCCGATAATACCGCGAAGCTCTTTAATATCATCAATATCCGGTGAAGCAAATTCCGTATAACAAAGCGAACCGCTTTGTTCGTTTATTTCTCTGTAAAAATCATTCACCCGCACATTAAATTTATCCAATATATCCTCCAAAGGATACTGCGATATATTTTGCGGCGAATCGCCCTCATCAAAATGAAGCTCCTGCTCAAAGCTTAAAGACGTAACATAAAATTCTTTCTCTAAGACGGGGTCATCTGTATTCTTGAAAAAATATATGCCGTCTTCAACAAAAGAATATTTTTCATTGTTTCCGTATTTTTCCGCGTTATAATTTGATATGTTTTTCATATGCTCTCCTTAAATTAGGATGTTTTAAGTAAATTATACCATATTTAAAATATACTGTCAAGCCGGTTTAAAGGAGTTTTGCATTAACTTGCGCGAACGTCCTCAACATTCGTGAACGACGCCGAATCTTCGTAAACGGTATTGACAAAGCTTTCAACCGTATGGTATAATCAACTTATACGATTTAGTTTGAGGTGAGCAAAGCCATGTTACTCCATGAAGCAGAGCACCGATATAAAATCAAATTCCCGGAATCGTTCCGAAAAACATATGACAGCGGAATTCTGTACTGGCTAAACTGTGAGGAGAAACGGTTTTCAAGACTCGGATATGAGCTTGAACGAAAAAAAGACGTAGTTTTCTGTGGCTTTTATATGCGCTTTATTCTGTTTGCGGATATTGAAAACGCGCTGGCTGTTTTCAATGAAAGCTTTGAAAATGACAGAGGATACGCCTACGGTAAAACGAAGCTGAATACGCGGTATACATATATTCCTTTTGCAAAAGTCGGGTGGAATTCCCGCGATTATTACATATTAATCTACGATAATGAAAACCCGTCAGCTAACGCGAGAATCGGTGTTTATCATACAAAAGCGGCGGTTATGTATATCTGCGCGGTTGATTTTGAAGACCTGATGTTTCAGCATTTGGTATGGAAAATCAAAAGTGACCGAAAAAGCGGAATCTGCCCTGAGGTTGTTAAGGCTTACGCGATGTTTCTTGACGGTAAACGGGCGGATATGGCTCAAAGCGGTGAATATGATGCTTTAATTAAGGAATATGAGGATTTTCTGCTTACCGAAAACGGTATAATTCTTGACAGGCAAAAGTTTTTTCCTTTATTTACAGCTGTTGATAAAGACTGTGAAAAATCACGTGAAAAACCACAAGATTTCTCGCAAAATTTTTCGGAGAAAGTGAAAGCTCCGATTCCCGACAAGTTAATTATCAACGGCAGGTTTCAAAAAATATCTATTGATTTTGACGATATTCGTTATATTGAAGCCGATAATAAAATTTCCTGTATCAGGCTTAAACGGGAGTCGGTGCATTGCGGCAAATCATTTTCTTTTATTGAATCACTGTTGCCTGAGGAAAGCTTCTTCAGGTGTCATAAATCTTTTATAATAGGTTTTAAACATATCATTACCCACTGCGACTACAGCGTTATTTTTGATAACGGTGAAAAAGCCGTTATCAGCAAACGTAAATATAACGAATTTAAGGAGAGGTATGGGGAGTATTTAAGGAAAGAAAGCTATTAATGTATAGTCGTTTAATTTTAGAAATATTTATATTTCTAAAATTAAAGGACTATAATAGCTTTAAATAAAATACAAGGAGTTACAGAAATGCAAAAAGCAAATTTCGAGAGTGTAAAACAGTTCTTCGAGAAAGACGGTTGGCAGACCCAGGTCGAATACAGCGAGTGCATAAAACTGCACGCTGAAAAATTCACCGCCATGCCTGATTCAATTGACGTGTATTTCGCATTTATGAAAGGACAGCGTAGCGGAGCGATGTCTGCCGATGAAGATGTCAGAGAGCGTGAGATTGAAGACATTGAAAAGTACACAGAGCTTTACGGCGATAACGTGCATTACAGCGGAACTCCGGGAGCTGTTTCACTGTATGAAGCCGAATTCGGCGCGAGCAGCGGAGCATGGGTTCAAGCAGTGACAGAAGATAACAGAAAGCAAGTACAGATTAAATCTGTCGCCGCTGTTGAAGATGCTTTTAAAAAAGCGGGCTATTCGGTTGCGCTTACTGTCGGGCTTTATGATAAGGGCACTGAAATTGAAACATGGCAGGTCAGCTGTATGTCTTTAAGCCCTATGAATACGCTTGCCGCAGGGTTCGGTTATGATAGTGAATGGGCGAATTCCATTGCCGCAGAGCAAGTAGCGGTAGCGTCTATGCAGAATCAAACGCTTAAAACAGACGGTTGCTGGTGGTATTACGGAACAGCAGACGCGGTCGCGCTTTTTGAAAGCTTCGGTACTATGAACCCGATACCATTGTTTACCGCGGCGGAAATAAAAGTTGACGAGAGTGTTGCTAAGGTTGATGCCGCTTTTAAGGCGGCAGGCTACACGGTAACGGTTACTCCTGTACCCGGCGGTTCAATGCTGTCCTGTATTGTTCCGGGTTCTGCCGATACATTAACCGCCGGTAACGGCGACGCGGATTTCATTAATATGTACAGCAATGCGATGAAGCCTGCCGCAGAGTCTATGGGGCTTGAGCTTAAAGTCAGCGGAAACTGGTATTATTACGGCGGCGCAGGGTCGGTTAAAATCATAGAGAGCATTTTATAACGTTATTTGTACTAAATCATATTACGATTTAAGAGCCTGTATAAATTTTTTTGCACAGGCTCTTGCATCTATTTTTAAAAAAGGCGGTTAATTATATGGACAGGGAATTTTTCGGGTTTTGCGCTAACGGAGATTTAGACAAAGCCAAGAATTTATGGGAAAAAGGCGGAATTGACCTCGGGTTTTCGTATGCCGGAAATACACCGCTTTTACAAGCGGCTTACAAAGGATTAACAGAGGTTGCGAAATGGTTAATTGAAATAGGTTCACCCTTAGAAGCGGTCACCGGGAGCAAGCAAACGCCTTTAATCCGCGCTGCTGCCGGCGGGTTTACCGATATTGTTAAAGCGTTGCTTGAAGCGGGCGCAAACACGGAAGCGGCTGATAAAGACGGGAAAACCGCGCTTGCATATGCGTCTGAGCGTAAGCTTGCAGATATTGTTTCACTGCTCAGCGTTCCTGAACCTGAACCGGAACCGGAAGAGGAAAAGGCAGAGTATGAGAAAGAGTATGAAGAAGAGGAAGATTATGAGGAAGAGGAGATAGAGGAAGAATATTTTGAAGAACCCGTTAAAATCGCTTCTCCGCCCGTTGTTGCCAATGACCCTCAAAAGAGCAGAACATTCTTTGATTTATGCAACAATAATAAATTAGCGGAAGCTAAAACCTTGTATGCGCAGGGCGGGATTAACCTTGGATTTTTAGTTATGGGGAATACTGCTTTAATTCAAACCGTCCATAAAGGACATGCCGAGGTTGCCCGTTGGTTGGTTGAAATAGGTTCTCCCTTAGATGCTTTGAATATGAGCAAGCAAACTGCTTTGTTTAAAGCCGTCAACTTGTTTAGCGCGGAATTAACCGCTCTGCTGTTGTCAAACGGAGCGAAGGTTAATGATGAGCTTCTGCTTGCTGTTTCCTCGCGGCATAGTGACCTTGACGAGCAGAAAAAAGTTATTGCGTTACTGCTTGAACATTCCGCAGACCCTAACGTCAGCGATAAAAGAGGCGATGACGTGCTTATTAATGCAATGGAACACAATCTTGACGTTATTGAAGAATTAGTTGAAGCGGGTGCGGATATAAACAGAATCGTTAAGTTCGGGTATTCGCCGCTAATCCAAGCTATTTTTAAAAAGAACACGAAAGCCGCTCTTATTTTTATAGAAAACGGCGCAGACTTAGACCACACCGACGATGATAATAAAACCGCGCTTCACCACGCGGCGCAGGCGGCTCTTGTTGAGGTTGCAAAGGCTCTTGTTGAAAAAGGTGCAAGAACCGATATTTTAGATAAAAACGAGAATTTACCTTTGGATTATGCGAAAAGATGCAGTGCGTCTAAAGAAATCACGGCACTTTTGACTGTTCCTCTCAGTGACGACGAAATGGCGGCACAGGCAAATTCTGAAATGTTAGAATACGCCAAAAGAAATAAAATTACTGATTTAAAATCAGCGGTTTGGAATAAACACCCCGGATTAACAAAACATTTTATAAGCCTTGGAGAGGATATAAATCAATGGGCTACTTACGGCGGAAGCTGGTATACAATGCTTGGGATTGCTATTTATAAAAGGGATGCAGAACTCGTTAATATACTCGTTGAAGCGGGTGCTGATATTTATGAAAATTTAAAGGAGAAAACGAAATACGCGGACCATATGGAATATTGTTTAAGCTACAGGCTTGACGATATGATAAAAGCATTGTATGAACTTGGCTTTGACCTTTATAGGCGGGATTATATCACAATATTAGTGAGGTATTGCGGGGAAGAAAAATACATTCCGTTTTTTGAAGAAGTGTATCCTATGTTCAGCGACTTTATGCCTGATTACGGTACGGATGAGGTTAAAGAAATCATTTTAAATACTAATTCCGGTTGCTGTCTTCCTCTTTATTATTTTGAAGATGTTTTAGATAATATCGATGATATTAACGAACAAGACGCTTCCGGTAAAACCCTGCTTCACCATGTTTTGATTAATTACGGACGTTTGGGCATATGGCTTGAGGCACTGCTGAACAGAAACGATATAGATGTGAACGCTTCCGACACAAAGGATTATACGCCTTTGTATTACGCCTGTGAGAACGCTTCACCCCATGCCGTTCATCAACTGCTTCTTATGGGCGCCGATGTGAACGAAACTTGCGGGAATTCCGGCAAACCTGTTATACTAAGCGTATTTAAAAATGATAAGGAATGGGTTCTTGAAATTTTTGAACGTCTGCGCGAATTCGGTGCTGATGTCAATGCCTCGGACGATTACGGATTTACGTCAATTCACGCCGCCGCCAAAACGCATAATTTTCCGCTCTGCCGTTTAGCTTTAGAATACGGTGCAGACCCTACCGTGGCAGACAGCGACGGCAGAACACCGCTCCATTTTTTAGTCGAATATGATTCGTGGACCGGCTGGAACGCGAGCTTTAACCCGAAACCTAAATCCCAGGATTCATGCAAAATCATAGAACTGCTGATTGAGGGAGGCGCGGACACAGAAGCGTATAACAACGCAGGGCAAACGCCTCTTATGTTAGCTTTTACAAAAAGTGATACAGAACTGGCTTTAATTAAGCAGTTAATTTCTTTAGGCGCGCAAATAGATACGCAGGACAATCAAGGAAATACCTGTCTGCATTACGCTGTCGCGGAGGGGAATGTAAACCGTATACGTTTACTTCTTGAAAACGGCGTAGATTCAAGCGTTCAAAATGCAGGCGGCTTCAGCGCGTATCAGCTTGCTTTAAATGAGAACAAGCGTTCGGTCGTGTCTTTGCTTGAAAAAGCGAACGTTATTTTAGACATTGACCCTGATGATTTAGACGCGGCGTTTATGAAAGCCTGCAAGGCGGGACAGCGCGGCGTTGCTGAAATGCTGTTAAAACGCGGCGACATTGATGTTACATATGTTGACGATATGGGACGTACACCGCTTCATTATGTTGCGGGACTTGGTATGAATACGCTTGCTTCTGTATTAATTGAGAGCGGTGTCGACGTTAATTATACCGAGCGTGACGGAAAAACAGCTTTGCACTTCGCGGCAAGCGGGCGGCATAAGGAAATTTTCAAGCTGTTGATTGATAACGGCGCGGATACCTCTATTGCCGATGATAACGGCGTTCTGCCTATTCATATTGTTTCGAGAAGGGGACAGAATGATTTACTTGCTATTCTGCTTGAGGGCGGCGCGGATGTTTCCTCGTTTGATGACAGCGGGCGGAGCTTGCTTTATAACGCTTGTTATAACCGAAATAAAGAATGTGTTAAAATGCTCCTTGAAAACGGCGCGGACGCGAACGCCGCCGATTCTGCGGGGAATTCGCCTTTAATTATCAGCGTTTACAATAATCAAAAGGAAATTGTGAAAATGCTTCTTTTTGCGGGTGCGGATATAAGAACCAGGGACGCGGACGGGGACGAAGCAATTCATATCGCCGCCTTTAACGGATTTAAAGATATGCTTGCGCTTCTGCTTGAAAAAGGCAGTTTTATCGATTCACTCAATAACGCGGGCATGTCGCCGTTACATATCGCCGCTCTCAAAGGTTATAAAGACATATTCAAGTGGTTAGCGGAGCGCGGCGCGGATTTAGACCAAACAACAAACTCGGGTAAATCATGTATGGATATAGCAGTCCAAAACGGTCAGAAGGAATTAGTGGAATTAATCGGTATTATTAAAAACAGGAGAAGTGTTTGAAAATAAATTTTTCAAACGGGAATTTATTCTTTTGCGGTCAAACAGCGACCGCAATTTGGCTACGCCAAACCGGATAAATTCCGGAAAGGAACGGTTATATTTATGAACGAAAAAATGCTCGAAATTTTAAAGGAAGTCGGTGTTACAGAGCAGGAAAAAATTGACGCGATTGCGGCACTCGGCGTAAACACGCCTGAGGATTTAGCAGAACTTGAAAAATCCGACCTTATTACGGCAGGGCTTAATCCCGTACAGGCGAATAAACTGCTTAAAAGCGCGGCGGCGGACTCCGCGCCGGCGTCGCAGGCGGGAATATTAACTAATTTTGACGGCGTACTGCCCGAAACGCCCGATGAGGAAAACTGGCTGAAAGCTTTAAAAGTAGGCGGCGTGATTAAACCCGACCAATCTACCGTTATTGCCGCTATACGTGCGGCTTTGGCAGAAAAGGTAGGTATGTTTGACGTACCCGAAAAACTGCTCGCGGAAATGGAACAGTTTGCCGATGAAAACGACGAGCCTGTTGACCCTACTTTCTTTAAACTGCGCCAGCAGGTAACAAGGCGGACTTACGCGGAGGTGTTTGAAGCAATCCCCGGATTAGACGCGGAATTTGTTACCGAAACACGTAAACAGCAATTGTTCTCAAGAATGAGGAAATCGCTTTTTCCCGCTTTGCAAGCGAGCTTTACTCAGCTTGAAGCGTGGTATAAAAGCTGGATGCAGGGTGCTTCAAACCCCGCTGTGATGATGATGGCGATTGCCGGAGAAACAAATGTTCCTTCGGGCATGATGACCCCTCCGGACACGGGCGTACTTCGGGATTGCGGCGATGATATTAACAACGCGATTAACGCGGCGTTCAAGGGCGTAGGTTCACAGATTGCGGGTGCGCTTGCTTATGACGCTAATCAAATCCGTAAATTTATGGATGACCCGCGGCTTCCCGCATTAATCGGCTCTGTAAACCGCGACCAGATGATTAAAAAAATCGGCGTCACGATCAGCGCGAATTATGCGCGGCAAGAGCAGAATCTTGTTAAATATGTACTCGGTTTTATGCAGTCGGGGGACGTAACAAGAGAAACGGAAGCTACGTATTTTTCCGCGCTTTATATGCTGGGTAATCAGCTTGACTGGAGCGTTTTAGGAATACGCGAAAACGGATTTGAAGCTAAACGCGCATTGCCGCCCGAAGGACGCAGAACAATACCGACATCCCGTCCCGGTAATTCTATAAAGATTCCTGATAAGTTAGATTGATACTAATCCCTCATTAAAAGCTTTCTAAAAAATCCGCAAAAACAATAACGGCGACTTGGTCGCCGTTATTATTTTCAGTATTAGTCAATGTTTTATAGTAAATTAACTATAAAGTTTAAGGACTATACCGTGTTTTAAAAAATATTTTCAAAAAATTTAAAAATTTTCCAAAAACCTATTGACAAATCAATCTACATAGTGTAGAATATAAACTACAGGGTATAGGTGAAACATAAAAAAGGGGTAAAATTATGAGTAAACACACAATTTCAGACGCGGAATTAGAAATTATGAGAATTATCTGGAGCGAAGGCGGGCGCGTATTTCTTTCGTTGCTTATGGAAAAGCTGAGCGGGTTGGGGAAAAAATGGAAAGCCAATACCGTGCTGACCTTCCTTGCCCGTTTAGTTGAAAAAGATGTACTCAAGGTTGAGAAGCTGGGAAGATTTAACGAGTACGTGGCGGTTTGTTCAGAGAGCGACTACACGGCGACCTTAACGCAGTCCTTCCTCGGCAAATTCTTTGAGGGTAACGCGAAAAACTTGGTTGCATCCCTGCTGAAGCAGGATTGCCTGAGTGAACAGGATTTTTCGGAGCTTCAGGAGTTCTGGAAAGATAAAGGCGGAAACCTATGAATGAAGTATTAAAAGTAATCCTATCCGTTTCTGTTTCCGGAGGATTGGCGGCATTGGTTTTACTGGTGTTTAAACCGCTGTACAAAAACCGACTGAAAAAATCATGGCAGTATTACATCTGGCTTATTGTGTTACTTCGTATGATTCTTCCGTTTACACCGGAG
>WRJM01000066.1 GCA_009782265.1 Oscillospiraceae bacterium | reverse complement strand
TAGGGATAAGTTAAAAAAGTAAGTAATCTCCCTTGAAGGGGGACGTAGCCCGCCGCAGGCGCAGGTGTTTTGCAGGAAAGCCGCGGTTTTCCTGCCGGGTTCAGTTTCTTTCCGAGCAAAGAAATGAACGTCCTTCGTTAAGCGAAGCGGAGCTTCGCATTATAAACATCATCTGCATTTACAAAGGAAAGGAAAAATTATGGAAGTTATAAACATCATCAACCCCGCCACCGGCGTTGATTTTTCAAATGAAATCATCATTGCGGGAATCGCGTTGGTTGTTTTAATCGGAGTCGGCATTTTATCGGTGGTTTTAAAGAAACGTAAAAAGTAGAGGAATTCGGATGAAGTATATTGTCACGGCACAGCAAATGAAAAAAGCGGAAGAAAACGCCGACCGCAAAGGAATCACTTTCTCGGCTATGATGGATAACGCCGGTAACGCCTGCTTCAAACAGCTTGTACGGATTACGGGCGATGTAAGCGGTTTGGCGTTTGTGGTTTTGTGCGGACGCGGAAATAACGGCGGCGACGGCATCGTCTTAGCGCAGAGGATTAAAGAAGCCGGCGGTATGGTGCTTTGCCTTTTTGTGTCAGATTTGCCGACCAGCGCGAACGCAAGGGAAAATTACAGTAAATACTGTGTGACCGGCGTAAACGGCGAATTGCTTGATACCGCGCTCTATACCCATCGCGAAGAAGTTGTTAAAACCGCTTTAACCAACTGTGACGTCGTGATTGACTGCGTTTTCGGAACAGGCTTCGAGGGTGAGCTTGAACCTAAAATTGCTTCGCTTTTCCGTTTTATCAGTAACAACTGCGACATTATCAAAATTTCTGTGGACGTACCGAGCGGCGTTGACGCGACGACCGGTAGAATGGCGGAATCGGCTTTCCGCCCCGATGTTACTTTTATGCTCGGCGCGGCAAAAAAAGGCTTGCTTTCCCATACCTGTTTTGACAGTTGCGGCGATTTGGTTCTTTTGGATATCGGAATCCCGCCGGAATGTTATGAGGAATATGAAGCATCTTTTATCGGAGAAGAGGTTTTAAAGCATATTCCGGTGCGCGGAAAAAGCGCACATAAAGGCGATTTCGGGAAACTGCTGAATATAGCCGGTTGCGAACAGTTCATGGGTGCGGCTCTGCTTTCAACAAAAGCTGCATTAAAGTGCGGCGCGGGCATTGTAACGCTGGCAAGCGTTAAGGAAGTCTGCCGCTCGATTGCGCCTGCGATTCCCGAAGCAACATTTCTGCCGCTTTACGGCGACGCAGACGGCTTTTTAGACAGTGACGCCGCCGATAAACTGAAAAATAAACTAAGCGGTTTCAGTGCAGTTTCCTTGGGTTGCGGGCTTGGAATCACCACGCATACGCAAAATCTGACGGAAACGGTCATAAAAAATTGTATTTGTCCGATAATTTTAGACGCTGATGGTATAAATCTGCTGAGCCTTAATATAAATGTTTTAAAAGAAAATGACAAGCTTAAAGTAATTACGCCGCATCCAAGGGAATTCAGCAGACTGACCGGCACGCCTTTCAACGAAATTCAAGCGGACAGAATCAAACATGCGCGGGATTTTTCCGAAAAATGGAATACCGTCACGGTTCTGAAAGGTGTCAATACAGTCGTAGCCGCTCCTGACGGACGTGTTTTCATCAACATTACAGGTAACGCAGGTCTTGCGAAAGGCGGTTCGGGCGATGTTCTGACCGGAATGATTACTTCGTTCGCCGCGCAGGGCGTCCGGTTGCTTGAAGCCGCCTTGCTCGGGGTGTATCTCCACGGCTTAACCGCCGAAAAGTTAGCGGAAAGCATGGCGCTTTCAGGGATTATGCCGGGCGATGTTGCGGATTTCCTGCCGTGGATGATGAAAAGTCTGCCGTAATTGGTTTCAATTTATATATTAATGCGTCAGCATTAATATATTAAATGAAACAAGCCTCTGTCATTATAATTGACGGAGGCTTTTTATGAAAAAAACCAAATTTGTTATACTAACGGTAATATCTGCATTGATTTTTACCTCTTGTTTCGGCGGAATCAGCTTTGATAACTTAGATTTCGACAAGGCGTATTCGTTCACGGCGCGGTTAGAATATGAAAATACAAGCTGTACGGCGCGGTTTACACGAAGCGCGCGGGGCAGTTGGGAGGGAGAGCTAATTGAACCCTACGCCTTGCAGGGAATTTCAATCAATTATACTCCGGCAGAAATGACCGTTTCTTACGCGGATTTCGCTGTCAATTCCGACAGTGATTTTACGTCCGGTGTTAATATAACGGCGTTCGTGATGTTAAAGGTTTTAGAATGTGCGTTTGCTAAAGAGGATGTAACTGTTTCCTCCGGTAAAAACGCGGTTGAAATCACGGGAACAGCGGATAATAACAATTATATTTTAATTGTTGATAAAGCCGGATTGCCTGTTTCTTTGGAAGTGACCAATAAGCAACTGCGGGTAACCTTTACGGAAGTAAGGGCGGAGAATTTATCGACTTAAACCGCCATTCAATATCCCGCCAATATTCGCCCGCGTAATCAATCCCGACCCGCGGAAGCGTAATCAGCTCCGGATTAAACCCGTCGTCTTCAAGCCATAATTCGTCTGATGTTAAAACGCTTGTGCGGCTAAAGTTTTTATCTACCGAAAGCCTTTTTGTAAGCTTTGCCGGACCTTCAAACCCCTCACAGCAACGAATCAGCACGGCTTGCGGAACGCCGGCTTCTCCGAAAACAATGTTGAGGAGATAGTGCAGACCGTAAATTAAATACACGTAATAAATCCCGCCCGCTTCGTATAAAACCGAAGTGCGCGGGGTTTTTCCTTTTGAAGCGTGGCAGGCTTTATCGTCTTCACCCATATAACACTCGGTTTCGGTAATCCGCAAGCGGGTGATTTCGCCGTTGATACGGCGGCAGAGCAGTTTTCCGACGAGAAGCGGCGCGGCTTCAAGCGCGGTTTTCTGAAAAAATTCAGGGTTTCTGATTTCCATGAATAATTGTTTTCTCCGTTCAAATAATAAAAATGAAACTTTATGGAATTTATATAATGCGATGTTGCCCGCCGCCTGCGGGCGGAGGACGTTCATTTCTTTGCTCGTGCAAAGAAACGAACCAAAGAAACACGCGCCTGCGGAGGGCTACGTCCTCTTATTAAGCGTCAATCCTACTTTAAACCTAATCATAGTCAGCGTAAACTTATCTGTAGCAGTCATTGTGTATAATCTTATAAGAAGGAATCTTTTGAACAAGAGGATAAAGCCGCCCGCAGGGCTGTGTTTTTGGTTCTTTTTGCACAAGCAAAAAGAACAGTCCCCCGTAGCGAAGCGGAGCTTCGCACTATAAACATTACCTACAATTATAAAAGAAAGGAATCCAAAATGCTTAAACAAAACAAAAAGAAAGAAAAAACCAACGAGGTTATGGAAAAACCAAGAAAAATGCTCGGTGAAATGAAAGCACCGGATACCGACCCCAACGGTTCTTATACCGGCTCGCCTGTAAACAGGAATGAAAAACCCGTTCAGGACGCAGATGATTTGTAGGGGACGCTCATGTATGGTTTATCCGAACCTTCCCGTAATATAATCGCTCGTTCGCTGGTCTTTCGGGTTCTTGAAGACCTCAACGTTCGTGCTTTCCTCAATTAATTCCCCCATCAGCATGAACGCCACGCGGTCGGAAATCCGCCCTGCCTGCTGTGTGTTATGCGGTGAAATAATAATCGTGAACTGCTTTTTTAATTCCGTCAGCGAATCCTCTATTTTCGCCGTTGATATGGGGTCAAGCCCTGAACAGGGTCTGTCAAGCAGAATCACCTCCGGTTTCAGTGCCAGCACACGCGCCACACATAAACGCTGTTGTTGTCCGCCCGAAAGGCTCATTGCCGGTACGGTCAGCCTGTCCTTGACCTCGTCCCAGAGTGCCGCTTGCCGCAGTGCAAGCTCCACTGTTTCGGAAATTTTCCCGTCCTTTTTTTTCCTTTTTAAACGCGGACCGTAAGCAATGTTGTCGAAAATGGACATAGGAAGCGGCGTCGGCACATCAAAAACAATCCCGACCCTGCGCCTAAGCTCGGTTACATTGATGTCGGGACTGCGTATGTCTTTGCCGTCAAGCAGAATTTCCCCTTCCGAACGGGCTTCCGGCGAAAGGTCACACAGCCGGTTTAACGAGCGAAGCAAAGTGGTTACACCGCTCCCTGCCGGCCCGAAAACCGACAGGATTTTATTTGCCGGAATATTTAAATTAAAATTACGAATAACCTGTTTTTCATTGTAAAAGAAATTCAGGTTTTTAATTTCTATTTTATTTTGCATATTACTGCTCATGTTTCATTAACGCCCCTTAGCTATGAATCTGTCTATCAGCATGTTGGCGACAACATTAATAAAGAAAATCAGTATAATCAAAATCGCCGCCGTGCCGTAAGCGTTTTCCATGGAAATGCCTTCCATAACAAGCTGATAAAAATGAATCGCCATCGTCCGCATTTTCAAGTCCGAACCTACGGTTAAAATCACCGCCGCAGTTTCCGCAACGCTTCTGCCCACGCTTAAAATAATCCCGTTCGTAATCCCGCGCACCGCCGACGGAAAAACCGCTTTCCGAATTGTCTGCCATTTTGTTCCGCCGAGCGAAAAACTAACTTCACGGTATGTTTTTGATACAGCAAGAATCGCTTCCTCAGAAGTTCGGATAATCGTAGGCAGAATCATAATCGCTAATGTCAGTCCGCCCGAAAGCACCGACCAGCCCAAGCCTAAGATTTCAAGGAAGAAAATATACCCGAAAAGCCCGTATACGATTGAAGGAATCCCTGCCAACGATTCCGCGCTGAAACGGATAATGCGCGTTATGATATTATCCCTTGTATATTCGGCAAGATAAAAAGCTGTTCCGATACCGAACGGCATTGCAATCAAAACAGCCAAAGCCGTCACGGACAGGGTAATAATAATTGAGGAAGAAATACCGCCCTCTTTACCCATTCTGCGCGGGGCTTCCGTCAGGAAGCTCCAGTTAATGACCGGCAGTCCCTTATACAGAATATAAACAATAATGGCAATCAAAATACCAATCACCATAAGGGCAATCGTCCATATTGCACCCTTTGCGATTTTTTCAGCGGTCTGCGGTTTGATTCTTCGTTTCATTTGATTTCCTCTTGTTTTGTGTTTTGCTATGCTTTTTACGGGTTATATACTGTGCGGTTGCGTTCAAAATCATTATAATCACGAATAAAACAATGCCCGTGGCAAAGAGTGCCTGTTGATGCTCGTCCGAAGCATAAGCCATTTCTAAGCCGATATTAGTGGTTAAAGTTCTTACGGAATCAAGTATGGATTCCGGAATAGCGACAGAGTTGCCTAAAACCATAATCACTGCCATGGTTTCGCCGATTGCGCGCCCGATTCCCAAAATCACCGCCGCGACGATTCCCGACTTTGCCGCGGGAAGCTGAACGCGTAGAATGGTCTGCCAATGCGTCATACCAAGCGCAAGCGCGCCTTCCTTATAATGGCGGGGCAATGCGATTAAAGATACTTCCGAAATGCTGATGATGGTCGGCAGAATCATAATTGCAAGGATAATTGAACCGGCAAGTATGCTCATGCCCGGTCCTCCTAAGTAATCGCGGATTAAGGGAACGACAAAAATTAATCCGCAGAAACCGTATAAAACAGACGGGATTCCTGCAAGAAGCTGAATCGCCGGTCTAAAAATTTTCCTCATTTTTTCCGGCGCAAGCTCTGCCATAAAGATACTGCAGCAGATTCCTACCGGAATTCCGATAAGCGCGGCGCCGAGCGTTACCGATACCGTACCGGCAATCATCGGAAAAATCCCGAATTCGCCTTCTCCCGGTGCCCATTCCATACCCGATATAAACTTAAAAAAACCTACTTTTGCGATAATCGGAAGCCCCTGCACAAAAATGAAAACCGTAATCAACACTAACGCTGATATAGAGGAAAGCGCAAGCAATAGAAATATTCTACCTGATAATTTTTCTTTGAATTTTTTCATCAGCCAATCTCCTTTTCCGGTGATACGGAAATAAGACCTTCATCAATCAATATCTGCTGACCGTGTTCTGAAAGTATAAAATCAATAAAATCCTTCACCGTTCCCTCCGGTTCTTTGTTTGAAACAAACAGGAACGGTCTGAATAAGTTATAACTGCCGTTGATTACGTTTTCACGGATTGGCGTAATGCCGTTTATACTTAGCCCTTTAACAGGCTTTAAACCGTCCTGATGTTCAACCAACCCCAACGAAATAAAACCGATTGCGTATTTATCGCCGGATACAAGCTGTCTGACCGCGCCGTTTGAATTCTGTACGATTGCTTTGGGGGTGATTCTTGCCCCGTCCATAACCATATCGGAAAACGCACTTCTCGTCCCTGAGCCTTCTTCCCTTGATATAACGTGAATTTTATGATTTACGCCGCCGAGTTCGCTCCAGTTGGTGATTTCCTGCGTGTAAATACCGCGGATTTGTTCTATGGAAAGATTCGTGACAGGGTTGTCCGGATGTATAATTAAAGCAAGCCCGTCCTTAGCGATTTCCACCGACCATAAGCCGCTTTCTTTTTCGTTCAGGCTTCGTGAAGACATTCCGATGTCTGCAACATTTTTCATCACGGCGGAAATGCCCGCCGAAGAACCGCCGCCGTTGATAATCACTTTAATTTCGGACGCTAACGCTTCATAATCCTCAGATAATATTTCAGCATACGGCTGAACCGAAGTAGAACCTGCAATCACGATTTTTGTTCCCTCTTCCTCGCCGCAGGAAGTCATCAGCACCGTGCAGATTAAAGCAACCAGCAATATAATGCAAATTTTATATTTCATTTATTACCTCTTTACTTATTACTTCGGAAGTGAACAATAGATATTTCTATGTGTTGCAGATTCGTTTACCCTGAATCTTGCAGATTCGTTTACCCGAATCTGCCCTCGATATAATCCTCGGTACGCTTGTCCTTCGGGTTCAAGAACATCTCTGTTGTCGGAGAAAATTCAACAAGTCTGCCGATTTTTTCCTCATCAATCATCATAAACGCGGACATGTCCGAAACTCTTGCCGCTTGCTCCATATTGTGCGTTACAATAATAATGGTGTACTGCTTCGCAAGCTCAAGCATAAGCTCTTCGATTTTCGCGGTGGATTCAGGGTCTAAAGCACTGCACGATTCGTCCATCAGGATAACTTCTGGGTCTACCGCAAGCGCGCGTGCAATACACAGCCTTTGCTGCTGTCCCGAAGAAAGCTCCTGTGCGGGTTTTCTTAAACTGTCTTTAACTTCACTCCACAAAGCAACCTTTGTCAGACATCTTTCTGTAATTTCATTTAACACGGCTTTATTTTCTGTTCCGTGGCTTTTAGGTCCGATGACGATATTTTCATAAATGCTTGCGGGGAACACATTGGGTTTTTGAAAAACCATGCCGATTTTTTTACGGAGAGAAGCAACATCTTCCGCGTCTTTCCCGTAAATCGGACTGTCGTCAAGAAAAGCTTCCCCCTCAACCCTTGCTATCGGAATCAAATCATTCATGCGGTTAAACAAACGCAGGAATGAGGATTTTCCGCAGCCGGATGGTCCGATAATTGCCGTTATGGAACATTCGGGTATTTCTACGGTAACATCGCCTAAAGCATGAACACTGCCGTAATAAAGGTTGATTGACTTTGTGGTCAGCTTGCTTTTCCGTGAATCCGGCATTGTATTAATCCCCGTCCTTTACATGTTCTTTATACACACAGTAATTATATCAAAATATAGGACATATTGCAAGCAGATTTTGTTATACTGTGCATTTAAACAAAACAATTTGCTTTTTTATTGAATTTTTGTTTATTACTTTGGACGCATGAAAAAAACCCGCCGATTGGCGGGTTTTTTTATTCTTCATCTTCAATCGTGAATTCAATCAGTTCGCCGCAACCCGGGCAAATAACCGAACCGCTGTCAAGCGCGTCATAATCCACAGTAATTGTTTTTCCGCAATTTCCGCAGTTTATATCATATATTTCTTCATCAAAATCGCCGTAATCGCCGAATTCTGAACGGTCGCCTCCGAAAACCTCGTCTTCAAGCTCGTAAACGCTTTCTTCAACATCCGCTAAAACCTCAGCCATGCCGTCAAACGCTTCGTCATAACCGTTTATAGCCTCAGCCATTTCATTCAGCGCGTCCGTTATCGCTATATACAGTTTTTCTTCAGCCGTCGCACCGGTCAGCTTCATTTCTTTCATTAAACGGTTAAGATGCGCTAATTTTTCATTAGGAATCATAGCATTTCCTTTCTTATACCGGTTGTCAGTGTTGTTTATACTTGTTATTATTTATTTGCGCGTTCCATATATTCGCCGGTGCGGGTGTCGATTCTGACGACCTCCCCTATATCGATGAACAAAGGAACTCTGACTTCCGCGCCGGTTTCAAGCTTTGCGGGCTTGGTTACGTTGGTTGCGGTGTCGCCTTTGAAGCCGGGGTCGGTTTCAACGATTTCAAGTTCCACAAAGTTAGGCGGTTCTACGCCGAAAACCTTACCTTTATAAGAAAGGACTTTACAAATCATATTTTCCTTGACGAATCTGAAAGCGTCGCCGAGCTCGGCTTTATTGACAGGGACGTCTTCATAAGTTTCGCTGTCCATAAAGTGATACAGGTCGCCGTCAATGTAAGAAAATTCCATGTCCCTGCGTTCAATGAACGCGCTTTCAAATTTCGCCGACGGGTTGTAGGATTTTTCCACCACACCCCCTGTAATCACGTTTTTCACCTTGGTTCTGACGAACGCCGCGCCCTTGCCCGGTTTGACATGCTGGAACTCAACCACCTGCATGACGTTTCCGTCTTCTTCAAAAGTTACGCCGTTCCTGAAATCTCCTGCTGAAATCATTATGTTTTCCCTTCCTTAAATGTTTCTTTATTCTATTTTACAATAAACTGCATCATTTTGCAAGTATTTTATTTAATTAAAAGTGCTTTCGGTGTTTTCGTCAGGCAAATACAGCCCTCATCGGTGATATATGCCATATCCTCAATCCTTACGCCGAATTTCCCCGGGATATATACCCCCGGTTCAACTGTAACCACCATGCCTTCACGCAGGGTTGAATCGCTTTTCTTAGATAAAGTCGGGGCTTCATGGGTTTCAAGCCCTACGCCGTGCCCTAAACCGTGCGTGAAGTATTTATCATACCCCCACGCTTCAAGCGTACTTCTTGCCACGTTGTCAACAAGCTTTCCGGAAATCCCCGGACGAAGTGCCTTGAGTGCGTCGCCGTTCGCGCCCTGAACGGCATTGTAAACCCGCTTCATCTCGTCGCTGACGCCGCCGAGCGCGACCGTTCTGGTCATATCGGCGCGGTAGCCTTTATAAACTGCCCCGAAATCTAAAATTAAAAACTCCCCGTCCGCTATGCTTTTTCCGGTGGGTTTTGCGTGCGGTATTGCTGAATTCTTCCCGCTTGCCGCAATCACCGGAAACGCAATATCATCCCCGCCGAGTTCTAAAATATAATAAGTCAGCAATGTTGCAATCTGCTTTTCAGTGAAGCCGGATTCTAATTTATCCAAAACCTTCGTGTAAGCGCGTTCTGTGATTCTCTGCGCGGTTTCAATATTTTTGAATTCGGTTTCTGCTTTTATTATACGCTGTTTTTCAATAATATCCGAAAGCCACGCCGAAGTATCAAAACTCATTTTTTCAAATTTATCAATGTATTCCGAAGCGTCGCTCAATGTCATGGTTTTATTTTCAACCGAAACATGCCGGATTCCGTGCGCGCCGAAAATCCGTTCCGCCTGTTCGGTTAATTCTTCCTGCAAAACCACCTTGCAGTCACGGACTGTTTCCGCCGCGTTTTCGTAATAACGCGAATCAACAACAAAATAAGCCCGCTCTTTCATAATAAAAAGCGTACCCGCGCTGGAGCTGAATCCAGTCGCGTAAAAACGGTTGACTTCTGATGTGATGATTGCCGCGTGGCTTCCGTCATGCAGTTCCGCCATGATTTTGTCAATTACGCTCATTTTGACCTCATATTCATTAAATATTCTG
>WRJM01000065.1 GCA_009782265.1 Oscillospiraceae bacterium | reverse complement strand
CCGGCAAAACCGGAGGAATACGTAAAAGTATTCAGCCCAAAGAAGCCGGCTAAAACGGTTTCGGCAAGGGATATTCCGACTGCACGGGAAATCCCCGCCGCACGGAACGGGAAAGAATCGGTTATGACCAAAGAAGCGAACCGCTCCCTCCGCGAGGAACGCCCTCTACGCACAGAACCGCAGAAGCCGCGTGTTTCAGCGTTTTCGCAAGCACTTCAATCCGCAGATGTTCCGACCGCACGGGAAATTCCAACCGCACGGGACATCCCCGTCGCACGGGAAATTCCCGCGCCTGCTATTTCTTTGAATATACCCAAAGAGCGCGAAGAACGTCCGGCAAGAATTTACGCATCGCAGAAAATAGAAGAAACAACCGAAATCGGCTTTACGGATATACTGCGCGGATTTGAACGCAGGGACGGCTTTTCGGATGAAAACATACCTACGGACGCGGACGGAGTACCGGTTTCGCATAAAACAAAGCGGGTAATGGACGCTATATTTAAACCGTCAAAACCAAGTTTATTTATTAATGTAAATAAAGGCGATGAATAAAGCAGGAGCGGTTCATTTGAACCGCTCCTAATTATTATTTTTCTTTCGCCAACCTTGTTTTAATATACGCTATATCCGCTCTCTGCCAGCGTTCGCTTCCGGCGTTTATTTCATCGACCGAACGCAGAAATGCGTTATAATAACTCATCATGGTGTCAGCCGCCATTCGTTCCTGGTCTGAGCCCTGCTTATAGGCACTGTGTTTTTCGGGGTCAAAGGGAAGGTAAACATTTGTGTCTTCCGAATCGGAATTATTTATAATAAAACGGTAATAAGTGGGATTAAAATTATTCACTGCTTCGGACAGCACACCGAAAACGATACATTCGGTGGTTTCAGCATCTTTTTTTACATAAATGTCAAAAATCATAAATTCCTTATCTTTCGGAATTATATTTAATGTTGCGGCGGCGCATTTATAACCGGTTTCATTCACATATCCGGGGAATATTTCGCTTGCCATAATGAAATGCACGCAGAATCCGAGCGCGAATGCGGCGATTAAAGCGAAAACAACAAGGATTGTTCTCTTAACAGCGCGCGGAATTTCAAATCTTTTTAGCTCGGTTACGCCTTGCTTTATAATGATTTTTTCTTCCGAATGAATATCAGGATTAAATTCTACTTCGCCGGATTCGCTGATTAAATTATCCTGATTTTCTGAACCGGCAGGTTCAGCCGGCATAGAAACGGTTTGCCCCGGTTCTTCGGGGGAAGCGGGTTCGGGGGGGAGCAGGTCGCTTAAATCCATTGCGTCCATTGCCGCTATATCTGCCATGGCGTCTTCGGAAAGACCGCCGGAAAATTCAATCGGCTTACCCGATTGAAACGCTTTCATCTGTTCCTTATTTAATTCGTCCGAATCTACTTTTACCATTTCGGGAATTACCTCCGTGCCGTTTTTTTCCATTCCTGTCACGCCTTTCAATAAGAATCCTATTCTATTTTATCATGTTTAACGCTCAATGTCAATCAAAACATAAATTCATTGACGAGTTAATGAATTTATGTTATAATATAATTTATTAAAGCGTTAATAAAAGAAAGGCATGGCAATGAAATACATATTATTCGCGCTGACGGCGGCGTTTTTATTGACAATCCCGCTATCTTGCAGTAAAACTGACGATAATACAGAAGAAATCATAGAAATTGAAGAAACAGAAGAAATAAGTGAAAGAAATGAAATCATCATCGGAACAACCGGCATGACCGGAGTTTTTTCGCCGTTTTTCACCGATTACCTCAAAAATGCGGGCGACGCCGATGTGATGAGTGTGATTAATGTTCCGCTCGTAACGCTTGACAGGCGCGGAGAAGTTGTGCAAAATGCGGTTTCGGGAGAAAAAAGAACCTTTGACGGCGTTGAGTATGAATATAAAGGTATTGCTGATATTGAAATAAGCACAAACAGAAACAGCACTGTTTTTAACTTTAATTTGAGAGAAGATGTTTATTTCAGCGACGGGAAGCCGCTTACCGCCGATGATTTAATTTTTACGCTTTACGCGCTTTGCGATGCGGATTACGACGGGGATTACGGGCTTGGCAGACTGCCGGTTACGGGGCTTGATTATTACAGAACTAACGCTGACAGCACAGTTTATCGAAAATATGCCGAAATAGCCGCGTTATGCTTTGAATTGTACCGTGATGAAGAATTTGAACCCGAAATTGAAAATGATGATTTTACGGAAGAACTTTATGAATTGTTTTCGGAATGTTACAGGGAAGCATGGATTTCTCACGTTAAAGCAATCGTGAGCTACAGCGTTAAAAACTACGGTGAATACGCCGCGCTTATTTCAACCGGCGGTGATATAGAGTCGGATGAGTGGATGAAAACGGCATTGGCAATGATGATATGGCGCACCGCTGATTTCATAGAAATTGCGCCCGCTTCAGAGGATTTAGATGCGATTTACGGACCGTTTACTTCCTTTATTTCGGGCAGGGAATGGAATTTAGTAAATGAATTCCCGACGATTGAAGATTTTTTTGAAGAGTTTTACGAGTTTTATGAGGGCGACATTGAAGCCTATATAAATGCGGAAAGAATCAGCGAATATGATAATCCGGTTCAGGAAATCACAAGATTGTTTATTGAAAAATGCGCCGCCGCGGACGCCGACAACACAGGTTCGGCGACAATCAGCGGAATCAGCAGAATCGGTGATTATGAAGTTGAGGTTAGTATAAACGGGAATATGCCGTCTGCGGTTTATTCCTTTGTATTTCCGGTCGCGCCTTTGCATTATTACGGAAACACAGAGCTTTATGATTACGATAACGGCATATACGGGTTTATCAGGGGTGACCTTTCCGGAATCCGCTCCAAAAGCGCGGCGGGAATGACTCCGCTTGGCGCGGGCGCGTATAAATTGATTGAATTTGACGGGTTTAACGCCGCACTTTCCGCTAACGAAAACTATTATAAAGGCGTACCCGCAACCGCAAGAATAAGCTTCCGGGAAACCGACCCGTATGATTTAATTTACGGCGCGGCGTCTGGCATGTTAGACATTGCGGCGGTTTACGCGGCGCGTGAGGTGTTGGATGAAATAGATTCATACAACGCGGGGAATTCAAGCAATACAGGCATTATTATGCAGGAAGCGTTATATGATACCTTCGGGTATATCGGAATGAACGCAGACCGCATGGGCTTCGGTCAAGAAACAGAAGAAGATGATGAAGACCAAAGCAATGCAAGCGTGTTATTCCGTAAGGGCTTTGCGGTGATTTTCGCGGCATACCGAGATATTTCAATCAGAGATTTTTACGGAGAAGCGGCTAAGGTTGCGGAGTATCCTGTTTCCGGCGTTTCGTGGACCGCGCCGCGAGCGGGGGATGTTGGTTACAGGCAAGCGTATTCGGTGAAAACAAACGGCGGGAATATTTATTCGCCGGAAATGACCGAAACAAGGCGGCTTGAAGCCGCCAAACAAGCCGCGCTGGTGTATTTTGAAGCGGCAGGTTGTGTACTGAATGAAGCCGGAACGGCGATTGAAGAATTTCCGGAAGAGCTTGACCGGAGTTACGACATTTACATAACAGGCGGCGGAACAGGCAGACATCCGTCCTACCTGCTTTTAACAATGGCGGCTGACGCATTGAAATCCATAGGGATTACGCTTGAAATTAAAGACGTGGATTCTCAGGGGAATATGTACAGAGCGGTCAGGAGCGGAGAAGCGGACATGTGGTGCGCGGCGTGGAACAGCTCGGTTCTGCCGTATTTGGACAGGAATTTCAGCACCGGCGGCGAAGATAATTTTTTCGGGCTGAAAGATGAAGATGTTGACCAGAGAATCGCGGTAGCTGACGCTTCTTTAAGCTTGGATTTATATAAAAACAGTCTTGACGCTGTTCTTGACAGGGCGGTTATTGTTCCGGTGTATCAGAGGGAGATTTATTTTATATTCGGGAAAACGCTTGATGAAAACAGCATAGAGCAAGGGTTAACCACCCATTACAATTATACGGATGTTTTATGGAAAATAAAAATTGATTAATAAAAAGCGGAGGGGTTGCCATGATTGATTATTTTGCGGGTAAATATTTCGTACAGGAAGGTATAATGAAAGCGGAAAAGCTGAATGAGATTATGACGCGGCAGAATGTTGTCCGGAAGAATTTCAATAAGCTTGAAAAGGATGCGGGGAGTTTTCTTGAAGAAAACCAAATTGCATTTATTAAAATGCTTCAGAACTCCATTGATGAGAAGCTCGGCGATTTAGCGTCCGAATACGGCGGGGTGAATGATGAAAAATTCAAATTCACCATTATGAAACAGCAGGTGCTGAACACTGCCTTTTTCGACCAGCTGATTGTTGAGGGGATTCTGACGCCTGATAAAGTCGCGCCCTTGCTTGAAAAAATGCGGAATTATTACGCGCTGAACAGCCCGGAGGTGTCAAGGAATTTAAAGCATGACTTTGATATTATTATCGGTACGCATGTCAATACGGGCGAAACATACGCCAATGAGTACATGAATATTGCATTAAAATACATACTTCGTTTTGTTGGGACGAACATCAAGCTTGACAAGGCGACGCCTGCCAAAAGCTACTTTGCAAGGCGCGCGGCGATTCAAAAGGTTGTTACCGAGCCGCGCCGGTATTTCCTCGGGATTTGCGGGGAAAAGGAAGTTATGCAGAGCTTCAACGACGGGATTGAAAATATTTTCCACCGCAAACGCAACGACACCCGATACGGTGAATTGTGCGCTTTTCTCGACTGCATATCGAATGTTTTTCAGGTTTTGATTATGAAAGAGAAAAACGCGCTGTTGATTGACAATCCCAATGTGTATAAATTTGTAACAATTGCGGCGGAGAAGCATGTTTATGTAATGCCGATTACGGTGCGGGATATGTCGTTTGAAATTATCGCGGGGTTCGGGGATAAGCCTAATTTTGCGGTGATGTCGCATAATTTGTAGGGCGTTCCCTACAGATTGATATTACAAACATATTTTTATTTTAATATCCCAAAACACTTGAATTTTTTACCAATATACTATATAATATTAAATAACTGCAAAATAAACGGGGGTTTGATTCATGGACTGGAATATGGCACTTTCTACGGTTGCGACCGGAATCGCGGTTGTGTTTATTATTTTGATATTACTGATAGGGATGCTTTTCCTGATGAGTAAATTGGCGACAATCGGTTATAAACCGACGATTATGCCGGTTAATAAATCATTTACGCTTCAAAAACCCGTTTATACTAAACCCGCGGTAAAACCTGAACCTGTTCCGGAGAATATTGACGTACCCGAACCGGACGATTTGGAAATTATTGCGGTGATTACGGCGGCGGTAAGCGCGTTCAGCGCGGCGAACGGAAAACAAGCAAGAATCGTGGGAATTAAAAAGCGGGATAAACAAACGCGGCGTTCCGCTTGGGGCGGCGCAGGCGTAAGCGAAAGCATGAGCGGCATGAAAGGGCGGGTGTGGTAAATGCAGGTTTTTATTGATTCAATTAAAGGGTTATGGAATAATTCGGTTTTTACGAATGCAGAACCGTTGAGTTTTGTAATGATTGGCATTGCTTTTATATTGATTTACTTAGCGATTGCGAAGAAATATGAACCGCTTCTGCTTCTGCCGATAGCTTTCGGTATGCTTTTGACGAATATTCCGGGCGGCAATATGTTTCATCCGGAGCTTTTCGCGGCAAAGGATATAGATTTCGGCATGGTTCTGCGGGAAGGCGGATTCCTTGATATATTATACCTTGGTGTTAAATTGCAGATTTTCCCGTTATTAATCTTTCTCGGAATCGGCAGTATGACGGATTTCGGACCTTTAATTGCGAATCCGGTCAGCTTTCTGCTCGGCGCGGCGGCGCAGGCGGGGATTTTTATTACATTTATCGGCGCGTATGCGCTGGGATTTACTTTTCCGGAAGCATCCTCCATTGCAATTATCGGCGGCGCGGACGGACCTACGGCGATTTGGCTGACCACAAGGCTTGCACCCGAACTACTGGGTTCTATTGCAGTGGCGGCATATTCGTATATGGCTTTAGTGCCGGTGATTCAACCGCCGATTATGAAATTATTAACCACTAAAAAAGAACGCACCGTAAAAATGGCGCAGTTACGCCATGTTTCCAAGAAAGAAAAATTATTTTTCCCGATTATTGTTACGGTGATGGTTGGGTTTATTATTCCGGACGCTTTACCACTTGTCGGTATGCTGATGATGGGCAATCTGATTAAGGAAAGCGGCGTGGTTGACCGTCTTGTCAAAACGGCGCAGAACGAGCTGATGAATATTGTTGTAATTATGCTTGGTATCACAGTTGGCGCGACGGCTACGGCGGCGAATTTCCTGAACTTAAAAACATTGATGATAATCGGATTGGGATTGGGTGCTTTTGCAATCGGAACGGCGATGGGCGTGCTTTTCGGGAAAATCATGTATGTTCTCAGCGGAAAGAAGGTTAATCCGCTAATCGGCTCAGCGGGGGTTTCGGCAGTTCCGATGGCAGCGCGGGTTTCACAGAAGGTCGGGCAGGAAGCCGACCCGAATAACTATCTGCTGATGCATGCGATGGGTCCGAATGTCGCCGGGGTAATCGGTTCGGCGGTTGCGGCAGGGATTATGTTTAACCTATTCGGTTAATTATAATATTAAATAATGAGGGAAGGAGATTTTATATGAAAATCAAATCTAAGGTCATAGCAGTAAGCCGGGAGGTTTGCTTAATTTAATTATTTTGCATTAGTAAAATACAAACCTCCCATAAAGTTGAGTAAAACAATTTCAACTTTCAGGAGGAAACCTTGAACAGGGAAAATAAAAGAAAACAATACCAAAAAGGGTATTATCGGAAAAACGCCTGTGACGACAGCTTTATGTGCAAGGTCTGCGGACGGCTCAACATTCCGGACGGCGCGGCAAGCGAACACAGGAATCACTGCTCAAACTGCCTTTCAAGCCAGCATTTAGATAACAAGCCGGGCGACCGCGAAGCGGATTGCGGCGGCGTTATGGAAGCAATCGGGGTTTGGGTAAGAAAAGGCGGCGAATGGGCAATTATTCATCGCTGCAAACAATGCGGGCACATCAGCTCTAACCGCTGTGCCGCTGACGATAACCCTTTAAAGTTAATGTCTGTCGCTTTAAAGCCGCTCAGCAATCCGCCGTTCCCGATTGAACGGATTGAGGAATTAACCGCGCTTATGGGCGGAGAAGGACAATTATTCAAATAACAAAATCCGCCGGTTATTAATAACCGGCGGATTTCTATTAATCAAAAAGAACAAGGTCAAAATCCTCATCCCCGATAAAATAATTCGTTGCTTCAGCGATTTCGCGGACAGTTATATCAGCGGCAAAGCGCAAATTTACCGTGAATTCAAGACGGTTATAGGTATCTACGGAATAAAATTCGATTTTTTCGAAAGGCAGATTGTATCTTATTAAAGTATCGAGAATATTACGGCAATCGGAAGCGAAAACATAAAGTGACTGCTGAATTGAATTAAAATAAAAACAAACGGTTATATTATCAGAAGGTTTGATGTCTTTTAAGTTTCGGTATGTATTGGCGTTTTCTTCAAGTAAAAGAACATTGATTTCTACATCTTTTAAATTTGAGAAGTTGCTTAAATCCTTTGAAATATTGGCTTTTAACTGGTTTTCAAAGCGGGTTTGCGCTAATGTGCGGCTTCCGCCGCTTTCGTTCAAGGACACAGAGGCAAGCGAAAGCAGAAAGGTAAGCGTGATTAAAACAACCGATAAAAGAATGTCGGAAGGTTTAACAGTAAATGACGTTTTCTTGATGAAAATATGCAGTAAAATTTCCGCACCCATAAAGAAAAGAATAACAGGTGAAAGGCGGAAAACCGCGATTATATCGCCGCTTACGAAAGAAGCCCATAAAAAAACCACAGCCATGAAAATGAGTGATGCTCCCGCAGACATGGCGAACGGACGGGTATCCGGAAACCGTTCCGCTAAGGTTTTCCGCGTAGGGTTCGGAATACAGCGCGGAACAGATTCCGGTATAATTTCAGGTTCAATCTGACTTTCAAGCTCTGATGAAATGGTATTGATTTCCGCGTCAATTAGCTCGGAAATTTGAATTTCCTCAGCAATGACGGGTTCTTCCTCCTCATCAAAAAGCAATACGTTGTTTTCATTGTCGAACATTTAAAATTACCTCAAAAATTTTTCCATCAACATATAACCTTTTCCGATATAATTACCGCTTTTCTCTGCAAATTCTTCTGTGAAAGATTCCGCGCCCTTCTGCGGTTTTCCGCTGTCGTAAATCAAGTAAGGCACGGGTTCTGTTGTGTGTGTGCGGAGCGGGAGCGGGGTTGGGTGGTCGGGGCAGATGAGGATTTTAATCTCTTTATTAATGAAAGCGTCTAAGAACGGTTTAAGAATTAATTCGTCAATTAATTCAATAGCTTTAACTTTTCCCTCAATTTCACCTCTGTGTCCGCACTCGTCAGGGGCTTCAACATGTAAATAAACAAGGTCTGCGCCTTCTTTTAAAGCATTGATTGCCGCGCTTGCTTTTCCGGCAAAATTCGTATCAAGATAACCGGTTGCACCCTCAATATTAATTACCTCCATGCCTGTGAATTTCCCGATTCCTTTTAGTAAATCAACTGCCGAAATCATAGCGGCTTTTTTGCCGAATTTATCCTTGAAAGACGGGAATTCACGCTTAACGCCCTCGCCCCAAAGCCAAATCGAATTCGCAGGCTTCTTACATTTTTTGATTCTCTCAAGGTTTACGGGGTGTTCTTTCAATAAAGCGCAGGATTTTTCCATAAGCGCGAAAAGTGCTTTATTATCGGCATTTTCAACGATATATGGTTTTATTTTTTTATCGAGAATATCATGCGGCGGGACAAGGTTACCTACATCTAAAACACCATTGTCCCAAATTAAAAGATGACGGTAGCTGACGCCGCTGTAAAAAGAAAATTGCGAAGTTCCGAGGTTATTATGAATATGGCTGATTAAAATTTTAGCTTCCGCGCTTGAAATATCATCGGCGCAGTAATCAAGCATGGTTTTGTCAAGGAAGTTTTCTTCGTCCGACAACGTCACTAAATTGCACCGTAAAGAAACATCGGTCGGTTTCATATCAACGCCGATACTGCCCGCTTCAAGCGGGCTTCTGCCGGAATAATACACATCGGGGTCATAACCTAAGACTGACAGATTCGCAACGTCACTGCCCGGTTTCATGTGGTCTTGCACGGTTTTAACCAAACCAAGCTCGGAGGTTTCCGCAAGCTTGTCCATATTGGGTTTTTTCGCCGCCTGCATGGGGGTTCGTCCGCTGAGTTTTTCAAGCGGGTAGTCGGACATGCCGTCGCATAAAAGAACTAAATATTTCATAAAATAATCCTCTATTATTATTCATTATACAAGCTTATTAAAATAACCTGCGGACGGGCAAAAATTCTGGGTGCGTATTCCCCTGTGCCGTTGCTTACAAAAACAGGAACATTATCGCGGGATTTTGCCCAGCCGCTTTTAAATCTATGTCCGTATTCGGTTACGCCTTTGGTGAAAGTAAAATACGGTGCCCATATTCCGAAAAAGTTAACTTGCCCTCCATGAGTATGACCGCTTAAAATCAAATCAATTCCGGCGGTGTCTTGAGCCATTGCAATATACGGACTGTGAGAAAGCAATAAAACAAAATCTTCAATAACTGAACCATTTATAGTATCGGCTATCATATCAGAGTTTGGGTTGCTTTTACTCCAAAATTCCACTCCAGCTAAGAAAAAATTTTCCCGAATATAAAGACCTTGATTTGATAGAAATGTCATACCGTGTTCTTCCATTGCCGCAGAAAGCGCGTATGGATAATCATGATTGCCGTCAACTCCGTATATTCCGTCAGCTGAATTAATATTTGACAGGATTTCTATATGCTTTTGCATTTCGGCCATCTGCATTGAAAAATCACCGCCGAGTAACGTCAAATCAATGCTTCTTTTATTAAGCTCGGCGACAATTGATTGCAGGCGGTTGTCGGAAATATTGTGAGTGTCCGTAATAAAAGCGATTTTATAGCCGTTCATGCCGGGCGGAATATTTGTTGAATAAAATGATATTTCTTTGTATTCAATGATTCTGTCTAATGTCAGGATATGAATAATATGAACTAAAGCAATAAAAACAATTAAAATAATAATAATGTTTAAAATTAT
>WRJM01000064.1 GCA_009782265.1 Oscillospiraceae bacterium | reverse complement strand
TCATTCGCTTCCGAAAGAGTAATGTCGGCGGAAGCAGTGACAAGCTTGTCAAAAGGCGTCATAAACTCGCTTACTGTTGTGTTTTCAGGCATACGCGAAACCCTGTAATCGCGGCTGGTGACAATACCCATCAGCTCGGAATCATCCGTACCGTCCGCGGTGACTGCCATTGTCGAGTGTCCGGTTTTTTCTTTCAGACGCAGAACGTCTTTCAGTTTCATATTCGGTGTAAGGTTTGAATCACTGCTGACATAACCCGCTTTGTAGTTTTTAACGCGGGCGACCATATCCGTTTCATCCTCAACGGACTGAGAGCCGAAAATAAACGATATTCCGCCCTCACGCGCAAGCGCAACCGCCATTTTATCGTCGGAAACCGATTGCATGATTGCTGAGGTAAGCGGAATGTTCAGAGAAAGTTCGGGTTCTTCACCTTTTTTGAATTTAACGAGCGGGGTTTTAAGCGAAACACTTCCGGGGACACATTCGGACGAGGTATATCCGGGAATCAGCAGGTATTCGCCGAATGTGCGGGACACATCTTTAGTGAAACGAGCCATAATTTTTCCTTTCCAATCAAGTTAATTTACTATATTACTTTTTTAAAATAAACAACAGAAATAATTTCTGTGTTTCCCCCGCCGCAGGCGGGGGAAACACGAAAATAATTTTTTTGTAATTTAGTGCAACAATAATAGGTATTTTTAGTATTTTAACACAGAGAACGGCAAAAGTCAACACGGAATATTCAATAAAAAAAAGACGGATTTACCCCTATATTTTGTGTATGAATTAAATAAACCGTAATATGGTTGCAAATTGCTTTAAAATATGTTATGATAATGATAATTGGGGTAAAATTGAAATTTTGAAAGGAAACGCGGAATGTTCACCGAAACTGTAAGCGTCTGGCAGCATTTAAGCAACGCGGAAAAGCCTGTAATCATATACGGCATGGGCAACGGCGCGGATAAAATCCTTTCCGTCATGGAAAACCGCGGGATTACACCCGCCGCTTTCATGGCGAGCGATGAATTTGTGCGCGGTCATTCTTTCCGCGGTTTTGAGGTCAGAAAGTTATCCGATATAGAAAAAGAATATAAAGATTTCATTATACTGATTGCTTTTGGGACGAACAGACCTGATGTGCTTGAAAAAATTTATTACTTATCGGAAAAATATGAAGTCTGCGCACCTGATGTTCCGGTTTACGGAAACGTACCCGAAACCTTATTCGATGAAAAATTTGTGTACGAAAATATTCATAAAATCGTAGATGTGAGAGAGCTTTTTGAAGATGAAGAGTCTAAAGAAATATTTGATAACCTGATAAATTATAAAATCAGCGGTAAAATTGATTTTCTGCGTGCCACGGTTACTTCAAGGGAAAGCGCAATGGACTTGCTTGATTTAAAAAAAGACGGCAGTGAAGTATTTTTCGATTTCGGGGCATATGACGGGGACACCGCGCAGGAGTTCATCGAAATCACGGAAGGTAAATTTGATAAAATTTACGCCTTTGAACCGGATTTCAGAAGCTTTACCAAGCTCCGCAGAAGGCTTTATATGCTTCCGCCGGACAAGCTTGAAGCCGTCAATGCCGCCGCTTGGAACAGTGACGGGGAGGAAAGCTTTTCGGACGACGGAGGCAGACAGTCTACACTTAGAGAAAGCAGACGAAATAAAAAAGTAAAAACAATCAAAGCAGATACTTTTTGCGAAAGCAGAAAAATCAAACCGACGTATATTAAATTCGACGTTGAGGGGTGTGAATCCGGTGCGCTTTCCGGTGCGGAGAATCTGCTTAAAAAATACAAGCCAAAACTAACGGTTTCGCTTTATCACCGCACGGAGGATTTATTGGAATTGCCGGCGCTCATTAAAAAAATGAACAGTAAATATAAACTTTATCTGCGCAGGCATGAATATATTCCGGCATGGGATATTAACCTATATTGCGTTTAGCATTGCTCCGGCACTAAAAATAGATATAGCTGTTTTCGTGTTTCCCCCGCCGCAGGCGGGGGAAACACAGAAAAAATTCCTACTTTTTAATTCAAAAGTAATAGTAAAATATTGTATTTAAAACGGGGGTTTAACAAAATATGAGAAGAATTGTTTTTATATTTTTGATTATCGCGGTGGTTGCGGTTGTTGGTGCTTACGCCATGCTGGAACTGCGCGTGAGCGAAATCGTTTTTGTAAGGGACTTTCCGGTGACATGGGCGGACGGGAGAGAAATGGTGGTGCGCCGCCTTTATAATTCCGGCGTTGATATAGATGCTTATATAGCGGATAAGGAACAAAGGCTCATCAATCCTGATATGTTTACTGATGAAGCTTGGGAAGCGGCGGCGTTGGCTTCCGGAAATCCGGAGTTTTATCCTGCTTTTTATTTCAGTTTATTTAATCCGGATTTTGAAAAAGACGAATTCACTTTTTCCGCGATGATTAAACAGGAATTTGCACCGGAACAAACCGTATTTAATTTTAAAACCGCAAATCTGCACGTTGAAATTATTACCGACGGACCTGCAATTTCTGATATAGTATTCAAACCGGAAAACCCGAACGAAAAAATGCCGGTGTCGCCCGTTATCAGTGAGGACAAGCGTTCGATGGCGGTAGACCTTGTTAATGTTTCGAGTTATTCGCTGACGTTTACGGGGACAGGCAGGGTAACGTTTCAATACACTTATGATATAGCGACCAGCAATCTGATTACTAACACCGCGCTTGAAGGACAGCTTTTAATCGTACACGCGAACATTTCAAGGGGATTAAACGGAGCATTTGAGGTTGAGTATATCTGCGAGCCTTATTCTAATTTGGAGGATTACGGGTATTAAAACGCAAGAATAATAATCCCCGCCGTAATAAGCACACCGCCGATAATTGCTTTTAAATCAACGGTTTCTCCCAGTAATACAAACGCTAAAACCATGGTTATAACAAGGCTCAGCTTGTCAATCGGCACAACCTTTGAAACCTCGCCGGTTTGCAGGGCTTTGTAATAAAACAGCCATGATATACCTGTTGTAATACCGGAAAGGGCAAGAAACAACCAGCTTTTACGGCTGATGTCGGTGATTTCGGTTTGCTTTCCCGTGAGGAAAACAAGCCCCCACGCCACGATTAAAACAACAGCGGTTCTGATAGCTGTAGCAAGGTTTGAATTAACGTTTTCAATGCCTATTTTTGCAAGAATCGCCGTAAACGCCGCAAATACAGCGGCAAGCAAAGCAAAAATCAACCACATAAATTTATCCCCAATACTCTTCCTGCTCATGCCTTGACGGGCGGGTCATCAGCGTTTTTACCGCGTCGGCGGGGCTGACATTATCAAATAAAATCCTGCAAAGCTGTTCGATAATCGGAATGGATATATTATGCCTTTTCGCTAATTTGAGCGCGGATTTCGCACAGCCGTAACCCTCAACCGTTCCGGTTTTTTCCACGGCTTCCGCGGCTGAAAGCCCGTTTCCTATAAGTTTTCCGGCACGGTTATTACGGGAATGTTCGGACGTGCAGGTGACGATTAAATCCCCCACGCCGGCAAGCCCCGTAAACGTATGCCAGTCCGCACCCAACGCAACGCCGAGCCTTGTGATTTCGGTCAGCCCTCTTGTCATCAGGGCGGCAATGGTGTTATCGCCAAGCCCCATACCCCGCGCAATTCCGCAGCATAATGCAATCGGGTTTTTAAGCGCGCCGCTGAGTTCACAGCCTTTTATATCGTCCGAAAGGTAAATGCGGAAGTTTTTGTTTTGTAAATTATCCTGAATGTAAAAAGCGGCATTTTTATCTTTTCCGGCGCAGACTACAGTCGTTGGAATGCTGCGCCCGACTTCCTCCGCATGGCAAGGTCCGGTTAGGACAACAATGGGATTTCCCGGAAACACTTCCGCTAAAACCTCCGACTGCCGCTTTAAGCTTGCCGCTTCAAAGCCCTTGCCTACGTTTAGAACCACGGTGTTTCCGGTGATAAATTCTTTTGCGGTCTGCGCAGTTTCCCGGACAAATTCAGAGGGAATAGCAAAAACAACAATTTCACTGTCTTTAATTTCCGAAATGTCCGCTGTAAAATTAATTTCAGGCGGCATTTTTATGCCGGGCAGAAGTTTTTTATGCTCACCGTCGCGTTTAATCGCGTCAATTTCGTCCTGAAATTTCGTCCACGCCGTAACTTTATGCCCGTTCTGACACCAAAGAGCCGCCAAAGCCGAACCGAAACCGCAGCCTAAAATGGAAATATCAGCCATAAATTATCGCCTCTTTATAAAATATTTTTATTTGTAGGGAACGGATTTATCCGTTCCGTTTATAATACGATTTTTCATCGGAACACATTAATGCGTTCCCTAAATTCTCATTTTATTTTCACTTCCGTTTAAAAGCCTTTTTATATTTTTTCTGTGCATTAGAATTAAAATGACCGCGATAACCGCTGAAAAAAACACGCCGGTGAAAACAGTTGAATTTTTCCATATAAACGCTTCGGTAAACCATACGCAAACCGGATATGCCGCCGCCGCGATGATTGAACCGAGCGAAACGTATTTTGTAACCGCTACGATGATAATGAAAACCAAAAGCGCGGTTAAAGCGGCAAGCCAGTTGATGACAAGCCCTGTAGCAACTGTGACTAAAACAGCTTTCCCGCCTTTGAATTTATAATAAACAGGAAAACAGTGCCCCAAAACCGAAGAAAGCGCGGCTAACCACAAAAAGAAGGACACATGCCTGTATGCGAATATTCCGAATAGAGCGGGTCTGAAAAACGATGAGAAAGGCTGGGCGATTTGAACCCAAAATAACTTGTAAAGCCCCCATACAGCTAAAACTGAGATAATACCTTTAAGTACATCAAACAGCAGAACCAAAGCCGCCGCGGTTTTGCCCTGTGTGCGTAAAGTGTTGGTAAGCCCCGCGCCGCCCGACCCGAGCGTGCGAATATCTTCGCCGCTTTTGATTTTAGTGATGATAATCGCGGGATTAATACTGCATATTAAATACGGCGCAATGATTGCAAACGCGATGCATAAAAATAAGTGCATAATACCTTTCTCCCGATGTTATTTTGTAGGGGCGACCCTTGCGGTCGCCCGCTTTTAACGTTTCTGTGTTTTTATTTCGGGCGGATATGGAATCCGCCCCTACTCGCCGCGTTCCCGCGGAATAATTTTTATCGGCGTGCCGTCAAGCCCGAAGGTTTCACGGATTTGATTTTCAATATATCTTTGATATGAAAAGTGAAACAAATCAATCCGATTGCAGAAAATTACAAAAGTCGGCGGTTTTACGTCGGCTTGCGTGATGTAATAAAGCTTCAGGCGCTTACCCCTGTCGGAGGGCGGCTGAACCCGCGCTGTCGCCGTTGCAAGCATATCGTTTAACATGCCCGTTGAAATCCTGCGGGCGTTCTGCTCTCTTGTAAATTTAATTAATTCAAAAAGCTTATCGAGCCGCTGACCTGTTTTGGCTGAAATAAAAACAAACGGCGCGTATTTCATAAAGGAAAAATCAACTTCAAGCTTCTTTTCAAACTCACGCATGGTTTTGTCGCTTTTTTCGATTAAATCCCATTTATTAATCGCAATCACGCTTGCCTTGCCTTTATCATGGGCATAACCCGCAACCTTTGAATCCTGTTCGGTGAAACCTTCCTCTGCGTCAATCATCATCACGCAGACATCAGCGCGGTCAATTGCGGAATAGGCGCGCAAAACGCTGTATTTTTCGATGTTTTCATTGACCTTGCTCTTACGGCGAAGCCCTGCCGTGTCAATAAAAACGTACTTCTCGCCGTTATATTCGAGCGGCAGGTCAATCGCGTCGCGGGTTGTACCCGCGATTTCAGAAACAATCACCCTCTGCTGACCCGAAATTTTATTCACAAGCGAAGACTTTCCGGCGTTGGGTTTTCCGATTACTGCTACCGCCGTGATGGCAGTGTCAGTATTTTCATCTCCGTTTTCAAACGGTAGAAATTTAATCACCTCGTCAAGCAAATCGCCCGTGCCGTGCCCGTGGACGCTTGAAACAGGGAAAGGCTCACCCAGCCCTAAATTATAAAACTCGTACAGCTCCGGCGGTATTTCCTTGCCGGTTTTGTCGCATTTGTTCACACAAAGGATAATCGGCTTCCCGCTTTTTTGCAGGATATTTGCGACATCGCTGTCATTAGCGGTTAAACCGCTTTTTAAGTCGGTCACAAAAATAATCACATCGGCGGTGTCAATGGCGGTTTGCGCTTGTTCGCACATACTTGCGTAAATCTCGCTCATATTGCCGCCGGCGGCAAGCCGGTCAATACCGCCTGTGTCGATGAGGGTAAATTCCCGCCTGAGCCATTCGCATGTACCGTAAATCCTGTCGCGGGTGACACCGGGCGTATCGTCAACAATAGACGTACGCTGACCGGTTAATTTATTAAATAATGTCGATTTGCCTACGTTCGGGCGACCGACTATTGCGGCTATGGGCATGATAAATTCTCCTCTCGTCCCCTACTTTAATCCATAAACGCCTCATACAATTCAAACCCGTCAACATCAACCGCACGGACTTTGATGTTCAGTGCGTTCTGTACGTCATTTACAGTTACGTCATCAAGAAAAACATCGTCATTTGCACGAAGCATGGTTTTCGGAATCAGCAGTTCTTTACCTAAATTGTTTTTATAAGGCAGAAGCTGTTTAATTAAATCCTGCCCTGTCACAAGCCCCGCGACTGTGATTTTTTCACCGAAAAAGTCATTACGGATTGCATGAACCTGCACATTCGCGTCTGAAATTTCAACAAGCTTTTCAAGATAAGGTTGGGCTAAAACTCCGGTTGCAAGGGATTTTTTCTGTAGGGGACGCCCTGCGTGGCGTCCCGATATATTTTGCCCTAAGGGATACTCCGATATATTTTGCGGGACGCCACGCAGGGCGTCCCCTACAGCGTTCATAAATTCATGCTCTAACAGCGTCAGCATACCCACGCCGTTCTCATACTGCGGGAAATCTCCGTAAAATTCATATTCGGGCAGATTTTTTTCTGCAAGAATATAAAGCTCGTCCGAAGCGAAAACCGATTTATTTTTAAATCTACTGATAATTTCAAGCGCGGCAATCGCGCTTTGCTTGTCGAAAGTCATAAGCGGGGCAAGTTTTTCCCTGAACTTCGTCAGCCCTACGGGTACGCAGGCAATACTTTTAACGGCTTCAAGCGCGGTCAGGTCTGTTAAGGTTTTTTCAAGCTCCGCGCCGTCGTTGATACCGGGGCAGATTACGATTTGCGCATTAACCGCCGGACCGCCGGATGCAAAATTTTGTGTTATTTTATAAAGCTTCCTCAAAGCTTCACCCGCGTGCGGGTTGCCAAGCATTTGCACGCGCAGTTCCGGATTGGTCGTATGCACCGACACATTTAAACCAAGCTTCATTTTAATTATACGCGTGACGTCGCGCTCTGTCAAGTTCGTAAGGGAAATATAATTCCCCTGCAAAAAAGAAAGGCGGGAATCGTCGTCCTTAAAATAAAGCGTTTCGCGAAGCGACAGGTTTACTTCCTCTTTCGGAGGAAGTTGGTCAATAAAGCAGAAGATGCACTTGTTTCTGCACCGCTGTGATTCGCTCATCAGGAACGAATCAAATTCTAACCCCAAATCCTCATATTCGTCTTTTTTTATAACTGCATCGCGGTCTTTTAAGGTTATAATTATATTCTTTTCAGCCGCGTAAAACATATAATCAAGCACGTCGGCGATTTTTTCCCCGTTCAGGGAAATTAAAAGCTCACCGCTTTTGATTCCCGCTTTATCCGCGGGGGAATTTTTAATTACATTTTTTATTGTTATCATGTTTATCATGTAGGGGACACCCTGCGTGGCGTCCTGTTTATAATATATTTTTCGGGCAACCGCGCAGGGCCGCCCCTACATTGAAACAGGGCGCGATTTAACGCGCCCTGACGGTTGTTTGTGTGTTGTTTGTTTTATTAAACAATTACGCTTCTTCCTGCGCGATGATTTCCCTGCCCTTGTAAAAACCGCACTCACGGCATACTTTATGCGGGGCTTTCAGCTCGCCGCATTTCGTACAGCGGGAAAAAGCGGGTGTTTCTAACTTCCACACCTGCGAACGTCTTTTATCGCGGCGTGTGCGTGAAACTTTACGTTTTGGTACCGCCATTGTTTTATCCCTCCCTTTCCCCCGGCGCGCCGCCGGCGGCAATATTACTGCGTTTATATAAAGTTGTTATACCGAAATACAGACATCACGATATATTATACCATTTTTTAACACCAATGTCAAGGAAAATCATAAATATTTTTTAATTTCTTCCGGTATTTCGCTTATATCCGCGGAAAAAGTGAATGTAATACAGGCGGAATCACTGAATTGCACAAGGCGGTCAAGCATTTTGGCGACTAAAGTAAAATCCCTGCCGACTATTTTTAAAAGCCCGTCAATAAAAATATCCGTACAGTCATAATCGGAAGCAAGCAGACCCGCAATGAAGCCGTGAAGGTCGTCATACCCTTTGATGTCGTAGTCCTCAATGTTAATCAGGCGTACCTTATGGTTGATGTCGTGATTGAGGGATGAGCCGATTTGAATGGCAATTACATTGCCCTTGCTTGCTTTTTCCGCCGCATGAATGGCGTCAATTAACAGCTTTGTCTTACCTGAACCTCTTTTTCCGGGGATTAATTTAACCATTTTTTATAACCATTCCTTTCCGGAATTTGTGCATAGTACAAATTCCTGTTTGAAAGATTTATCTTTCAAACTGTCCTCCAGTTTTTTTATATTCTGTGTAGGGGCGACCCTTGCGGTCGCCCGCTTATGCAATAATATGTTTTTTCGGGCGACCGCAAGGGGCGCCCCTACGGGTTAATCATTTAATAATTTTTCCAATTCCGCTTTAATATCTTCATAACCGGATTTACCGAGCAGTGCGAACATATTCTTTTTATAACTCTCAACCCCGGGTTGGTCAAACGGGTTCACACCGAGTATGTACCCCGAAATGGCGCAGGCTTTCTCAAAAAAGTAAATCAGATAACCTAATTCGTATTCGTTGAGCGCGGGTATTTCAAGAATGATATTCGGCACGCCGCCCTGAACATGCGCTAAAACCGTACCTTCAAAGGCTTTACGGTTGACTTCGGACATGTTCCTGCCGGCAAGGAAATTAAGCCCGTCTGAATTTTCCGGGTCTTCCTCAAGGAAAAATTCCTTCTGCGGGGTTTTAATGTCGAGCACGGTTTCAAAAAGGATTTCAGAGCCGTCCTGTATATACTGCCCCAAAGAATGTAAATCGGTGCTGAAGGTCGCCGACACAGGCAGTAAACCTTTTTTATCTTTGCCTTCGCTTTCGCCGAAAAGCTGTTTATACCATTCATTCATCAGCATGAAGGCGTTTTCATACGCTACGAGCATTTCCGCTTTTCTGCCTTTTCTGTACAGAATATTGCGCAAAGCCGCATAGCGGTAGCAATCGTTTTTATTAATATCGGGAACAGAATAGGCTTGTCTTGCGTCCTCCGCGCCTTTCATAAGGGCGTCAATGTCGCACCCCGCACAGGCTATCGGAAGCAGTCCCACTGCCGAAAGCACCGAAAACCGCCCGCCTACGTCGTCAGCAATCATAAAGGTTTCATAACCCTGCTTGTCTGCAAGTTCCTTTAATGTGCCGCGTTCGGCGTCGGTGGTGGCGTAAATCCTGCTTTTCGCGCCGTCCGTGCCGTATTTCTTTTCGAGCATGTCCCGGAATACGCGGAAAGCAAGCGCGGGTTCTGTGGTTGTACCGGATTTTGAAATCACGTTCACGGAAAAGTCCCGCCCGCTGACAAGCGAAATGACTTCGTTTAAATAAGTCGGGCTGATGCTGTTTCCGGCAAAATATATTTCAGGCGTGTTCTTTTTCAGTGAGTTGTAAAGCGGCGAACGCAGGGTTTCAATCGCGGCTCTTGCGCCGAGATAGGAGCCGCCGATACCGATAACGATTAAAACTGCGCTGTCGGACTTGATTTTTTCAGCCGCTTTTTTAATACGGGCGAATTCTTCTCTGTCATAATCGCGGGGTAAATCCACCCAGCCGAGAAAGCCGCTTCCCATGCCGCTTTTTTCTGTCACTTGTTTATGAGCGTCCGCAACCGCGCCTTCCATGCCTTTCAGCTCATGCTCCATCACAAAGCTTTTTAGATACTTTTCATTTAATTTAACCGCCATGCTGTTCTCCTTAACATTACTTTACTTTAATAATGATTCATTTTCTATTTTAACAGAAATTGTAAAATTTTTCAATGATAAATCATTATTTAACATTAATTTGGTACTTTATTACAATTTTAAACAGGCAGGTTTGGCAATAAAGTTAAAAACGAAAGAAGTTTTTACACATAATTTCAAGGCTTTTAAAAAAAGTTAATTCTTCAACGCTGTAAAGCGCGGCAATATCACATTCG
>WRJM01000063.1 GCA_009782265.1 Oscillospiraceae bacterium | reverse complement strand
GCTATTATTTTTTTATAATCTCTGATATAATTATTATAAGATGTTATAAATCTATTTTTGTATGATTTTTAGGAGGATTTAAAATGGCAAGCGTATCACTGAAGCATATTTATAAAAAATATCCGGGAGCCGTTACAGCGGTTGCAGATTTTTGTCTTGAAATAAAAGATAAAGAATTTCTGATACTGGTCGGCCCGTCCGGCTGCGGAAAGTCTACTACCCTGCGTATGATTGCAGGCCTTGAAGAAATAACGGAAGGCGAATTATTTATCGGGGATAAACTTGTAAACGACGTTGCGCCCAAAGACAGGGACATCGCGATGGTTTTCCAGAACTACGCGCTTTATCCGCATATGTCCGTATTTGAAAATATGGCGTTCGGCTTAAAACTCCGTAAAAAACCCAAGGATGAAATCAAGAAGTTGGTTGACGAAGCGGCAAGAATTCTTGATATTTCGCACTTGTTAGACAGAAAACCCAAGGCTCTTTCCGGCGGACAAAGACAGCGTGTCGCGCTCGGACGCGCAATTGTACGCGACCCGCAGGTATTCCTGCTTGACGAACCGCTCTCCAACCTTGATGCAAAGCTCAGGGCACAGATGAGGGTTGAGTTGTTAAAACTGCATAAAAAGCTCGGTACAACGTTCATTTACGTTACGCATGACCAAGTCGAGGCTATGACGATGGGCGACAGAATCGTTGTTATGAAGGACGGCTACATTCAGCAAATCGACAGCCCGATGAACCTGTATTCAAGCCCTGTAAATAAATTCGTTGCGGGCTTTATCGGTTCGCCGCAGATGAACTTCATTGACTCGAAGCTGATTAAAACCGACGGCAAATATATGGTTGAATTCGGTTCTGAAGACACCAAAACCGCAAGGGGACGCAAATTCTACATTGAAGTACCGGCGGCAAAGGTTGACAGCGATAAGCTTGATAAGTATTTGGATAAAGAATTAACGCTCGGCATCCGTCCGGAGAATATTCACGACGAAGAAGTTTTCCTCAACAATGCGAAAACCGGTATTTTTGAAGCTGTGATTGACGTTGCGGAAATGATGGGCGCGGAAACCAACCTATATCTGACCTGTGAAGGAATCCCGCTGACCGTGCGCGTTTCCAGCCGTTCACAGGCAAGACCGCAGGATAATATTAAACTTGCGATTGACCCCAATCATATTCATCTGTTTGACAAAGACGATGAAAGTTCGATTTTAATTAATATCCAGTAAAAAGCATAATAAAAAACCCGTTTCCAGCAGAAACGGGTTTTTTGTTTTTACATTGTTTTTGCTAACCACGTATGCGCCATTTCAAGTGCTTCGTAAAGGCTGTTTCTGTCGCTGTTTTTGACAATCGCCTGATTTAAATCTATATCCTCCGCCGTCTGCATAAGCATAATTTTAACCTTATCGGCGACTTCAAGGTCTTTGATTTTTTTCGTGTGCATGATGTTAATCACGCAGACATAATCGTCCGACATATTCCCGTAATAAATTTCCCGCCCTTTTCTGACGAGCGGATATCCTTTGTAAGTGAAAAAATCAGCCATGTTTAATCTCCTTTTTTATTGTAAATTAACGGGACGCCACGCAGGGCATCTCCCACATAATTATTTTTACTAATAATTAAAAACAACTTCCTCATTGTTTAAAAAAGCGTTAATATTATTTTCAAGTGCCGCTACGTATGAAAAAGCAGAGGTATAAGTCGGAACGCCGTTAAATGCAATCACACAGCGTCTGTTGCCGGCGTCGTAGAACTCAATCACGTCATCAGGTCTGCTTCCGCGGTATTGATAGGAAATCCTTGCGGAAAGCGGCATTTGCTGTACATCTTCTGCGTTTCCTTTAAAAAGGTTTTCCGCGGGTGCGCCGATTATAAACTGATACAGCTTTTTAAAGGCGGATGTGTCAACAAGTTCACCGTCTAAATAATATGCTTCATCATCAACGGATTCCCCCGAAAATGTAAAGTTTAATACCTTTCCGCCGACTTCCGCCGTCAAATCCGAAACGCCGAAAATAAAAGGCATATGAAAGGTTCCTGCCATAATCTTTTCTATATTAATGTCATACCATGGCAATTGCTCCGGCAGGAAAAGATACAAAACGCCCGGTATATCGCTGTGAACGCCGTAAATATAGATGATATCGTCATTTTCGCCTTCGCCGAACTCTATATATACATTTCCTAAGGTTAATGTGCTTTTTTTACCGTTTGCCGTCATTTCAATCAGCGCGCTTGGTTCATCAAAGCCGGTAACGTCAGTATCTGGCATTTCTTCCGGAGAGCCGGTATAAGCAACTTTTCCGGCAGTTAATCCGAACATGCCGTGAACCAACGGAAAGCCGTCGGTATAATCAATGACGACGTCGATAGGTTCTGTAAATCTGTGCAAGTTAAGCGTTAAAACAATATCGTTTTCGTCCGCTTTCTGGAACATTTCAATGACATGCCTGTCCCCGAAACATTCTATAATTAACTTTTCAACATCCGGTGTCCCCGCTTCGTCGTAAGAGGGGGTTACGTTCAGGGAAACATAATGCCTGCGGTCTTCTTTAAACAAGCTGACATAATACGTCCAAATCGTATAAATCATATTATCGCCGGCTTTTCGGATATAGGTCATAGGCTCGGTGGTCGGCGTTTCATTACCTATATAGATTTCAAGCGACGTTCCGTCATTGAATTCAACCCGCATTGCCGTAAACGCTTCGGAATTCTCCGCAAGCCCGTACTTGGCGAAATCTTCTTCCTTTGCGCTTTCCTCAACAATATCTCTTGCCCTTAAGCCGGAAGCGTAACGCGCCGCATTGCCGAGCTTAATTTCGTCCGCAGGCGCATTTACTGCAGAAAGCACAGCCATATCGAATAAATCAACGCCAAGCCGTTCAATGGTATAATCATCGCTTTGGTTTATCACGCTTATGATTTTAACGTCATCCGCCGTTAAGGCGGAAAGGATTAAGCGCGGGTCAACGGCGGGCTGTTCGGGCAGTTCTTCAATTTCCGGCTTTTCCTGCGTTAAGACAAGCGCAATCACCGCCGCAATTAAAACCAAAAGCCCCGAAGCAGAAAATATTAAAGTTTTTGTATTCTTAGACAATTTTTTCATTTATACCTTCTTCTGAAGAAAACAATCAACCCCGTAGTAATAATCAACAGCGGCAGAACAATCACAAATACGATTGCAATAGTGTTTGCCTGACTTGCGGTGATTTCAAAACGCGTGGGATTAAAGGACGGCGGAATAATAAAAATAGTATTTTTTTCGCGTCCGCTGAGCTCGTGGAAAACATTCAGCAGAAACTGCGCGTTTGAAAAATTATCGGCGTCAAGATAACTCGGTGCGAACAGGTACAACGAACCGAAAGCAAGAATACGGCTGGTTTGCTTTTGGCTCATAACTGCGGCGTTGAGCGGTTCAACGACGGGTTCCCATCCTTCAAATTCTTCGTTTTCGGGGTCATAATTAAAAGGCATGAAAACGGTTCCTTCGTAGCCGGTTATCAGCGGCGTGGTCGTATAATTCCCCCTTCTTTCAAAAAGCAGTGAAAAGGGGCGCATAAATATACCGACAAAGGGCTTTTCGTTTACACCGCTTGAAAATTCGCTGATTGCGCCTATATACTGTTCATGCCCTTGATAATCTGCACTTGTGAATCGGCTGTCAGTTTGTATTATATAACCGTTTTCTGTTTTAATTCCCCATTCTTCCATTAATGCGTCAAGGTTCGGGGTATGACGGACATCGTTGCGGGGCGCAGGGAAGTAAAGCAGGGTTTTTCCGAAATTGCCGTTATTCTCTAACCATGCGTCTACTTTATTTACATCGCTTACACTGTAATCACTGGTCGGGGAGAATATAATCAGAAAATCAATCTCCGGCGGAATCACTTCCGTTGTGAACATTTCGATATGTTCTATCAAATAGCCGTTTTTCTCTAAAATATCAACAACGCCGACATAAAGCATAATATCGTCCATATCGGAAGCAACGCCTTCCCCGTATCCGGAGGTAAACGCCACTTTAACGGGCGTTAAGTCTGTTACGGTCATAATAGCTGATAAAAACTCCACTTCCGCGGACGCGCTCACGTTCACCTGAAAATCCATGCCGAGCATATCTGCGTAATAAGCGTCTGCATAAGTCACCTGTTGTCCTTGTATAAAATACCGCGCAACAGCGTACTCGTTTTCTTTAATGACTTTATAACGTCCGGTTCGTTCAGATTCAATAATAATATCGGTATCTGTCAGATTCCCGCCGTAGTCAGCGGAGAACATGGGATTTGATAAACGGTCAACGTAAATAACGTTAAATTTGCGGTTAGCTTCCGCGAATCTGTCCGCGATTTCCATAACTTGACTGTAAACATAAGACATATTACCGCGGTGGGGGAAAGCTTCTTCCGTACTGCAGAAATAAATATTCACAACATCGTCTATACCCGCAAGGTATTCTGCGGTGCTTTTTTCAATGCTGTAAAGTTTATTTTCCGTTAAATCAAAACGAACATCAAAACGGCTCATTAACGTGTTTGCAATCACGTTTGCTAAAATCACAGCCGCAATAAAAATTACGGTAACAGCAACCGAAAACCCGCCGCGTTTCAGCTTGCGGGAACGAAGCAGATTAAAAACAGAACCGGATTGAATCTTTTTTTCTTTTTCTTCCGGTAAGCTTTCTTCAAATTCTGTTTCTGTTTCCGCAAATTCATCCAATATTTCATCTGCGTCAGTTTCGTTTTCAATTTCTGAAATATCCAAATTTTTATTTTCTTCCGACATATATTACACCCTTTTTCATTAAATTAATTGTCAGTTTTATTTCATCGCGTTAAGTAATGGAATAGAACAAGTCACGCCCAGCGTCTGCGTTCCAGTACACGTACGGTCAAAAATATAAACACAGCAATTACTGACGCGAAAAACAAGATACTTGACAGCGTGAACAAACCGATGGTAAACCCTAAATAACGCTCATAAACCGAAATGTTTTTCAGCACGTCCGAAAGCAGTTTAAACGGGATAAATGCAGCGAGCGCGTCAAACAGAAAAATCACAAGATTCAAAAACATGCTTCCGACAGCGGCAATCATTTGGTTTTCTGTCAGTGCTGAAATGAGCAGTCCGAGCGAGATATAAACACTGCCGAGCAGTACAATGCCTGTAAAGTTACCCCAAAGCGAGGGCCATGAAATTTTCGTAAAAAATGAAAGTACAATACCGTAAACGGGCATTGCTAAAACGCCGAGCAGGAAAACGGCAAAAGCGGATAAAAATTTGCCGATAACCAACCCTGTAAGCCCGACAGGCGAAGTTAACAGAAGCTGGTCGGTTTTCTGCCGCTTTTCGTCGGACATCAGCCGCATAGTCAATACCGGCACAAAAATCATCAGCACAAAAAACATAAACTGAAACACCGGCGACAGGTCAGTTACACCCTGCGAAAGCGTGAAAATAAAGAAGAAAAGCCCCGATGTCAGTATGCAAACCGCAATAAAAACATAACCGATAGGAGAGGTAAAATAGGAAGCAATTTCTCTTTTTAATATCGCAAGCATTATTTTCTTCCTCCTTTTTGGCTTTTTTTAGTTGTCTTATCCGAATCTCCCGAATCATCAGCACTCCGGTAAATATCGCCTGTGATTAATTTCAGGAATATTTCTTCTAATGTCAGTTCGCTTGATTTCATCATCAGCAGGGGATAATTCCTTGAAGAAAGCTTCTTGAAAATATCACGCCGCACATCACTGCCGGTTTTAGGTTCAATTTCATATTCATAAACGCCGGTTTCGGCTTCGCGGAGCGGGGTAATGCGCTTGATTTGCGGAATCCCGCCGAGCAACTTCTTCACTTCGCTTTCATTGCCCTCAACGCGGATTTTAAGCGATAAATGTTCGGAAAATCCTGCTGTTAATGCCGCGGCTTTTTCATTAGCGACAATTTTGCCTTTGTTAATGACGATGATTCTGTCGCATACTGCCTGTATTTCCGGCAGAATATGAGAGGACAGAATAACCGTATGATTTTTACCGAGCTTTTTAATCAGCGAACGAATTTCAATGATTTGCTTCGGGTCTAAACCGACAGTCGGCTCGTCCAATATTAATGTACCCGGATTGCCGACTAACGCTTGCGCCAAGCCTACACGCTGTCTGTAGCCTTTTGACAGGTTGCGGATGGCGCGCCCGCGTACATCTGAGATTTTTACTAAATTGCAGATTTCATTCAAGTGTGAATTACGCGGAAGTTTACACTTTTTTAAGTTATAAACAAACTTTAAAAAGCCGTCAACCGTCATATCCAAATAAAGCGGCGGGTGTTCGGGCAGATAACCGATGTTTCTTTTCGCGGCAATCGGGTCGTCAAGCACGTCAATGCCGTCTATGGTTACTTGTCCGGACGTTGAGGAAATATAGCCGGTCAGAATGTTCATGGTTGTGCTTTTCCCTGCGCCGTTCGGTCCGAGAAACCCGAGAATTTCTCCCTCTTCGGCTTTAAAAGAGATGTTGTCCACCGCTTTATTAACGCCGTAAGATTTTGTCAAGTTTTGAACTTCTATCATATTTAAAACCTTTCAAGTTTATTACTCCTGTGTCTTAATAACAAATAAAATTTTTCGTGTTGCCGCCCGCCGCAGGCGGGCGGCAACACATAGAAATATCTGCTGAATAATACATTAAATAAACTTATCATTTTTTCGTGAAAATTTTGTGATAATTACTTTAAAATCAAATCAACATTTTAATTTTTCAATCTTTTCAATCGCCGCTTTGATTCTTTTTAATGATTCTTCTCTTCCCAGCATAACGCAGATGTCAAGCCCGCCTCCGGGTGCGGAGGATTTTCCCGTTAATGCAATTTGCAAAGGGTAGAGATAAAACCCGACTTTAATTTTGTCTTCAGATATTTCATTAGTTTGTTCCGTTATTTTTTTAAACTCATCAAACAATTCCTCTTTTGTGAAATTATAAGTTTCAAGAATTGCTAAAACTTCGGAAAACGCAACGATTGCCGTTTCGGGCGATGTTTTCATTTTTTTATTATAATAAAGCTCGTGGTTATATTCGCAGGGTTTTTCAAGAAAATCCACCTGCGGCGTAATATCGGTCAGAACCTCCGTTCGCGGCTGTAACGCCGCGCAAAGTATATCATAATCTATATCATATTCACCGATAAAAGGACGCGCAATTTCTTTGAACTTTTTAAGCGGCAGATTCCGGATATAACTTGCGTTGATTGCGCGCATTTTCACTTCATCGAAAATAGCAGGTGATTTTGAAATGCCGTTCACGTCAAACGCTTCCGAAAATTCTTCAAGCGAAAAAATTTCATTTTCGCCTTTCGGTGACCAGCCGAGAAGAGCGATATAATTCAGAATCGCTTCTGTTAAATAACCTTTACTTTTAAAATCGCTGAAATAAGCGTCCCCGTCGCGTTTGGAAAGCTTATGGTTCGCGTCCCGCATAATCTGTGAGCAATGAATATACACGGGCGGTATCCAGCCGAAAGCTTGATATAAAAGCACATGTTTTGGGGTTGAAGAAAGAAACTCATTTCCGCGTATGATATGGGTAATATTCATCAAATGGTCGTCAATGACGTTGGCAAAGTTGTAAGTCGGTAAACCGTCAGATTTAATGATAATCTGGTCTTCTATTTCCGAATTCTCAACTGTTATTTCCCCGTAAATCTCGTCTTTAAAAGAAGTTTGTCCTGTTTGGGGTGTTTTTTGTCTGATAACGAACGGGGATTCAACGGGCGAACGCTGTTCGCCCCTACAGTTGCAGGTTTCTGCTTCCGGCGGGCAAAAGCAGTAATACGCCATATCTTTTTGAATTAATTCTTCTGCGTATTTAATATATAAATCCTTGCGTTCACTTTGAATATAAGGTGTAAAGTTTCCGCCAATATCAGGACCTTCGTTCCAGTTCAAACCGCACTCTTTGAGTGTATCATAAATGAATTCAACCGCACCTTCAACATAACGTTTCTGGTCGGTGTCCTCAATGCGCAGAATAAAACTGCCGTTATGTTTTTTCGCATAAACCCACGCATAAAGCGCGGTTCTGAGGACCCCGAGGTGCATGAAGCCGGTGGGGCTGGGCGCGAATCTGGTTCTTACATTTTTAATTTCCATTTGCTGTTTTTAAATCCTTTTTTATTTGTTCTTTGAGTTCGTCAAAAGAGTTGAATTTCCGTTCGTCGCGTATAAAATCAATCAGTTTTATTTCAATTAATTCACCGTACAAATTCCCGTCAAAACCTATAATATAAGTTTCCGCACTTGCATATTTTTGCTCGCCGGCGGTGGGTTTTATGCCGATGTTTGTAATACCGTCACGGATTTGATTATTTATAATTACCTTGCTTTTATAAACCCCGAAACGCGGCAGAACACATTCGTCCGGCATATGTTGATTAATGGTCGGGAATCCGATTGTCCGCCCGATTTTATTACCGCCGATGACAGTATTCCTGTAAGTCAATTCGTAACCGAGAAATTTATTTGCGGTTTTTATATCTCCTTTTGTGATAAGCTCGCGTATAAAAGTAGAGCTTACCGGAGTATTATTGATTCTTACCGGCGGAACAATAATTGTTGCAACGCCGTATTTATTACAAAGCTCGGTTAATTTATCAGCACCTGCATTTCCGCCCTCTCCGAAGCGGAAATCATACCCGCAGCAAACGGCTTCTGCGTTAAGGGTTTTAATTAAAATTTCAGAAACGAAATTTTCGGGAGATAACCCCTTTATTTCCGTAAAATCATAAGAATAAATATGCTTTACGCCGAGATTTTTAAGAAGCTTGTGTTTTAAATTATCGGTTGTTATATTAATATTGTTGTTTTTTAATTTAGGCAGAGGAGAAAGACTTCTAAAAGTAAAAACAACAGGTTCGTATTGCTGTAATGAAAGCGTTGTTTTTATTACCTCCTTATGCCCCAAATGCACGCCGTCAAAGTAACCTAATGCGGCAGCGGCAGCAGGTTTATTTGTCAAGTTACCGTTCTCCTTTGAAACTTCTGTGTAAATTCAAGTGTGTTTTCTTTATTCAAGTTCGCAAGTCCGATTAATACCATATCATCTGTATAAACCGTGTAAAGTTCGCTGTCGTGTTTCTCAAAATTAACTCTGCCCGCGTCAAGTTTTACACCGTTTGTGACTAATCGCGTCTGCTCTTTGTCAAGTAAGCATTTCGGGTAACAGGAAAAAAATTTTTCAAGCGGTGTTAAAAGCTTTTGTAAACTTGTAAAGTTTTCTGTTTGTAAATCGTCAATTTTATAACAGTCTTCAAGCGTAAAGTTTCCTGTTCTTGTCCGGATTAAAGAAGTCATTACCGCACCCGCGCCGAGTTCTTGCCCGATGTCGTGGATTAAAGTGCGTATATACGTTCCTTTTGAACAGAAAACACGCATAACGCCGCTGTTGTTTTTATATTCTTCGATTTTTAAATCACGGATTGTAATTTTCCGCGGTTTGCGTTCAATTTCTTTGCCCTCGCGGGCAAGCTCATAAAGCCGTTTTCCGCCTATTTGAACCGCTGAAAACATCGGCGGGATTTGTTCAATTTCACCTGTATATTTCTTAATAACCGAAAGCTTTTCCGGCGGAATTCGGGTGTTATTTTCTGTGAGAATTTTACCTGTAATATCCTGCGTATCAGAGGTTAATCCGAACTTAAATCCGGCTAAATATTCTTTATCGTTTGAGGGCTGAAAGTCAACTGCACGTGTCGCGTTACCGATAAACAGCGGCAAAACGCCTGTTGCCATCGGGTCAAGCGTGCCGCCGTGACCGATTTTTTTAGTTTTAAATATTTTACGCATTATGGCGACAATATCGAAAGAAGTGTAGTTTTGCGGTTTGTCAATGCAGATGATACCGTTCATATAACCATGCCCCTTTCAGTACACAAATGCCCTATGTAAAATTGGCATGGTTTCGTATTTTTGTATTTCTTCTTATATGGTATTTTCAAACTTGGTTTTCCTTTATAAATCAAATAAACTGCTCAATTTCTTTTAAAAGCCTTGCTTTACATTCGTTAAAACTACCCTTCAACCTGCACCCCGCCGCTCTTTTATGTCCGCCGCCGCCGAGATTAGAGCAAATTATCTGTGAGTTTATATAATTATTAGAGCGCAGTGAAACTTTCCAAATATCAGGTTCTTTTTCCTTGAAAGTCACGCCGAGCTCAACGCCCTGAATCTGCCTTGAAAGCGAGCTGATGGCGTTTACGTCTTCATCGTCCGCTTCTTCTAACATTTTTTTGGTCAGCGTAATAATGGCAACTTTTTTATTAAAAGCGTATTCAACGCTCTCTAAAGCTTGTCTTTCAAGCGCAAGCCGTTCAATTGTTCGCATTTCAAATAAAAGATAATTTAAACTTGAAAAATCGTAGTCGTATTCCATAAGCTCCGCCGCGTGAAAATGAGCGCGTGCGTTGGTGTTGGCGAATTTAAAACAACCGGTATCGGTAGAAATTCCTGTATAAAGACAAGCGGCAATATCCGGGTTCATCAGGTTTTCGCCGTAAAGCTCCGATAATACTTTAATAAGTTCAAAAACAACTTCGCACGCCGCCGCCGCGTGACCGTCTAAAAGTAACATTTTCGCATAACCGGTATTTGAAATATGATGGTCTATACATAAGTCGATTTTGTTTTCATAAACCTGTTCCATAGAACCGAGCAGGGATTTATCTGCAACGTCTACAGAAATCACAAATTCTTCGTTGAAATCCTGTATTTCCAATCCGTTTTTGAGATAATTAAAACGATTCGACGGCGTTTCAGGTGTTATTACTTTTACTTT
>WRJM01000062.1 GCA_009782265.1 Oscillospiraceae bacterium | reverse complement strand
AATCTAATGAACTCCTACATACCCTTAATTATTCCGTCAATCGCCGCCCCTGCAACCGTTTTCTTCGCCAAGCAGTATCTTGAAAGCTGTGTAATTCACGACCTGATTCACGCAGCGCGAATAGACGGAGCGGGAGAATTCGGTATTTTCCACAGGATTATGATGCCAATTGCGGCTCCGGGCGCGTTCACTATGGGTATTTTCGCTTTCGTCGGCTCTTGGAATAACTTATTCCTGCCGTACATGATTTTGAATGAAAAAAGCAAGTTTACAATTCCGATTTTAGTTAAGGAATTCAGAGGAAATCCGTACAGGGTTGAATACGGCGCGGTTTATCTCGGAATAGCGGTTACTATTCTTCCCGTTATTGTGGTATACTGCTTCCTTTCTAAGTTTATTGTAAACGGTATCGCTATGGGCGCGGTAAAAGAATAATAATGGAATTAACCCCGTTAAATTTAATATTTACAAGCTTGCGTTCTGCGGGCTTGTATTTTTTTGGGAAATATGGTAAAATGTAATAATAGTATAAATCCGCTTGAAAGGAAACATAAAAAAATGTCAGAACAAATGCTTAAACGCACGCATTACTGCGGAGAAGCAGGAAACGCAAAAGAAGGTGAGATTGTTTCGGTCGGCGGCTTTGTAAACCGGATTAGAGATAAAGGAAGCCTTATATTCATAGATTTACGCGACAGAACCGGAATCGTTCAGCTTGTGTTTGATGAAAATACAGAGCGCGGCGTTTTCGAGAAAGCAAAAAGCGTAAAAAGCGAATATGTGCTGATGGTAAAAGGCGTTATACGCGCCCGCGAAAGCGTAAATAAAGAAATAGCAACCGGCGGTATTGAAATTATAGCGGAAGAACTGCAAATTTCATCAAAAGCGCAAACGCTTCCTTTTGAAATACACACAGAAACCAATAAGGCAAACGAAGAACTTCGGTTGAAATACCGCTATCTTGACCTACGGAACTCAGAATTGCAGAAAAACCTGCTGTTAAGGCACAATATAGCTAAAGCGGCGCGGGATTATTTCTACGCCAACAGGTTTATTGAGCTTGAAACGCCCATGTTCATCAAATCCACGCCGGAGGGAGCAAGAGATTTCCTTGTTCCGTCAAGACTGCATGAAGGCATGTTCTATGCCCTGCCGCAGTCGCCGCAAATCTACAAGCAGCTCTGCATGATTGCAGGGTTTGACCGGTATATTCAGCTTGCAAGGTGTTTCCGCGACGAGGACAACCGCGCCGACCGCCAGCCCGAATTCACGCAGATTGACCTTGAAATGTCATTCGTTGATGTTGACGATATTTTAGAAATGTTAGAGGGTTTTATAAAGCACGTGATGAAAGAAGTTATGGACGTTGAAATTGAAACCCCGCTTCCGCGCATGACCTATGATGAAGCTGTCAACCGATTCGGTTCAGACAAGCCCGATACCCGCTACGGTATGGAAATCACCGATATAACAGCGTTTGCCAAGCAAACCGAATTCGCCGTATTCAAAGACGCTGAAAGCGTCCGCGGAATTGTTGTTAAAAACGCGGCAGAAGCTTTAACGCGCAAAGAAATAGACAAGCTTATTGAATTCGCTAAAGGTATTGGCGCGAAAGGTCTTTCTTATATCCGTTACATTGACGATGTTCCGAATTGTTCATTCGGGAAATTCGCAAACGAAGAACAGCTTGCGGAAATCTGCGCGGCTTTAGGTTGTGAAAAGGGTGATGCTGCCTTAATCGCGGCGGACAAGACCAAAGAGGTTTCCCGCGTTCTCGGCGCGCTCAGAACCAAAACCGCCGGTCAGCTTGATATAATCCCGTCGGAGGGTTTTAATTACCTCTGGATTACGGAAATGCCTTTCTTTGAATTTAATGACGAGAATGGCGAATGGGACGCCATGCACCACCCGTTCACCATGCCAAAGGACGAATGTTTACAATACATTGATACTTGTAAATACGATAAAATCTATGCAAAAGCCTATGATTTGGTTCTGAACGGCACAGAATTGTGCAGCGGTTCAATCAGGATTACCGATTTTGAGTTGCAGGAGCGTATGTTTAAGGCATTGAAGCTGACAAAAGAAGAAATTGAAGCCAAATTCGGCTTCCTGATAGACGCGTACCGCTACGGTTGTCCGCCGCACGGCGGCGCGGGAATCGGCTTAGACAGGCTTGCCATGCTTCTTTGCGGCGCGAAAAGTTTACGCGATGTTACGGCGTTCCCGAAAACCAAGGACGCGAGCGAGCTTATGTCCGGCGCGCCGTCGGTGGTTGATGAAAAACAGCTTAATGAACTGCATATTAAATTGAAAGAACAAAAAAGCTGATGTTCCAAGATGAAGAATTTATGCTTCTTGCCCTTGAAGAAGCCAAAAAAGCCCTTTCCGAAAATGAATGTCCCGTCGGCGCGGTCATAATAGACGCGGACGGAAACATCATCGGAAAAGGGCATAACACCACCGAGCGGGACAAGTCCCCTTTAAAGCATGCGGAGCTGATTGCAATTGAAGAAGCCGCCGGTTCTAAAAAAAACCGCCGGCTTACGGACTGTACGATTTATGTGACTTTAGAGCCGTGCCCCATGTGCGCGGGTGCGATTTCAAACGCACGAATAAAACGCCTTGTTTACGGCGCGTACGACGAAAAAGGCGGTGCGGTTGCTTCTATCCTCAGTTTATACGAAACGCCGGTTCATCATAAACCAATGGTAAGAAGCAAAGTATTGGCAAAAGAGTGCGGTGAGATTTTAAGCGGTTTTTTTAGAAATCTTCGTTAAAATCATCGTCATATTCTCCGCAAGCACAGTAACGGTCAGCGCATAAGCGGTTGATGATTGCGTTTACCGAGAAAGCGATTACAGCCACTCCCAGCGCGAATACTACGAACTTAAAAAGACCCTTCATTTTGTATACTCCTTTATTTATTAAATTTTTTACTGTCAACTGTTCGTCGGGGGGGATTATTTTTTGGACAGATATAAAAAGCTTGCGTCTAATACGATAATTCTCGCGCTCGGACAATTCGGTTCAAAACTGCTCGGGATTGTTATGATGCGGTTTTACACCGGAACGCTCGGCACGGACGGATACGGAGCGGTAGATTTAATTGTAATAGCAAGCATGCTCATTATGGGCGTTGTTACCTTATCAATCGGTGAATCGGTTATACGCTTCGGGCTTGATTCCCAGTACAATAAATCGCAGGTTTTTTCAATCGGTTTTATCACTACCATAACCGGATTAATTATTTTTATACCCTTTGTTCCCCTGTTCGGTCTGATTGACTTTTTATCGGATTACAGTATACTTATCTATATTTATGTATTCACCGGCAGTATTAAAAGCGTTTGCGCCCTGTTCGTCCGCTCGTCCGGAAATGTGCGGCTTTACGCCGTTGACGGAATCTTCACAACTGTAATCAACGTCCTGTTAAATTTACTGTTTTTGCTCGGTTTAAACCTCGGGGTTTTAGGATATATATTGTCGGTTGTGCTGGCGGATTTAGCGTCAATTGTGTTTTTATTTTATATGGGGCGGCTTTCCGGTTATCTGCGCCTTTTCGGGATTGATAAAGATTTGCGGAAGCTCATGTACCGCTTTTCCGTACCGCTGATTCCGACCACCGTTATGTGGTGGATAACGGGGTTTTTAGGGAGATTTTTCATCACGTCCATGCTCGGTTTTGACGCTACAGGCGTGTACAGCGCGGCCTATAAATTCCCGAATATGATTGCGCTTGTTTCCGGCATCTTTTCGTCCGCGTGGAACATGTCTGCCATTACCGAAAAGAATTCCCGCACAATCGCCAAATTTTATTCTGATGTGTTTAATTTTTATCAGTCGGTGATTTACGTGATTGCCGCCGCCATGCTTTTAGTCATTAAAAAAGTGCTGGAGATAACGACTAAGGGTGAGGGGTTCGCAGGGGTATTCCGCCATACACCGTTTATTACTTTAGCAGTAATATTTACCTGTTTTTCATTATTTATGAGCAGTATTTACGTGGCTTCAAGGAAATCGGTGCGTTCACTGCTGACTGTTTCCGCAGGAATGGTTGCGAATATTATACTGAATATAATACTCATTCCGCTTATGGGTATAGACGGTGCGGCTTTATCTACTTTATTAAGTTATATTTTAGTTTTTATCATCAGAGTGATTGACACCCGTTCTCTCGTATATATGGATTTAAAACCGGTGAAAATGGGCGCGAATATGATTCTGCTCAGCGCGATGGGCGCGGTGGTGATGTTTGCGCAGGATATGAACTTTTATTATATTTCGCTGTGCGTTTTATTTTTAATGGTGATTGTGATTAATTACCGCGCCGGTGTAACGGCATTGAATTTTATTTTAAAAAGAAAGCGGTAGGGGACTGTGACTCTTGTATTTGCTTTGCAAATACAAGAGTCCCGTATATCATTTATTCATACCTTTTAAGCATATTTTCGCTGTTCCTGATAAGGTTCAAAAGTGCCGCCGCCTGCTTGTTGTATTCGCTTTCAAGAGAAGCGGTGGTAATTGCTGTTTCGGTGTTTTCGCTGCGGTCTTCGGCAATCGCCGTAAGTGCGGCGCCTTCCGCTAAAAGCTCTCCCGCGGCGGCGGCTCTGAAAGCCGCTTCCTCATTAATAATAAATAAATTTTTATCGTTTTTAGGGTTCAGTTTATAAACGAGCCGGAAAGATTTATATATATTTAATGACAAAATGGTGGTAATACTTTGCGTAAGCTTTTTGCTTTTGGTTTTACCGAGAATGGAAAAAATCACATCAATGCCGCTGATGATGAGCTTTTTCGCAAGAGAAGAGGAAAACGTGAAACTTTCCGCCTTGTTTGAATTCAAGCCGGCTTCCGGGATTTCGCTTTCGAGCAGGAACTGCCCTGTGCTGACGGGAGAACGCCCCAAAAGATAGTCTGTGGAAACTTTATAATAATCGGCGGCTCTGACTAAGAAATCCAATCCACATTCCCGCTTCCCCTTTTCATAATGGGAAAGCAACGCCTGCGCAATACCGAGGTCTTCTGCAGCCTGTTTCTGGCTGATATGTTTTTCACTGCGGAGCAGTGCCAATATACGCGGAAAATCATTATTCATATTTATAACCGTTCTTTTTTAGATTTTTAAATTTTTGAAATCCTTTGGAATTTTTATGTTTTTGAAAGCTTATGGAATTTTTGCGTTTTTGCAGAGCAAAATTTCGGTCTTAGACCGAAAAGTATAAATTTAGGTTTGAATCAAAAATTAAAATTTTAATTTTAATTTTTGATTCAAACAAAACTCCCCGTAGAATTATTATATATAAAACCGCCGGTAAAGTAAAGTGGCAGAATCGACAAAAAAAGACAAATATATTTGGCTCAAAATATTCATTAATTCTATTGACAAATTAAATTTTATCGTAACTGCTGATTAAATCAGGGTTTAAGAAAGGTGTAAAATGAGCGGAAATAAAAAAAGCCTTCTTCTGCATAGCTGTTGCGCGCCGTGCAGCAGTTCGGTTTTAGAAAAATTAACAGAAAACTATAATATAACTTTATATTTTTATAACCCGAATATTATGCCTGCCGTTGAATATAAAAAGCGGCTTTCGGAGCAAAAACGTCTGCTCTCTGTTTTGAATATAAAAATGATTGAGGGCGATTATGACAATAAGGATTTCCTTAAAGCTGTAAAAGGTTTGGAAAATGAACCGGAGGGAAAAGAGCGCTGTAAAAAGTGCATAGAAATGCGCCTTTCAAAAACTGCGCAAATTGCAGGAGAAAACAAGTTTAATTTTTTTACTACAACGCTTTCGGTCAGCCCGCATAAGAACGCGGAAATGATTTATAAAATTCTGAAAGAGCAGGGTGAAATTTACGGTATAAAACCGGTTTACGAAGATTTCAAGAAGAAAGACGGGTATAAGCGTTCATTGGAACTGTCAAAAAAATATAATCTATACAGGCAGAATTACTGCGGGTGCGTTTTTCTTAGTCATGCAGAAAATTCAAGCATTTGACTTGTAATTAAATATATGTTATAATTTTTATTATTGCGTGTTAGAGGAGAAATCTATTTATGAAAGCCAGAATTATTGACAATATTCCTAAAATAACACTATCGGTCGGCATGATAGTTAAAAACGAGCATAAATACTTAAACGATTGCCTAACAGCGTTGAAGCCGCTTTTAGACGGCATAAGCAGTGAGCTTATTATCGTTGACACCGGTTCAACGGACGATACGGTTGAAATCGCCGAACGCTTTACCGATAATGTATTTCATTTTGACTGGATAAACGATTTTGCCGCCGCAAGAAATTTCGGGCTTGAAAAATGCTCCGGCGAATGGTTTATGTTCCTTGACGCCGATGATATTTTTAATGAAGATTTAAGCGAAATGCTGAACTTTTTCAAAGACCGGACTATCAGTAAAAATTACAACAGTGCGACGTATTATACCAAGGATTATACGAATGTTGAAAAGAACGATTATGCGATGTTTGCGCGGAGCCGTATCGTAAGACGCCGTCCCGATATAAAATTCGTCAACCCCATTCACGAATATATAGAAGGGTTTTACGCGCCCGTTTGCAATTTTAGCACATATGCAAATCACTACGGATATGTTTATGAAACAGCGGAAAGCAAAGCTAAAAAAAAGGAAAGAAACCTTTCTATTCTTGAAGAAGAACTGCGTAAAAATCCGGACGATTTACGCGCAATGATGCACATATTGAACGAAGAACCGGATTCTGCCGAACAGCATGAGCAAAGAACGGCAAAAGCAATTGAAACCGCGAAAAAAGTGAAGAACCAGTATTCCGCTCCTTGTTATTTAAATGTTATATTATATTATTTTAATATTAAAAATTATAATCAAGCGTTAAACCTCATCAAGGAATATTTCAGTTTGTTCAAAGCAAAAGACGTATTGCTTTTGGATTTATATGTCTGCTTGGCTTTGATTTATCTTGAACAGGGGAAGGAAGAGGAAGCAATCAAGGCTTTCACGGATTATTTTCAGCATTATATGCTTTATATCAATAATAAATTAGATAAAACGCCCATGCTGATAACGCCGATTACCCACCTGCACCCTGAGAATTATCAGAAAGTTAAGGCGAAGTACAACGAGTTTCTTTCAAAAACGGGACGCATGAAAATAAAATTTGACGCCGGCAATACAAGTCCGGTTAAGATTAAAGTGGTTCAGAAAGAGGAACAGTAGGGGATTAGTATAAACTACGCTCCCTGTACTTCCTCGTTCGCACACATAATCACATCAATAACCTCAGAAAATCTTCTATACTCCTCAACCAAATTCCCAAGATACTCCGCACCGTTCTCTGTTATGGAAAAGTAAACTCTAACCCTGTTATCGTCCGACATAACCCGCTCTGTTTCTTTTATAAAACCAAGTTCCCGCAACCGATAAATAGCGATATAAAGCGTATTAAAAGCCAAGTAACCGTCGCTTAATCTCTCAAGCGTGTTCATCATTTCATAAGTATACATCGGTGATTTACGAAGCGTTAGTAAAATGAGCATTTCTGTTGATGCTCTTTTTAACAGATTTTTGAAACCGGAAGTATCGCGGTTTTTTTGCTTTTTTTTGTTAAGCATGAAAATTGTCCTTTCTGTTCAGGTCTTTAATAATATTATAAATCAATATATTTTTTTGTCAAGTATATTTGTTCTTGACAAGTATAGAAAAATATGCTATAATCTTATTAAAAATGAACCGTACTTTAGATTACGGCGGAACAGGAGGATTAGTATGTCTGTATTAACTTTAAATAACGTAACTTATACCTATAAAAACGCGGAAAATCCCGCTGTTTCGGACGCAAACTGCGTTTTTGAAGCGGGAAAATTATATGCGGTTGTGGGACCGAGCGGTTCGGGGAAATCGACACTGCTGTCCATGCTTGCAGGACTTGATTTGCCGACAGACGGCGAAGTTAATTTCGGCGGCGACAGCCTTAATCAACTTGACCTTGACCATTACCGCCGTGAAAGTATATCCATGATTTTTCAGGCATTTCAACTTTTTCCGCTTTTGACGGTAATTGAAAACGTCTGCTATCCTATGGAGCTTTGCGGCGTTCTGCCGAAAGAAGCGAAACCGAGAGCCATTGAGCTTTTAGAAAGCGTGGGGATTACCAAAGAGCAAATGAAGCGTTTTCCGTCGAAACTGTCGGGCGGCGAACAGCAAAGAGTGGCGATTGCGCGTGCACTGTCGTCCGGTGCGCGGGTTATCTTAGCCGATGAACCTACAGGAAACTTAGACATAGCTAACACAAACAATATCATGGATATATTGCATAATCTTGCACACGATGAGGGGTATTGTGTGATTGTGGTTACACATGATTTAGAAGTTGCGGAAACAGCTGATGTTATTTATAAAATGAAGGATGGGGTACTTAATTAATTTATACATAGTGTATGTAACGGTATAACATACAGATTTTATGATTGTCAATAAAATTTTGAAAAAAATTTTTACTGTAAAAATATGTAAATATGTAAAATTATAATAAAAAACTTGACAAAAACAAAAAATTATGGTAAAATAACTTTTACGTAATAATTAGAAATTTTTTCATGTTTTAGGGGTGTAGTTCAATTGGTAGAGCAACGGTCTCCAAAACCGTAAGTTGGGGGTTCAAGTCCTCTCGCCCCTGTATGTTTTAAAACTTGCAAACACTGACTTTAACAGGGTTTGCAGGTTTTTATTTTTAAGGGCTTTTTAATTTGGTCTTTGTTTGGTCTTTATTTTGGAAATTTGGTCTTTATACTGCCTGTGATTTTTGCATTTTTGAAAAATCAAGCGCATTTTCAACGGCTGATGAAATTTTTTCCTGTGCGTTCTGTAGTAAATGGCTGTACGTTCCGAGCGTAACATTTGGATTTGTATGTCCTAAAGCCCCCGACAGGGTAACAATGTCAACGCCCTCACCGATTGCAAGAGAGGCAAACAAATGCCTGTAGTGATGAACGCCGTAGAAAGGAAGTCCGCTTTTTTTGCAGAATTTACGCAACCAGTTATATGGAGTATGCGGACACATGGGCGAGCCGTTCCATTGAACAAAAAGACGGTCATTATCTTCCCACTTATCGCCGAGCCGTTCCCGTTCTTTGTCCTGTTCGTCCTTGTAGGTCTTTAGTAAATCCATTATAAACGGCGGCAACTTCATAGAACGCTTTGATTTTTCCGTTTTTGTTGTATCGGTGAAAGTTCCTTGTAAAGACGTATAGTTTGATGTACGGTTAATGTGAATAACGCCCTTTTCCCAGTTAATGTTAGACCACTCAACGCCGAGCAGTTCCCCTTATGGTATAATAAGACTAACTCAAAGAATCCCTGATTAAATCAAGGGTTTGCGGGGTTGGTCTTATTCTTTTCCACAGCATAAACCAACGGAAATCGGGGTAAAATTGCCGTCTTGAAACAGCCCATGTTTCATTAAGACTAACACTTTTGCCTCAATAATTACCATAATGGAGGATAGTTTTATGAGGAAAACAGACAAAAATAACGAGCAGATTATAATGATTCCGCTCTCGGAATTATACCCACCCGACTTTCACCCGTTCAATGTGAACGACGATGATGCTATGTCGGCTCTTGTTGAGAGTATAAAGAAATATGGGGTTAGGGAGCCGGGTCTTGTCCGGAAACGCGATAACGGCGGATATGAGCTTCTCTGCGGGAACAGGAGGAAAAGAGCCTGTGAGATTGTGGGAATTGCAACACTTCCAGTTATAATCTGCGAGTTGGACGATGATAATGCCGTAATCGCTATGGTTGATTCTAATTTGCAAAGGCGTGAAAGTCTGTTACCGAGCGAGAAAGCGTGGGCTTATCGGGTCAAAATGGAAGCCTTGAAGCATGGCGGTGTTAAAGGTGATAATCACTCATACCAAGTCATGGTTGAGCAGACAGGCGAGAGCAAAAATCAGATTTTCCGCACTATACGACTGACTGAACTCGTCCCTGCCCTTGCGGATATGGTTGATGAGAAGAAAATCGCTTTCAATCCCGCTGTTGAATTGTCGTATCTGTCCCGAAAAGAGCAAGCGATGGTCGCTGATGTGATTACTAAACTTGAAATCAAGCCATCGTTATCGCAAGCAGTGCGGTTGAAAAAGTTGAAACAATCGGGCGAATTAACTGTTGAAGTGATTAACCGTGTGTTATCAGAGGAAAAGAAATCCGCAAAAAGCGATTCTGCTGATAATTCCCGTTACCGCAGGTTCTTCCCGACAGATTATTCTGCAAAGCAAATCGACGCGGTAATTGTCAAGTTATTGTTAAAATGGAGGGCGGCGGTATGAACACTGTTGAAGAAATCAAAAAAACACAGGATTATGTAGTTCAAACAGTCAACGGAATGTTCGACGATTTAATCAGAAAGGCAGAAAACCCAAACTCAGAAGAAAAAACCGCAGATACCGAGTTAAAAATTCCGTTATCTACACGCCCCGCTGTCTTTGTCGGCACAAAGCCCATTGCGCTGTTATTCGGTGATGAACGTATTGCTGTCAAATCGTGGCGTGATGTATACCGAGAAATCATTACTCGGTGCTATGAAAGTCCCGAACACTGCGAAATGCTGATGTATCTGCGAGATAAGGCACATGGAAAAATCAGAACATTTATTTCTGCAAGCCCTGTTGGTATGACAAGACCGTTAAAAATTGCAGATGATGTCTACTGCGAGGTGCATTACGGAACGGAAACGCTTATGCACATACTCGTTAATCAAATTTTGGCTCCTGCAAGATACGATGTTAGCGGTATTTGTGTTTGCTAAAATAGAAATGTAGAAAAAATAAACAAAAAAGTGTAGTACCTAAAAACGGCAACCACCAACAAAGCAAGCGT
>WRJM01000061.1 GCA_009782265.1 Oscillospiraceae bacterium | reverse complement strand
AGGAAAAAAAAAAAAAAGAAGATACTTTGGCTGACGAAGTGGCTTCAATAAAAAAAAATAAAAAAAACCCCGCCGTGAGGCGGGTTTTTTACTAATCCCTCATTAAAAGCTTTCTAAAAAATCCGTACAAAAACCCATAAATTCAAGCTTTTTGCACGGATTTTTAAGAGCTTTTATAATCGGGAATTAGTATTAACACTTTTCTGCCGTTAAAATATAAGACAAAGGAAACCCCTTATGCTCATATATACCCATCGAACCGTTTATATCATATTCGTATTCATTGAATGTAACGGTTTTTAAGCCGTTTGCGGACAGCGCGTTGATAATATCGGACAGCGTGTGTGAAAAATCCGTGAATGTTTCGGATAAAGATTCGTTGGAAATATAATCCATTCTGTTTCCTGTCCACGGTTCTTTCCTGAAATAGGAAAACGCCAGCCTGTTTGGTTCGCCCGGGATAAATTCATCATCTTCCGGAAAGGGAAGCATCATCATAAACGGGTGCGAATCGTTGATAAGCAGTAAACCGCTGTCTTTCAGGCATTTTGAAACCTTTTCAAAAAGCGGAGTTAAATCTTCAACCCAACACAGCGCGCCGATTGTGAAGAAGATAAAGTCAAATTGGTTATAAAAACTTCCGGGGACTTCTAAAATGTTGCAGCTTACAAATTCGCAGTTTCGGATTCCTGCTTTTTCCGCAGTTTGCTTTGCCTGCTCTATTATGTTTTCCGCAATGTCAAAACCAACGCCGGCTTCCGCGCCGCTGTCTGAAACAAGCGATAATAATTCCCGCCCGTTGTTACAGCAGAACTGCGCGATTTTTTTACCCGTAAAATCCATGCTTTTAAGCCGTTCTTTTAAATCAGAGTTAAAGAAAGCCAATTCATCGTTTTTCAAGCGAGTATGGTTATCATCGCCCCAATTCGGTTTACGGCTGTCAAACGCTTTTTCCCAAGCGGTTTTGTTTGTTTGAATATAATTCATGTAAATTCCTCCAGACTGGAGGGGTAAATTATTTTGATTTAACCCTCCGGTATAAATTTTGGTTTGTGTTTTTCATAGTAAAAATCCTCCTTTCTTTGTTTTCAAATTAAAATTTTAGAAATAAACAGTAGATATTTCTCTGTGTTTCCCCCGCCGCAGGCGGGGGAAACACAGAATAACAATTGCCTATTGTTTAATACCGGTAAATCCTTTTTTTTATATAATATCTGATGACAAAAGGCAGTGAAATCCCCGCACCTACAAGCACAATCCCCAAAAGAACCAATAACCAAATTGCCGCGTTGTTGCTGAAAAACGGGTTTTTCGGAGAACTCGGCGGGTCGTTTGAATCATCTAATGACGCCGCTGCGCCCGGAATGTCCCATTCGTCGTCCCCGTTTCCGGACGATTCTTCATTATTCGCGGACGGTGTTGTTTGCGGTGCGTTTGGCGAAGACGGAGAAGGCTGCGGTATATCCCATTCATCTTCCGTTGCCGCCGGCGGGACATAAGACGGTGCAGGTGAATTTACGGTAGATTCGGGTTCAGAGGAAGACGGCGGCGGCGCGGGTTCTTCCTCCGGAGCGGGTTCAAAATCATGAATATCGGGCTCTTCCGGCTCTTCAGGCTCAGGGTCAACCGGTTCTTCGGGTTCTTCCGGTTCGGGGTCAACCGGATTTTCCAGTTCTTCAGGTTCTTCAGGCTCTTCAGGCTCTTCGGGTTCTTCCGGTTCTGTTTCCTCAACAGGATAATTTGCCTCTTCGCTTTCTCCCGGAAGCTCTTCTTCCGTGTTTCCGGATTCGTCAAGCGCGAAAACGCCGGAAGTAAAAGTAAACAAAAGAGTAAGCGTAAGAAAAACAGTTAATAATTTTTTCATTTGTTCCCCCATGTTTCGTTTTTTGAACACAAATTCTAAGAACTTGTATTCAATAATCGAAATGTTCAGATTTTAGGTGAATTTTGTACCAATTAAGGCAAATTTTCGCAGAAATAATTTGTTTATTTCAAGAAAATTTAACGAAAAGTGGTGTAAAATGCGCTAAAATATGAGCGTTGAGCGTTATTGAATACACGTTCTAATACGCTTTTCCCCAAATAACCATATGTTTTTGAGGTTTTCCGCAGCAAACGCAAGTGTCTGCGGTTTTTTCCTGTTCAAGCGGTATACAGCGCGACCCCGCGCCGGTTTTTTCCTTTACTTCATCTTCACATTTTTCTTCTCCGCACCACATGGCTTTCACAAATCCGTCGCCGTTTTGCGTAAGCGCGGCGTTAATTTCATCAATGTTTTTGCAGGTGTATGTTCTGTTTTTAATATTTTCAAGCGACTTTTCATAAATACCGTCCGCTAACGCTTTCATTAAATTCTTAACAGCTTCTTCAAAGCTATCAAGCGAAACGGAAGTTTTAATCCTATTATCACGGCGGACAATTACGCATTGGTTCTGTTCAATATCTTTCGGTCCGATTTCGAGCCGTAAAGGTACGCCTTTCATCTCGTATTCGGAGAACTTCCAGCCCGCTGAATTGTCGCTGTCGTCTAATTTCACGCGCCAGCCGGCTTTTTCAAGCTTATCCGCTATTTCCTTTGCTTTTTCAAGCACGCCCTCTTTATGCTGTGCAACGGGGATTATTACAACCTGCACCGGTGCAACAGCGGGCGGCAGAACCAACCCCGAATCATCGCCGTGCGCCATGATAATCCCGCCTATAAGGCGCGTCGAAACGCCCCATGAGGACTGATGAACGTATTCGAGTTTATTTTCCTTTGTGGTGTAGGTTATGTCAAAGGCTTTAGCGAACCCGTCGCCGAAGTAGTGCGTTGTTCCCGCCTGAAGTGCCTTTCCGTCGTGCATAAGTGCTTCTATGCAATAAGTTGCAACCGCCCCCGCGAATTTATCGCTTTCGGTTTTTCTGCCCTTTATTACCGGCATATTTAAATCTTCCGCGCAGAAATCGGAATAGACGTTCAGCATTTTTTCGGTTTCAAGGGTGGCGTCTTCAGCGGTTGCATGAGCGGTGTGCCCCTCCTGCCATAAAAATTCCCGCGAACGCAGGAAAGGACGGGTGGTTTTCTCCCACCTTACCACCGAACACCACTGGTTATATAATTTCGGCAAATCCCTGTAAGAAGAAATAATCTGCTTGTAATGCTCGCAGAACAGCACCTCCGACGTCGGGCGGACGCAGAGCCGTTCTGTTAATTCTTCGCTTCCGCCGTGCGTTACCCACGCAACTTCCGGTGCGAAGCCCTCAATGTGGTCTTTTTCTTTGTTCAGTAAACTTTCGGGTATAAACATCGGCATATAGACATTCTCGTGTCCGGTTTCCTTGAAGCGTTTATCTAAAAGCTTTTGTATATTTTCCCAAATCGCATAACCGTAGGGGCGGATGACCATACAGCCTTTTACGCCGGAATAACCGACTAAATCGGCTTTCAGGACGATGTCCGTGTACCATTTGGCGAAATCTTCGTCGCGGGAGGTGATTTCCTGTACTAATTTTTTGTTGTCTTGCATTAATTTATCCTTCCGTTTTTATCTGTATTAAATTAAGTATAACTTATTTTCAAAAATTTTTCAAGTATTTTTTAATTTTTCCGTAAAACATATATTTATTGACGAAACTGCAAAAATATGCTATACTTTATAAAGCAATATCAAACTATGTGTAAAATGAGGTGGTACGCTTGGCTTTTGAATCGCTTCACGGCGTAAAAGTGGTTTCGTATATGACGGAGCAAACCTTCATCATCGGTGATTTTTTCGCCGTTTATAAAAAAGATGAAGAATTTCCGCTGATTTACCGCTGGTCTGAGGTAAAATCCGTAACCGAAAACAAGCTTGATTTTATTATCAATACCGGCGAAGTTGTATATAAAATCGCTAAAACCTGTTTTTCGGACGATAAAAAGGCTTTGGCGGTGCGCGGGATTATCGAAGGAATCATTTCCGTGAACCCCTCTATTGAATATATTCACCAAAAGCGGATTCTGCCGCCGAAAAACCTGTATATAACCGGTGATATATCTGACGCGAATTACATAGCAAACGGTGTTTATAAAGAACGTGAGATTAATTTCAGCAACGTGATTCTGCTGAACACCCGACTCGGCAGTGTTTTTAAAGTAACCGCGCTGCTTGCTATAATAACCGCTTTCATCTTTTTGCACGTTTTTTACGGCGATACTGCTAAAAACTGGTTTTATTTCCTGCCGGTTTCCATTTTCGCGGGCGGGATTTTAGTAATGTTTATTTATTTAATCTGCGCCGTAATCGCCAATTATCACTATTCTTACCTTTTTAAAACCGATGCCGCCATTTCCGAGGAAATCACGTTTGCGGTGTCCGCCGACGGGTTCAGTGCCGTTGAAAGCAATCTGCATACGGGTAATGAGTATATTCCGTGGAGCGAAGCCGCTTTTTTCATAGAAACAAATTCCGTTTTTATTATTTATAAAAACAATAAAGCGGTTTGCTGGCTTCCGAAAAGGCTTTTTGATAAGGAAGCCCAAACCCAAATCACTAAATTCATTGCCGAAAGGCTTTATCAAAAGTAAGGGAACGTTTTTGAGAGGAAGAATAATTTATGACTCCATCGGTAAATATTTATCAAATGACCGTCGGGAATCGGGAATTCCTGTTAGCGGATGTTGCAAGGTCTGCCGGAATTATCGGGACTACCATTGTTTCAGGTTCACCCGCGAACGACCGCTTGCCTTTAATCGAATTGCTTTACGCGGCGGACGAAGCGCTGATTAATCTCACCAGACCCGCAAAAGGCGATGAATTCTCCGATAAGCTTGTGAATCAGGTCAACACCATAAACGGCTGTGACGAAAATATAAAAACCATTCTGTCCACGGTCGGGGATAATTATTTCACATATTCGCAGAATATGAGCAAATCATTGCAACCGGCATTGGAAATCCTTTCGCCGGGCATTTATGTCTGCCATGAAGCCAAGATGATACCGAGCGACGGCGCGGGGAATTTTTTCTGGTCGGGGTATACTATGAAGCATGAAGTCAGCGGAACGGCTGTTTTCAATCATGCAATCGGGAAAGAAAGCAATTATATCCCCGGTTTTTTAATTCCGACGACGAACCCGGCGGAATTTTCAGACAACAAGGTGAAAACACAGCGCGATAAATTAAATGCCGGTAAAAAAATAGGAGGGCTTGCCTTGCACCTTTCAGGCATGTTCTGCGCGCTTTTAGACGGGCACCACAGTGCCGCCGCCTGTCTTTTAAACGATACGGATTTCAAATGCCTTGTGATTGAGCCCCTGCGCGAAGTATTGTACGAAAGCGCGGAAGCCGCCGCCGCAAACGGCAGAGAGCCGAGAATCATCGCGCTTTCCTGTCCTTTTGTTAAAATTCCAATCAGCGAAATGCCGCCGGCGGTGCTTGAAAGCTTCTTACTGCGCCGCGCAAACGCGCTTCCGAGATTTTACAGCGAGTTAAAGAAAAAAGCGCATAAATCAATCCGTATTATGAGCAGAAAATCAATTCCGAAAGAAATTCATCTGAAAGCTGAGCTTCTGCCCGACCGCTCTATGATTGAATCCGCTTACGCCGTCACCGAATTGACGGACGAACAGCTCGAAGCACTGCTCGCGGGGGAAATCAAATATGACGATAAAATTATTATATCGCAGAATTATTACAACAGCATTGTGACCGCGTGCAATTATCTGCAATATGAAGATTTTGAACGGTTTCTGAAATTTTCGTTTTCCATTATTGACAGCCCTGATTTAACCGCAACGCATAAATATGTTATTGAAAGGCTTTGTACAATCACAAATAAAAAAATAAACGCTTATTTTATCGCGCTTTTGGAAAGCAACGACCCGCTGTACGACGATTATAAAGCGAGCATGGAAGCCTATGTTAAAAGCTACAGCAAATTCATCAGCGACGCTTTAGCGGACAAGGAAAGCAAAGCGAAAAAGCTTAACCGCGCCGTGGGGATTATCGGCGGGGAAATCAGCGACGCAAACCTTGCGCAGATGGAATCCTTTGCAAAGGTGAACAGCAGGAGGAGTTAGGACAATGAAGAAGTCATATATACAAAAGAGTAGAAATAAAAAAGGAACGGATTTTCCCGTTCCTTAAAATGTTTGTTTTGTAGGGTTAACCACCCCGTCACCGAATTCGCTTTGCGAATTCATTGCCACCCCTCCAAAGGAGGGGAATTTGCGGGGATTTAGAAGTACCTGATTCCCCTCCTATGGAGGGGTGTCCCCGTAGGGGACGGGGTGGTCGGGGTTTCCTCGAATGTAGGGAACGCCACACAGGGCGTCCCCTACATAGGTTTTATTAAAGCCCGAACAGTTCCCGTGTACTTTGCAGTACGAAAGATTTATTTATAAATTAAATAAATCTTTCGTACTGCGCGCAATCAGCAGTTCCTCATTCGTCGGTACAACCCAAACCTGCGTTTTACTGCTCTCGGTTGAAATTTTTGTTAAAGTTCCCTGCGTTTTGCTGTTGATGCCGCTGTCAAGCGTAATCCCGAGAAAATCCATATCCGCGCAAACATCAGCCCTTACGTCAACGGCGTTTTCGCCGATTCCGCCTGTGAAAATGACATAATCCAAGCCGTTCATCACAGCCGCATACGAGCCGATATATTTTTTTATGCCGTAACGCAGGATTTGCGCCGCAAGTTTCGCCTTGGGACAGCCCTCTTTAATAGCGTTGGAAATATCCCTGTTGTCGCTGTGCCCGCCGATTCCGAGCAAACCTGATTTTTTATTCAGCCAATCTTCCATTTCGGACGGCGTTAAATTGAGTTTCTTCATCATAAAAGTAACCGCCGACGGGTCAACCGCGCCGGAGCGTGTGCCCATTAAAATACCGTCAAGCGGGGTAAAGCCCATAGAGGTATCAACGGACTTTCCGCCGTCTACCGCCGTAATGGATGAGCCGTTTCCGAGATGACAGGTGACAATTTTGGTTTTAGTAATATCTATACCGAGGTGTAAGGCTAATTTCTGGGAAACATATTTATGTGAAGTCCCGTGGAAACCGTATTTTCTGACATTATATTTTTCATAAGCTTCATAAGGCATACCGTAAATGTAGGCTTTTTCGGGAATGGTGGTATGAAACGCCGTGTCAAACACAGCCGCCTGCGGTACGCTTTCGGGCATAACCTTTTTGCAAGCGCGGAGCGCAAGCGCGTGCGCGTGATTATGTACGGGAGCAAGCTCACGCATTTCGTCTATTTTTTCGATGACTTCGTCTGTTACTTTCACGGTATCGGTGTAAACCTCTGCGCCCTGCACAACCCTGTGCCCGACCGCACCGATTTCGTCCATGCTGTTAATAACCGCCGCTTCGCCCTTGGTCAGCGCGTCCACAACGCTCATAAACGCTTCCGTGTGCGACGGGAAATTTATTTCCGCTTCATACTTCTGCCCGTTAAAGGCGGAATGGGTAATGCGCCCGTCAATGCCGATTCTTTCGCAGTTGCCTTTGGCAATGACGCTTTCGTCCGCCATATCCATAAGCTGATACTTTAATGATGAGCTGCCCGCGTTGACTACAAGAATTTTCATAACCTTTCCCTCGCTTTAAATTAATATAAATATAATTCTAACCCTAAATTAAAAAAAAAGCAAGTAGTTTTTAAAAATTTTATGATTTTTAGTGTTTTTATATAGTGGTTATTTATATAATGCGTTCCCTACATTCGCTTTATAAACATTCTCCGCAATAAAACAAAAAAGGAAAAATAAAAAATGAAAACTGCCGCCATTATCTGTGAATACAACCCCTTTCACAACGGACATAAATACCATATCGAGCGCACCAAAAGCGGCTTCGGCGCGACGCACATGATTGCCGTGATGAGCGGGAATTTTACACAACGGGGCGATGTCGCAATATTTGATAAGTTCACCCGAGCCCGGACAGCACTTGAAAACGGTATAGATTTAGTTTTAGAACTTCCCGTGTACTGTTCGCTTGCAAGCGCGGAGCAGTTCGCCGGAGGAGCGGTTTCAATTCTCAACAGCCTTAACTGCGTCGATTTGCTCAGCTTCGGAAGCGAATCCGGCGATATTGAGCTTTTAAAAGAAACCGCAGGCGCGTCAGTTTTTGCTTCAGAAACCGAAGAATTTTTAGGTATGATGCGGCGCGGGCTTTCTTATCCTGCCGCGCTTTCTAAAGCCATCGGGAAATATTATGATGACATCATTGTTGAAACGCTTGAATCGCCGAATAACCTGCTTGCGGTTGAATACCTGAAAGCTTTAGCTGATTCGGGTTCAGACATTCAGCCTGTAACGGTAAAACGTACCGGAGCAGGGCATGATTCGGAACAAACGTCAGAAGAAGTTAATCCGGCGGCAAAGGAAAGGCTTTCCGCGTTAGGTTTGATTTACGGTGATGAAAAAAATGAACCGGAATTAAAAACCGCAAGTGCCTCATTGCTCCGTAAAATGCTGATGAACGGGGAAGACGTTTCGGATTATATACCGGATAATTTAACAGGAAAAGAAAGCTTTAAACCCGAAACCGCCTCTGTTTCCCGCCTTGAAACCGCGATTCTGTATAAACTGCGCACCATGCAGGCAGAAGAAATCAGTAAAGTTCCGAATGTTCTGCACGGATTGGAAAACAGAATTAAAAAAGCCGCGCACGCCGCACGTAATCTGAATGAACTGCTGTTTTTAATTAAAACCAAGCGTTATCCTTTAGCGCGGATTCGGCGGATTATTTTATGCTGTCTGCTCGGAATTACTAAAACAGACGCGAAAACGCCCCCGCAGTATATCCGTATACTCGGCATGAACGAAAAAGGCAGGGAAATCCTGTCCGCAGTAAAATCAAAACTTCCTGCGGACGCTTCATTGGCAGCATTGATGAAGCACAGCGGCGCCTGCAGGAAGCAGGGGCTTTTAGAATGTCACTGCTCGGATATTTACGCGCTTGCGTATGAAAAACCGCTTCCGTGCGGGTTTGAGCTTACTTCAAAACCGGTGATTCTTTAAAAAAATTGATTATACGTATAAAATTAACAAATTAACACGATAATAAATAGAAAAAATGATGATTTTATTAAGTTGACAAGCGTTTATATTTATGTTATAATATAGAAATAATTTAAAGGTAAAATCTTCAAACAGAAAAAAGACTGCGGCAGATAAAAAACGCGGCAAAACTGATAAAAATAAAAAAAGAGGATTTGTAAAAGTGGAAAAATTCATTATAAGCGGAGGGAATAAGCTAAAGGGAGATATTTTAATCAGCGGGGCGAAAAACGCCGCAGTTGCGATTATCCCTGCGGCAATCCTTGCGGACAGCCCTTGTATCCTTGAAAATGTTCCCAACATAAACGACGTTACGGTTGATTTGCAGATTCTTTCCGAAATGGGCGCGGAAGTTAAAGTTTTAAATAAAAACACAATCCAAATCGACGCTAAACATATCAGAGATACCGCCGTTCCTTACGAAATGGCGCGTTCTATCCGTGCTTCTTATTATTTTTTGGGCACACTGCTGACCAAATTCAATCATGCGAAGGTTTCCATGCCCGGCGGCTGTGCGCTCGGCGACCGCCCGATTGACCAGCATTTGAAATGCTTCAAGGCACTCGGTTCAAATTACTCCATTGAACACGGTATGGTGGAAATCACAGCGGATAAGCTTATCGGCACACAGATTTATTTTGATAAAATCACCGTCGGCGCGACCATTAACGCGATGCTTGCCGCTGTAAAGGTTGACGGGCTGACGATTCTTGAAAACGCGGCGAAAGAACCGCATATCGTTGATTTAGCAAACTTCCTGAACTCAATGGGCGCGGATATTATGGGCGCGGGTACGGACGTGATTAAAATCCGCGGCGTTAAAAAGCTTAAAGGTACGCATTATACCATTATTCCCGACCAGATTGAAGCCGGAACATATATGGTTGCCGCGGCGGCGACGGGCGGTGACGTTACCATTAGAAACGTAATCCCCAAGCACCTTGAGCCTATTTCCTCAAAGCTCAGTAAAATGGGTGTAATTATAGAAGAACGCGACGACAGCGTTCGTATTGTCGGTAAAGATGAACCTTATGAACGCATGAACTTAAAAACCATGCCGCACCCCGGTTTTCCCACCGATATGCAGCCGCAGTTTGCGGCACTGCTGACCTTGGCGGGCGGAACAAGCATTATCACAGAAAGCATATACGAAGACCGTTTCAGGTATGTTGACGAGCTTCGGCGTATGGGTGCAGACATTTCCGTTGACGGTAAAGTTGCTGTAATTGAGGGTGTGGAAAAGCTGACCGGTGCTCCGGTGAAAGCCGCCGACCTCAGAGCCGGCGCGGCTTTGATTATCGCGGGGCTTTCCGCGAAGGGTTCTACGGAAATTGAGGACATTTATCATATTGAACGCGGTTATGAGAATATGGCGGGTAAACTGCGTGCGGTCGGCGCGGATATTGTCAAGCGTAAGTTCCCCGGTCCCGACGCAATCAGAATGGCTTTATAAAGTAATTGTAATAAACAAAACAGGAGGATATATTTAATGTTCTGTCAAAAATGCGGTACACAAGTTGCTGAAGGAAACGCTTTCTGCCAAGCCTGCGGTCAAGCAACCGGAGTGTCCGGTGCAGCCGGAGTGTCCGGTGCAGCCGGAGTGTCTGGTGCAGCCGGAACGAACGGAGCATACGGGCAACCCGGGGCATACGGAGCGCAGAATCAAGGTTTTAATAATTTTCAAAACAGCTTTGAGAATTTCAGGCAAAGTAATGAAAAATACATGGGAAGCAATTATAATGCATCTTTTCACCCGCAGGATATTGAGCAGAATAAAATGATTTCTCTTTTTTCCTATCTCGGATTTTTGTTCTTTATTCCGCTTGTTGCCGCGCCGAATTCGCAGTATGCGCGTTTTCACGCCAATCAAGGGTTAATTCTTTTCTTAGTAAATGTTGTATACAACCTCACAACATGGGTGATTAGAGCACCTTTCGGCTTCGGTTGGGGTTTTTGGAGTTGGAATCCGCTTTCAGCTGTATTTAATATAATCGGATTGGTTTTCTTTGCCGC
>WRJM01000060.1 GCA_009782265.1 Oscillospiraceae bacterium | reverse complement strand
AGTAATATAGTAAATTAACTTGAAAATTGCACCGATAAACAGGCATAAAAACCCATAAATCAAAGCTTTTCATGCCTGTTTATCGGGCGCTTTCTAAGTTAATTAACTATAATTAATAATAGTATACCATATTTTACCGCTGATTTCAAGTAAAATTAAAGAAAAAATCGCCGTTTTTATAAGAAAAAAGACGAACAGGCAAATGATTGTTGACAAATTAAAAAAAATATGCTATAATACAAACGACAAAGGCTGTACCATGGAATAAGCGGTCAGCCTAAGATAGTTTTAAATAAACCGCTATCCTTGACCGGGGCGGTTTATTTCTTTGATTAAACGAAATACTGTGTACAGTATTAAAAATGTAAAAATCAATTCCATAAATTGCCTTCACCTCCTTTGTTTAGATATTTGCTTTGGGAGGATTGGCGACCGCCTATTTTTACCGCAGTTTTGCGTTGTACAACCTTTGTCTTAAAAGGATTATATCACATTTGTAATATTTTGTCAAATTACAGCAAAATCTCCTCCCAATTTTCAGGAAACCCCAAAACTTCCAAATCAACCACATCCGCGTATTCCTCAAACAACGCCGCAAGATGGGTTTCGAGCGAAGAACCCTGCGGCTGTTCGGTTATATCGCTCACTGACGGGCTTTTATTCAACAGCTTCATCACATAAATAAAACTGAACAGGTTTCCGTCCATTTTAAACGGTGCTTGTTCAAGACTTTTCGGCGCGGGGTTAATTCTGCTTGCGTAAAGGCGGTTATAATGCGCGCAGTGATTGCGCAGTTCTGCAAGACTATCAAGCCATGCTTCAATATGCCGGTCAGACAAGCCCCCGAAGTGCTTTTCGGCAATATCTTTTTTATCCTGTTTGTGCATATCCGAGAAAAAGTATGCAAGCATACCGAAGCTGAAAAGCTCCATGATGACCCACAGCGGAAAAGAACCCGAATACTTGCTGTTATGGTGGGTGACGAATCCTAAGTCTTTATTGGATTCAATCAGCCGGTCGATTCTTGACGTGAAGCGGGGATGATTATGCGCGTGATTGAAGGTTGATTCGTTTAAGTAACCCAAAGCACCGTATTTTAGCGCGTGGTAGTTGGAAATAACGGCGCGTATGAAAATTTCGGTTTCTTCAAGGAAAATCAGAAGCTGACCGCGCAGACGGCGGTCGAAATCATACAGCCTTACTACTTTTTTAAAGCTTGTCCCTTCGCTGTAATGTTTATCGTGCGACCTGTAAACAGCAAAGTAATTCGCAAGGCGGTAGTAATTAATTTTTTCAAGAATACTTTTCGCGTAGGTTCTGTCCTCAATGACACAGCCGCGCTGTTCTAATTTCGCAAGCTGGGCTTCCGGGGTTGCGGGTTCTTTGACGAATTGTGAGGGTTTCATATTTTATCCTTTTGGTGTTTATTGTAGGGGGCGCCCTGCGTGGCGTCCCGCGCAGAAAGCGGCGGGTTTAAATCGGGACGCCACACAGGGCGTCCCCTACATAAATTTTATGGGCATATTTCTTTTATGCGCGGTTTTAGCGTGCAGGGTTTCAATTAATGCTTTGTCTTTTTCGCCGGCTTTGCCATAAAGCAAATATTCATCAATATTCTGATAGGACAGCCCGATTTCCGCTTCATCGGTCTGCCCCTCAAACAATCCTGCCGACGGAGCTTTTTCGATAATATTTACGGGTATGCCGCCGGCGGCTCGCCGGTTCAGGAAACGCAGAAACTCATAAACTTCTGTGACGGTTAAGTCCGCAATGGGGTTGAAATCATGCGCGCCGTCGCCCCATTTGGTATAATAACCGATATAAATTTCACTGCGGTTGTCTGTCCCTGCGACAAGGCGGTTTTCATTCGCGGCGATTGCGTAAAGCGCGGTCATTCGTAAGCGCGGGGCGATGTTATTCAATGCCGCAGGGGATAATTCAACAGCTAACGCATCGGCTAATATATCTCTTACCGCTGTTAAATCTACAACCCTGCTTTCAATGCCGAACTGCTTTGCTAAGGCTTCGGCGTCGTTTTTATCGCTCCCGAAATTAACAGAAGAACCGCAAGGCATGATTACGCCCAGCGTATTGTCGCAGGCGGCTTTGCATAAAATCCCGACTAACGCGCTGTCCTTTCCGCCGCTGTTGCCGAAAACGATGCCGGATGCACCGGCGGTTGAAACCGTTTCGCGTATAAAATGAACGCTGCTGTCGAATTCCTGTTGGTAATTTCTCATTTTTTATTCCTTTGCGGACGGATATATTTCGGGCGAACACTGTTCACCCCTACGATTATTTATCCTCAGGTAATGTTATTTTAATACCGTCATACCCCGTATAGGTATTCGGGAAAATTGCGCGTGCTGTTTGTAAATATTCCTTCGGGTTCGCTACGGACGGGCTAAAATGCGTCAGCCACAGCTTTTTTACATTAGCTTTAGCCGCGATTGCCGCGCTTTCGCTGTACATGGAGTGTTTTTTCTCCTGTATTTTTTCGTGTATACTTTCGTCACCGTGCATACCTTCGGCAATCAGCAAATCGCATTCCTTGTAAATTTCCGAAAGGCGGTCGAAAGGGCGCGTGTCGGTATAATACCCGACTTGAATCGGTGCGCGTTCGCCGTTTAACACCATATCAGGTGTTATGGTACGTCCGTCATCTAAAGTTATTTCATTTCCCGCATGCAAAACTTTAAAAAGCGGCGGGGGGATATTGAGGGCTTTTGCTTTTTCGGGGTTAAATACCGGTTTCCTGAAAAGCGTCAGCTTATACCCGTTGCAGGTGACGCCGTGACGAAGCCTGAAAGCTTCTATACGCATATTATCGGCATTAATCACATCGCCCGCGCCTACTTCGCGCAGTTCGAGCGGGAAAGGGAGATTGGGCGCAATGGTGAGAAGCGCGTTTACAACACGCTCCAATCCGGTAGGCCCCGCAATCAGAAGCGGCGAGGTTTTGCCGTAGTTCCCGAGCGACAGCAGTAAACCGGGCAAGCCGGAAATATGGTCGGCGTGGTAATGGGTAATTAAAAGTATATTTACATTGCCGAGCCGCAGGCTTTGCTTTTTTAAAGCAATCTGCGTACCTTCGCCGCAGTCAATCAGCACAGCTTTGCCTTGGCTTTCAAGCCAGCAACAGCTGAGCCAGCGGGTGTCGGACGGAAGCATACCGCCCGTGCCGGGTAAAATAACGTCAAGCATTTTAATTTTCCTGTTTTTTAAATTTTTTCCTCTGCCTGCGAGAGGGAACAGCGGGGCTTTGCCCCGCTAAACGGGGGGACGTTCATTTCTTTGCTCGTGCAAAGAAACTGAACCCGGCAGAAAAGCCGCGGCTTTCCTGCAAAACACCTGCTCCTGCGGAGAGCTTTTTTGAAAGACTTTTTCATATTGAGCGAAACTATAAGGTGGTTCTCAAGAGTTTAATAAGCAGGCTGATTTACTTTGTATGTTGCGCTCAATATTAACGGTGATAAAAAGCCCGTCGCGGCGTTTGAGCGACCGCATTTTTGGTACTTTTTGTGCGAACAAAAAGTACAGTCCCCCGTTTGCGGGACGAAGTCCCGCTACCCCCGCCCGCAGGCGGAGGGATAAAATCCCGCATTAAATAACGGTTTCACCATTTTTTACGCCCCCCGCCATAAGCTTGGCGGCGTTATAAGCGGCAGGTATTTTATACCCCTGATTCCAGCGGTTCACGCCTATGTAATCAAAAATAACCGCGCCCGTATGCTGACAAAAACGCTCCATTTGCTGTAAGCAGGTCAGAAGCCCGTTGCCCGAGCCGCCGGGAGAAGCGATAAGAAGCGTCTGCTTTCCCGCTAAAACCCCCGTTCCGCCGAACGCATTAAATTCACAGCGGCGCAGTCTGTCCATGAACGCTTTTAAACTTTCGCTGACTTCACCCCAATAAACCGGGGAAACAAAGCAAAGTAAATCGGCTTGTTTCACCTTTTCGTGAAGCTCGTTGAAATTATCGCTGCTGTTTGTTTTACCGAGCGCGCAGAAATTTTCGTTGCGGCATTTACCCCAGCCGTCGCCGCAGACAATGCACCGCGCTATGTTTTTAGTTGTAACAACTTCAACCTCCGCGCCCGCTTCTTCCGCGCCGCGTATGATTTCATCGGTTATGCTTTTGCACAAGCCATCTTTCTTAGGGTTGCCTGAAATGATTAAAAATTTCATAATGTTCCTCCGTAAAATTTTATAATAAATCAATCTTCTCTATATTTATGCACCGGTTTTCACTAAAAGTCATTTTCACCGCCCAGGGAAGCTTGTCCACCATTTCCATGAAATCCTCATAGCCGTATGTATTATCGTAGTAGTTGATTATAACCGACAAAGCCGTTCCGTGCGTGCCGATGACGATATTTTTGTCTTTGTAATTTATCAGAACCTTTTCTAAAGCGGCGATATTCCGCTCCTGAACCTCAGCAAGACATTCGCCGTCGGACATGGTATAAGAAAAATCAGCCCATTGCTTTTTCATAAAGTCTGAAAAATCCTCATCGGTTCTGAGCTTGTCAAGGTCGCTTCTGCGTTCGCGGAAATCGTCGATTGTTTCTATTTCAAAGCCGAATTTTTCGGCGAAATCCGCTACGGTGTCAACAGCGCGTTTGAACGGGCTTGACAGGACTTTATCTATGTTTTTATCGCTAAGAAACGCTGTTGCCGAAACACGGTCTGCTAACCCTTTTTCGGTAAGCGGGCGGGTTTGAGCGTCGCGGACGGAGTAGTCGGACTGGGCGTGGCGGATGAAATATATAGTGGTCATTCGTTTAAAGCCTTTCGTAAAATGTAGGGGCGGATTGGCGCAATGCGCTAATATCCGCCCGCTACACGTTCGTATTATTCATCAACTCCGCCGGCAAGGCGGAATTGCAAGCGCCGGCTCGGCGCTATTTGCTCAGATTGCTCGCCCTGTAGCTTGTATGCAGAAGCTCATGCGCCTTATGCCCGCCCGGTTCGCCTAAGAATTCCGAATAAACCTGCTTGATGTCGGGGCTTTCGTGGCTCTTTCTGAGCGGTCTGCTTTCGTCAAGGTTATATAAAGCTTTAGCGCGCTCTGCTCTAATATCGGTAAAGTTGCGCACGTCAGCCGGTGCGATTACCTGACCGCCGCCGTTGACACAGCCGCCCGGACACGCCATAATTTCAATGAAATGCACATTGATTTCACCTTTTTTCATCTTTTCAAGCAAAACCCGCGCATTTGCCAAACCGCTTGCCACAGCAACCTTTACTTCCTTGCCGCCTACGTTGTAATCGGCGAATTTTACGCCCTCAACGCCGCGCACTTCCTTGAACTCAACGGGAGAATCATTGCTTTCGCCCGTTAATTTCCAAGCCGCGGTTCTGAGCGCGGCTTCCATAACGCCGCCCGTCGCGCCGAAAATCACCGCCGCGCCCGTACCGATACCGAGCGGGGAGTCAAACTCACCGTCGGGCAGTTCCTTGAAGCGTATGCCGGCTTTTTCAATCATTTTCGCAAGCTCACGGGTGGAAATGGAAATATCAAGGTCGGGAATGTCTTTACCCGCCGCGTTTTGGTCAAAACGCCCGATTTCAAACTTTTTAGCGACGCACGGCATAACCGAAACACTGACGATTTTCTTGGGGTCGATGTTATTTTTTTCTGCCCAGTAGGTTTTTGTAATCGCGCCGTTCATCTGCTGAGGGGATTTACAGCTTGACAGATTCGGGAGCAGTTCCGGATAATACGCTTCGCAGAACCTAATCCACCCGGGTGAGCAGGAAGTTATCATGGGAAGCACGCCGCCCTTGGTTACGCGCTCAAGTAACTCGTTGGCTTCTTCCATGATTGTTAAGTCCGCGCCGAAGTTGGTATCAAACACGGCGTTAAAGCCGAGTATTTTAAGAGCCGCCGCCATTTTACCCTCAACCGATGTACCCACAGGATACCCGAAATGTTCACCGAGCGAAGCACGGACGGCGGGCGCGGTTTGCACCACTACGATTTTTTCGGGGTCGTTTAAAGCGTCCCATACCTTGCCGGTGTCGTCTTTTTCGGCAAGCGCGCCTGTCGGGCAGACGTTTATGCACTGACCGCAGGAAACGCAGGCGGTCTGCGCCAAATCCATATCAAACGCACAGCTTATTTCGGTTTTGAAGCCGCGTTCGTTCGCGCCGATAACGCCGATTCCCTGTGTATCACCGCACGCGGCGACACAGCGGCGGCAGTTAATGCACTTATTATTGTCGCGGTACATATGCGCTGAGCTGTCGTCAATTTCAAACACGTTTTTCGCACCCTCGAAGCGTTCCGCGCTGTCAACGCCAAGCTCCTTGCAAAGCTCTTGCAATTCGCATCTGCGGTTTCTGTCGCAGGCAAGACACCTCTGCTCATGGTCGGACAGAAGCAGTTCCAGCGTGGTTTTTCTGCTGTTCAAAACGCGGTTGGTATGGGTTTTGATTTCACGCCCCTCATCGGCTTTAGAAATAGGGTATACGCAGGAAGCCACAAGGCTTCTCGCGCCGACCATTTCCACCATGCACATACGGCACGCGCCGATTTCATTCTGACCCTTTAACCAGCAAAGCGTGGGGATTCTTATATTATTGGCACGCGCCGCTTCAAGCAGCGTAGTGCCTTCTTCGACTTGGCAGTCAAGCCCGTTAATTTTTATATTAACCATCAGTTTGCTTCTTTCCTTTCGTGTTATCTTTCAGCTTCACCTTTTCTCCGGGTAAAGCCATGACCTTAACTATTTCCTTTACTTTTTCGATTTCATTAAGTTCCAACAGAGAATCGAGAGCCATACCTAAAAGCGTTAATTCTTTATTTGTCATGCGTTGAACCTCCTACTCACGTATAATCGCATTAAATTTACATTTTTCCACGCATGCGTTGCATTTTATGCACTTCGCGGGGTCAATGACGTGAATTGCTTTCACATCGCCGCTGATTGCGTTCACGGGGCAGACCCTTGCGCAGAGCGTACAGCCCTTACAGCTGTCGGGAATGATTCTGTAGGTCAGCAAGTCTTCGCAGACGCCGGCGGGGCATTTCTTTTCCTTAACATGCGCGATATATTCGTCCCTGAAGTACCGCAGGGTTGACTTAACGGGATTCGGCGCGGTTTGACCCAAGCCGCAGAGGGAGTTGTCGCAGATGTAAGCGCATAATTCCTCTAACTTGTTAATATCCTCCATTGTACCGTTGCCGGACGTGATTTTTTCAAGGATTTCAAACAGCCGTCTTGTACCGATTCGGCAGGGCGTGCACTTTCCGCAGGATTCATCAACCGTAAATTCAAGGAAGAATTTCGCAATATCAACCATGCAGTTGTCTTCGTCCATGACGATTAAACCGCCAGAGCCCATCATAGAGCCGATTGCAATTAAGTTATCATAATCTATGGGAATATCAAGATGTTCCGTAGGGATACAGCCGCCGGAAGGTCCGCCCGTCTGCGCCGCTTTGAATTTTTTGCCGTGAGGAATTCCGCCGCCGATTTCATAGACAACATCCCTTAAAGTAGTCCCCATCGGCACTTCTACAAGACCGGTGTTGTTGATTTTGCCGCCGAGCGCGAAAACCTTTGTGCCTTTTGATTTTTCCGTACCCATTGACGAAAACCAATCCGCGCCTTTTAAAATGATTTGCGGAATATTCGCATAGGTTTCAACGTTATTTAAAATCGTGGGTTTTCTCCATAAGCCTTTTTCAGCAGGGAAAGGCGGACGGGGCGTCGGTTCGCCGCGGTTGCCCTCAATGGAAGTCATCAGCGCGGTTTCTTCGCCGCAGACGAACGCGCCCGCACCAAGCCTGATTTCCAAATCGAAATCAAAACCGCTTTCAAAGATATTCTTCCCGAGAAGCCCGTAATTACGCGCCTGACCAATCGCTATATCAAGTCTTTTTATAGCAATGGGGTATTCGGCGCGGACATACACATAGCCCTTATTCGCGCCGATTGCGTAACCGGCTATAGCCATAGCTTCAATAATAACGTGCGGGTCGCCCTCTAAAACAGACCTGTCCATGAACGCGCCGGGGTCGCCCTCGTCGGCGTTACAGCAGACATATTTCTGGTCAGCATCGGGAACAAGCTTACGCGCTAAATCCCATTTGCGCCCTGTCGGGAAGCCGCCGCCCCCGCGCCCGCGCAGTCCGGAATCCAATACAACCTTAATGACTTCTTCCGGCGTCATTTCGGTAAGGCATTTACCGAGTGCCTGATAACCGTCCGTGCCTATGTATTCATCAATCAGTTCGGGGTTGATAACGCCGCAGTTGCGGAGCGCGACACGCAGTTGTTTTTTATAAAAGCCGGTATCGTTAAGGCTTTTTACGCCTTCATGCGATACGGTTTCGTGGTAAAGCAGGCGTTCTACAACGCGCCCTTTGAGCAAATGCTCGCTAACGATTTCCGGAACGTCGGCGACTTTTACCATGGAGTAAAAACTGCCTTCCGGATAGACTATCATAATCGGTCCTAAAGCGCATAAGCCGAAACAACCGGTTTGCACTACATGGACTTCTTTTTCAAGACCCGCTTTGCTGATTTCGGACTTCATTGCGTCCATAACGGGCTTACAGCCTGACGACGTACAGCCCGTACCGCCGCAAATTAAAACATGAGAACGAAACATATTTTTTTATATTTCCTTTCTGGTTTATTGTGTAGGGAACGGATTTATCCGTTCCATCGGTAACATTCGTTCAACCGTAACATTCGGAACGGATAAATCCGTTCCCTACGAGGTTATTTATTCAAATCGGACGCGCCCACGGTGTATTCGGACACAATCACGCCGCGGACAAGATGTTTGTCAACGATTTCGCGGGCTTTTCCTTCATCCATTTTGATATAGGTTACTTTTTCGCCGTCGGGGGTAAACACCTCTACAATGGGTTCATACTGACATAAGCCGATACAGCCGGTCTGCGTGACTTCCACCTTGCCGGAAAGGTTCTTTTCCTGCACTAAGGTCGCAATCGTCTGCAAAACGGGTCTTGCGCCCGCCGCGATTCCGCAGGTCGCCATGCCGACAACGACGCGGGTGTGCGCTTCGTCATGGTTTCGGATTCCGACCTGACCCTGCATTTTTTCTTTGATGGCTTTGAGTTCCGCTAAGCTTTTCATGTATTAAATTCCTTTCAAAAAATTCTGCCTTTATTTATTTCATCGGTGTTTTCTTTTAAAAAGCCGCTGATGAATTCTTTCACGTCCGGTGAGCTGAACGCTTCGGCGCGCTGTTCCGGCGTGATTTCAAGAAGCTCTGCGATTTCGCGGGTGTCAAGCGTGAATTCTTCCGAATCTACCGAGTAGCGGTATACAAAATCGATGTGCGTGTTGTAGAACACTAACATTTCTACGGTTGAATTCAAATCGCCGAGCGGTGCGCGGTCAATATGCGAAAGCCCGAATCCGGCTTTTACCGTTGTTCCGACGTTCACTTCCGATGTAATGCCGAAATTGCCGCCTGTGCTTTCCGCCGCTTCCTTGAAAAAAGGGATTCCCAGTCCGATTTTGCGGGTGTCCCGCGTGGTAAAGAACGGGTCGGTGACTTTTTCAAGCGTTTCCGCTGTCATGCCGCAGCCGTTGTCTTTGATTTCAACAGAAAGCGAATCTTTTGCGGTATTCATTTCAACGGCAAGCTCTATCAGCGTTGCTTTTGCCTTAACGCTGTTCTGGGCAACGTCAAGTATGTTCAGAGAAATTTCCTGCATAATGCGAACCTCCGGCGGCGTAATTTTCTTTTTTGCAAAGGGAGCAGAAATGATGCGCGCCGAGGCTCTCGGCTACTCTTTGTATTTTGCCAGTATATCGTCAAGCTCTTCGCCGGAGGGCGAAAGCCTGCCGTAGACATCGTCGTTTATCATAATAACAGGAGCAAGACCGCACGCGCCGATACAGCGGCAGTCGTTGAGGGAGAATAAGCCGTCCGGCGTGACTTCGTTGCTCTTGATTCCGAGCTTTTCCTGAAGCTTTTTGAGTATATCGCCCGCGCCTTTTACGTAACAGGCTGTACCCATGCAGACGGAGATTTTATACTTGCCTTTCGGGTTCAGCGAAAACTGCGAATAGAAAGTAACCACGCCGTAAACCTTTTCGAGCGGGATTGAGAGCTCTCTTGCAATCATCGACTGCACTTCTATAGGCAGATAACCGTAAATCTCCTGCGCTTCCTGTAAAACGCGCATAAGCGAACCTTTTTCGCCCTTGATGTCGTGAATTATCCGCACTAATTCTTTTTCCTGCGCGGCTGTTCCCGCGAAAGGAACGGCGGATTTTTTAATTGCCATAAGCCTTGTCCTCCTGATTTTTATGTATTGATAAATTCATACGTATTTCCCGTCCAATCCATGTATTTCCAAAATTCGGCGGCGGGAATCATTAAGCTTGCGCGGTTATCGTTTGGATGAAAGGATAGTTTCTGCGCTTGTTGTAACTTTTTATCGAAAAATACGTGCACATGGTGTTCTCTGTCGTTGATTAGTCCGAGCGGCGACACCGAACCGGGCTGCAATCCCAAATATTTCTGTAATCGTTGTTCGGACGCAAAACTGATTTTTCCCTGTTTCAACTGTTGTTCGAGTTCGCGAATATTAAAATCCCGTGAATATTCCAGTATGACCAAATAATGCCGATTGCCTTTATGATTACGGAAAAACAAGTTCTTGCAATAAGTGACTTCAGGATCTAACCAGTATTTACGCGCTTCCTCAACAGTAGGGACAGGCGGATGCTCCCTGTATTCAAACGAAATCCCCAATTCACCTAATATTTTATACACTTCAGGTTGACCAATTGTTAACGGTGTTGAATTTTCGCTATTATTCATTGCTTTTTTTTATAAATCTGAAATCGTAAATATTAACATCCCCCTAACCCCCTTCAAAGGGGGAGTAAAGTCGTAAATTCTGCCTCACTCAAAACGAATGGTGCGTGCAGGATTGATTTTTGTGATAAGGTATGATGGTGCAAGCATCATCAACAACGAAGCGGCCAAAGCGCCCAAATTAATCAAAAACCAGTTGGTAAAATTCAGGTCAATAGGAACGGCATCAAGAGAATAAACGGATGCATCCAACTTAATCAAACGAAAACAGGACTGAACGA
>WRJM01000059.1 GCA_009782265.1 Oscillospiraceae bacterium | reverse complement strand
TAGGCTACCTCCTGTGTCAAATTATTTTTACTATGAAAAAAATTCTTTGGATTCAAACAGGCGGAACGATTTTCTGCAAACAAACACCGGACGGGCTTTTGCCGGGAGGAAACCTTTTACTGGGAGCGAACCGTTCGCCGGAAGCGGGTATTGATGTTACCCCTGCGGTTTCCGGCGTTTCTTATGATATTATAAACCCCTTTACGCTTGACAGCACGGATATAACGCCCGCACACTGGCAAATGCTTGCAAGAGAAGTTTTCAACAACCGTGAAAAATATGACGGCTTTGTGATTACACACGGCACAGACACCATGCAGTTTTGCGCGGCGGCATTGTCGCTTATGCTGATTCATTTTGATAAACCTGTAATTTTTACAGGTTCAATGAAACCCCCTCATCTACCGGACAGCGATGCGTCCGCTAATTTAACTGCGGCGTTTGAAGCGGTGCGGGATATGAAGCAGGGGGTTTTTGTTGCGTTCGGGGGTAAATTAATCCCCGGTATTTCCTGCGTAAAAACGCATACTACGGAAAATGACGCTTTTACAGACGCGGGCGGCGGTTTTTCTGTTGTTTATGATAATTCACCACCTGTTCTGCGTGATAAGCTTTGTGAAAAAGTATTTTATTTTAAAATTACACCGAATGTAAATAAAGATATAATTGATTTTATTCTTGAAAAAGAGTATAGGGGTGTTGTTTGCGAAGTTTTCGGGTTGGGCGGAATTCCGCGTTCCTTGCTTGAACGATTGGGCGCACTTGTAAAAAGCGGCGTGCGGGTAATTGCAGTGTCGCAGTGCCTTTTCGGAAGCGTTGATTTTAATGTTTACGCCGCCCATAAAAAAGCGGCGGAAATCGGAATAGAAGCGTGGGATATGACGGGTTCGGCGGCGTTGGTGCGGTTAATGCTGGAGCTTGGGAATTAATTTCTTACCCCGTCTATATGAATCAACCGTAAATCCATATAATCATATGTATTCAAAAGTCTGTCAAGTGAATCATAGGTATGCGCGGCAATAATAATATTATCGGGTGACGGCGGACTGCCTGTTTCTAAAACGATTAAGGTATGCTCAAAGGTAACGCCGTCAAAGCTGAGCTGAATAAAATCACCCGGTACTGCGTTTTCAAGCGGCAAAAATCTGCCGTACGGTCCGCGCCCTTGGTTATTGACAATAAACCTTGCGAAGAATTCAACGCCTGTCCAAGCGGGGGCGCGGTCATAAACCGAAATAAAGTACCAGCCTGTATCGGGCGTGAAATTCATCACGCCGCTGCCGGCGTATAAAACTTGTGAGGCAAAATTGGTACAATCACCGCCGAGGTCTTCAAAATCGTAATAAGCGGGATTTCTTGACAAAGCCCAATTGCGCGCGTAGGCAACTGCCGCTTCTCTGTCGTATGGCATAAACAGTTCCTGCCTTTCATGTGTTTCCCCGCTGTTAGCGGGAAAATGTTCCTTATATGGGTATTATATGAAAGCGGGATTTTTTGTTGACAAAAAGAAAAAAAAGAGGTATGATTATATTAATAAATATAAAGGACAACGCCTTAAATATGAAAAAAGCATTAATTTATCTCAGCATTACTGCATTAATTAATATTATTATCAGAATTATAAGCAAAAACTCATCTGCTTTTTCCGAATGGTATGCGATTAATATTTATCCGTTTATTACCGGCATTTTCGGAAGAATCACCGGAGTTTTGCCTTTTGCGGCTGTTGAAATTTTACTTTACATATTAATTTTAAGCTTTATCACAGGGCTTGTGCTTTTCATTAAAAGGTTAATCAAAGTACCGAAAAAAAGAATAAAAACCCTGCTGTCAGCGATTGTTGCATTATCCTGCACGGTTTCTACTTTCATGGTGATGTTTTTATTCGGATGTGAAATTAATTATAACAGGCAAACATTTCCGGAACAAATCGGATTGAACCTTGAAATGTACAGCAAGGAAGATTTGCGCCGCGTTATAGATGAGGTTATAGACGAGCTTAATAAAATCGTACCGCGGATTCAAACGGACGAAAACGGAATGTTTGTAATGAACCGGGATAAGCTGAACACTCTTTCGGGCAGTTCAATGCTGAGGTTAAGCGAAATTGATGAACAGTTTAATACATATTATCCGAATCCTAAACCTGTATTATTGTCTGAATTGCTTTTTACCCGTACTTTAACTTGCGGGATGTTTTCACCTTTTACAATAGAAGCACTTTATAACGCGGATATGCCGGATTCGGAAATTCCTTTTACGGTATGCCATGAATTATCGCATTTAAGCGGGTTTATGCGGGAAGATGAAGCTAATTTTATTGCTTTTTTAGCATGCAGGGGGAGCGGTGATATTGATTTCAGGTACAGCGGGTATGTAAACGCATTAGTATATTTAATCAATGCTTATTATAACGAGGTTGACAGGGATATTTACATTGAAATGAGGGATACGATTCCGGAGCAGGTGAGATTTGAATTTTTCTATGTCAGCGAATATTGGCGTCCTTACAGAAACACGCCTGCCGCAAAGGTTTCGAGCTCGGTTAATGATGTTTATTTAAAGTCAAACGGTCAAACCGACGGGGTTAAAAGTTACGGGCGGATGGTGGATTTGCTGATTGCTGATTATATCGGAAGAATATGATTTGATTAAACCGAAAGTAAGGAAAAGAAAATGAACCGATTAAAACTAAAACCACTTGAAGATACCGATGTTTCCTTAATGGAAATCTGGTTAAACAAAAAGCATATAAAAGAATGGTACGATATACCCGGGCTTTGCACCGTGAATGACTGGTTAAATGAGATAAAATGCCGTAATGACGAATTTAAGTTTATCACGCATTTTATGGCACTATACGGCGAAAAACCAATCGGATTCGGGCAGTATTATAAATGCGAAGATGTGTGTGAAGATTGGTATGGTGAAACGCCGCTTACGGGGACGTACAGCATTGATTATTTAATCGGCGAGGAAGATTATCTCGGAAAGGGATTCGGCAAATTAATCATTATGTTACTCGTTGAAAAAATATTTGCTTTACCCGATTCAAAGAGAATTATTGTACAGCCGGACGAAAAAAATAACGCTTCGTGCAACGCTTTATTGTCGAACGGGTTTGTGCTTGATACATCGAATAATGTTTATCTTAAATAAAGTGATTGTAAAGATAAAAAATTTGATTTTCCCGGCTATGTAATTGATTCTGTAAGAGTTTTTAAAATGGAAGTTTCAGAGGTCACAGGGAAGCGATTAGAAAAGTAATAGAATAACATCTATATCCAATTAACTTTAAAAATCGTTTCGATTTTTAAAGTTAATTGGGGATTGCGCTGTTGCGACAGCGCCCGCAGTCCGCAGACTGCGGAAACCCGTTTAATTTGAAAAGCAAACGGCTTTTCAAATTAAACGACTATATAGTTAATTAACTTGAAAATTGCACCAATAAACAAGTATAAAAACCCATAAATTAAAGCTTTTCATGCCTGTTTATTGGGCATTTTCTAAGTTAATTAACTATAAAACAACATGGTATTCTCCTCCCTTGAGTTAAGAATACCATGTTAATTATTAAAAAATCCTTAAATTTTGAAAGTTTTTTATATTTGACCTCCTCATTTTATATATTTGCAGACATATTATGTTTCACCCGTTCGCGTTCTTCTGCGCGTTTCGCGTTATTAAAGCGGTCAATTGTCCCCGCAAGATACCCTGTTATACGGCGTATACGCTCGAATTTCAAACCGCTTGATTCGGACTCAAGCCGTCCGCATTTGGGACAGCGTTCACCGATAACACCGGTATACCCGCACTCGGGGTCACGGTCAACAGGGTGATTGATTGACCCGTACCCGACACCTTTTTCCTTCATCAAGCGGATAATTTTTTCAAACGCTTCAAGGTTGTTTGACGGGTCGCCGTCCATTTCAACATAACTGATATGACCGGCGTTGGTGAATGCGTGATAAGGCGCTTCGATTATAATTTTATCATAAGCGGAAATATCAAAATAAACAGGCACGTGGAAAGAATTCGTGTAATATTCATGGTCTGTGACGCCTTTGATTACGCCGAAACGTTTCTTGTCCATTCGGAGGAAACGTCCGCAAAGCCCTTCGGCAGGGGTCGCTAAAAGCGTGAAATTCAGATTTGTTTTCGCGCTTTCTTCGTCAAGGCGGTCTCTCATGCGTTTAATAATACGCAGTCCTAATTCCTGCGCTTCCGGGCTTTCCCCGTGGTGCTTTCCGGTCAGCGCGTAAAGACATTCGGCAAGCCCGATGAACCCGAGCGACAAAGTGCCGTGTTTGAGGATTTCTTCAATGCTGTCTTCCGGTCCGAGCCCTTCGGAATCCATCCAGACACCTTGTCCCATTAAGAAAGGAAAGTTTTTTACTTTTTTCTGGCATTGGATTTTAAACCGGTACATTAACTGGCTGATTACTAAATTCATGGAGTCTTCAAGGTTTTCAAAAAACCGTACAACATCGCCGGAAGCGATAATACCGAGCCGCGGCAGATTAATAGAGGTAAAGCTTAAATTACCCCGCCCTGATACAAATTGGCGTTCAGGGTCGTGTTTATTTGCGATTACGCGTGTACGGCAGCCCATGTAGGCGACTTCGGTGTTATAATCACCTTCTTTGTAATACTGTAAATTATACGGTGCGTCAAGGAAAGAGAAGTTGGGGTACAGCCGCTTTGCCGAAACGCGGCAGGCAAGCTTGAATAAATCATAGTTGGGGTCTTCAGGGTTGAAGCTGATGCCTTCCTTGACTTTGAATATATGAATAGGGAAAATGGGTGTTTCGCCGTTGCCCAGCCCGCTTTCGTTGGCAAGCAGGATATTGCGGATGACCATGCGTCCCTCTTCGCTTGTGTCCGTGCCGTAATTGATGGAGGAAAAAGGTGTTTGCGCTCCGGCACGGCTATTCATGGTATTTAAGTTATGCACTAAAGCTTCCATTGCCTGATAGGTTGCGCGTTCGGTTTCCTTTACAGTCAGATTGCGGGAAAAATCCTGTATTTTTTCGGTAATGCTTTCATCGCCGACGATTTCGGTTATGTACGGTTTTTCTAAGGCACGGTATTGCCGGTTATCGGAAAGCGAAGGTCCGAGGTCATATTCTTCCCTTATTTTTTCCGTATAAATATCAATTCTGTCTTCAAGGTCATCAAGTTCAAAATTATTTGTGAAAAGCCCTATGCCGCGCAGAATATTTTTTGTGTAAAGCTGATGATAGCTTTTTCTTACGCCTTCCGCAAGCGCGTAGTCAAAGTTGGGAATCGACTGCCCGCCGTGCTGGTCGTTTTGGTTGGATTGAATAGCAATACAGGCAAGCGCAGAATAACTTGCGATATTATTCGGTTCTCTGAGATAGCCGTGACCGGTGGAAAAGCCGTTTTTAAACAAACCGATTAAATCAATCTGACAGCAGGTGGTGGTCAGCGTAAAAAAGTCAAGGTCGTGTATATGAATATCACCTTCGCCGTGCGCCTTTGAGTGCTCGGGGGAAAGAAGGTACATTTCGTAGAATTGCTTCGCGCCTTCAGAACCGTACTTGAGCATAGTGCCCATAGCGGTGTCGCCGTCAATATTAGCGTTTTCGCGCTTGATGTCGCAGTCTACGGCGGCTTTAAACGTCAAATCTTCGTAGATTTTCATCAGCTTGGTATTCATTTCGCGCACCCGCGTGCGGTCGGCGCGGTACAAAATATAGGCTTTCGCGGTTTTAGCATGTCCGGATTCAACCAAAACCTTTTCTACAACGTCCTGAACTTCCTCAACCGTGGGCAGACGCCCGATTTTTTCTGCTTCGGCTTCCAAAACCGAACAGACCTTTTCAGCGAGTTTAAGAGCTGAATCATAATCATGTCCTCCTACCGCACGCGCCGCTTTATAAATAGCGTCGGCGATTTTTTCAAGATTAAAAGGGACTTGCCGTCCGTCTCGTTTTACAATCTTTGTAAGCATTTTTCCGTTTTTTTCCTTTCTATCCTGTCAGTCTAACCGCTGTATTCTATTTCGCACTATATATAGTGTCATTAACTGCTACATTATCTATTATATGGGGTTTTTGCGGAAATGTCAATAGAAAGACGTAAAATATTGATGTAAAAATATGATGTTGAAAATTGTGCAGTATTTACAAATTCGTTTGTGTTTCCTTTAACAGCAATTCTTTTTGCAGTTGATTCAATTTTTTAATTTCCCTGATAATAAACACACCCGCAAGCAAAAACGCCGCGCCGTCCGAAACGGGACCGGCATACACCACGCCGTCGATACCGAAAAGGAGCGGAAGCGTTAATAAAAGCGGAACTAAGAATACAATCTGGCGCGTCAGCGAAATAATAATACCCACGCGCGCTTTTCCGATAGAGGTGAAGAAATTCGCGGTAACAGGCTGTATACCGTTCAGGAAAATAAGCATCATAAATATTTTTAAATAACGCTCGGCAAACAGAAAATAGGCGTCGCTTCCCTCCCCGAATATACCCATGACTTCACGCGGGAATAGTTGAAAAACAAGGAAAATAAGCGTTGAAAAGGCTGTTGCGGCGGTAAGAGCCGTAATATAAGTTTGTTTTACGCGGTCATATTTTTTCGCACCGTAATTAAAACCGTTAATCGGCTGACAGCCCTGCGCCGTGCCGATAACGAATGCAAGGAAAACCACGTTGATTTTACTGATTGCGCCCACGCAGGCAAGCGGAATTTCACTGCCGTAGATTGAATCCGCACCGTATATTTTAAGCGTGTTGTTCATTACAATCTGCACAACGGTCATTGCAAGCTGATTGAAACAGGCGGCTGTTCCGAGCGCGCAGATTTTACCCATCAAGGAAACGTCAGGTTTAAAGCAGTTCTTATGAAGTTTTACATGCTTAAATTTTTTCAGAATGTAAAACAAAGCAATCACAGTGCAAAGAAACTGGCTTAATACCGTTGCGGCAGCCGCGCCTGCGATTCCCATATCCAAATAATAAATTAATATAGGGTCAAGAATAATATTCAAAACCGCGCCGCTCATTAAACAAATCATAGAATAAGCGGGAGAGCCGTCTGAGCGGATAAGCTGGCACGCACCTGTTGTTAAAATCTGAAAAGGAATCCCGAAGCAGATAATGCTCATGTATGAGGAAGCATAAGGTTCAATTTTTTCCGTTACGCCGAAAACCGAAAGAAGCTGATGATTAAACCCGAAAGCCAATAAACACAGAAAAACGCCCGAAATAAGCATCATCAGCAACCCATTTCCCGCAACCTCTGCCGCTTCTTTATTTTTGCCCGCGCCGAGCCTCAGATTAAAATTAGAGGCTGTCCCGACTGCAAGCAGAAGTGCAAGCGCGGTTGCAATCGTCACAAGCGGGAATGCGATATTTGTCGCCGCCATGCCAAGCTCACCGATTCCCTCAAAATTTAAAAAGCCGCGCCCTATGTAAATCTGGTCAACGATATTGTAAACCGCGTGAACTAAAAACGAGAGAATGGCAGGGATTGAGAATTTTAAAATTAGCTTGCCTATTTTCTCGTAACCGAGCGGGTTTTGTTGTACATCCTGCATTTTTATAACCATGCCGCCACACCTTGCACAAATCCCAATAAAATTTGCGGCATGGTGTTACACCTTTCTTTTTAAACATTTGATTTTTTATTTTTTCGATTTTTCCATGTATTTTATAATCGTTTTTATGAAGTACATCACATGATTATGATGTTCCTTCATTTCTTCTGTTTTGTTGGTGAAGACAACGTATCTTTCGGTTACTTTTATAAAATAGCGGAAATACAGCGGTTTTAAAATCAATTTTTCTGCCAAAAGCCTCATTGCCTTATCCGCAATTTCGTTTTCGGTTTGATTAATACTTTTACGGATGAACTGCGCGGTTGCGGTGACAACATCTCTTTCAAAAATAAGCATATTACGCAAATCCGTGCGGAAATCTTCGTCTGTCGCCGCAAGCTCAAAAAAGACTAATGCGGCTTCCGCGACGGATTCAGCCGCTCTGCTTATATCAATATTATCAGTCATAAGCGACACTAAACCGAGCGCGGTTTTTTCCCGTTTGCGTTCGTATTTTTTCTCGGTCAGAAAATAAACAGTGAAGCTGTTAATCACTTCCGATATGGTTGAAATCTGCGCTGTTTTGCCTGCTTCGCCCGTGTTTAATCTCAGTGCATCAGGACAGTGAAAGAAAGGCAGAGGCTGACCGAAAGGGCTTTCTTCTGTTTTTTCGCCACGCCCGCCCGTGTAATATGCCGGTTTTTGCAGATAAAAACCAAGGCAGTTGACAAAATCGCGGCGTTCGGCGATTGCCGTTAATTTCTCCTTGCTCTTTTCTATTATATCACTGTACTTCTCAAAAAACAAGCGCGAAAATCCTTGTCCGTCCACCGACACGCAGGAATCAATCAGTTCATTACCCGCAACCAAGCAATATTGCGCTTTATTGCCGCCTTTTGAATGTCCGGCAACGCAAAGATGTTTTAGATTTTTTATACTGCCCGCAACTTCCTTTACGAAATCTAAGGCGGCTTTCTGCGCCGGCGTTTCCGTCCCGAGCAGACCGATGGCGTTGTCAAACCACTCTTCATCGCTGTTTGTGCCGCGGAAAACAACATATACTTCTCCCCCTTCTTTAGAAAAACAAAATGCGCGGTGTCCGGTTTTTTCGTTGTTCACGTGTTTTATAATAAAAAGTTCACCGAGCGCGGAATCGGTAATAATACTGCGGGCAACCTGTTCCCATTCCGCCCGCGTCATTTTGCAGGGAAACTCTTTTTCTTTATCAAAGCCTTCTTTCAGCATAAATTCCATGATTTTTAACAGGTTGTTTTGATTCATGCCGCTGATTAATATGTCCAAATACACGATATTACACAGCCGTTCGATTTGAAAGATGCTTAACATATACAACACTCCGAAAAAATAAATAATAGTTTATTCTATTCGGATTAAAGCGGATTGATTATAAAGGACTTGCAATTTAGTTTTTTTTATGGTAAAATGTAGGTAATTTATATAATGCGATGTTGCGGGGACTTCCCCGCGGGGGTTGTTACTTTTGCTTGTGCAAAAGTAACCAAAACACACTCCTGCGGAGAGCCACGTCCTCTTACAAGGTAGATTGCTTGCTTGTAAATTTATTCATAGTCAGCTATTCTTTCGGGTTGCGCTCACTGTGAGTAGTTCTTTAAATAGGGGTAGATGCTAATAAGAGGATAAGCCCGCCGCAGGCGCGCATTTTTGGTACTTTTTGTGCGAACAAAAAGTATAACCCCCGTAGCGAAGCGGAGCTTCGCGTTATAAGCATAATCACAAGGAGGATATTCAATTATGCAAATTCAAGTAAGAAAAGCCACTCCCGATGACATTGAAAAAATGTCAAAGCTTCCGACGTGGGGCTGTGAAATTTCAACCTTTGACTGGTTTTACGACAGTGAAGAACACTGCTACCTGACCGAAGGTCAAGTGACTGTTGAGTATGACGGCGGCAGCGCAAGCTTCGGCGCGGGCGATTATGTAATCCTGCCCGAAGGCATGAAGTGTGTCTGGAAAGTTTCAAAAGCAGTCAGAAAACATTATTTATTCATGTAAGGAAAATTATATGTCACTTATCATACCCCTTTGCAGCTCCAGCAGCGGGAATTCGGTTTTTATCGGTTCAAGAAACGCGGGAATTTTAATCGACGCGGGGTGCAGTTTAAAACAACTGCGCTTTTTACTTGATTCATGCGGGACAAGCATAGACGCGGTGAAAGCCGTGCTGATTACCCATGAGCATAAAGACCATATTAAAGGTTTATTTCAACTTACCAAGCATTATCCTGATATTCCCGTGTATGCGTCCGAAGGAACTTTATGTGCCTTAACGGCGGACGGTGCGGTTGCTTCTATGGCAAATCTGCACGATAAAAGCGCGTTGAAAAACGCGCCTGTTGATTATTATATAAAAGCGTTTAACACCCCGCATGACGGTGCGGAAAGCTTAGGGTTTATTCTTGAAGACAGCAGTAACGATTACAAAATCGCTTACTGCACAGATTTAGGTACGATTACGAATGAAGTGCGGAAAAATGTAACCGGCTGTGATTTTATATTTTTAGAATCCAATTATCAGCCGGAGCTACTGCAAAGAAACCCGAATTATCCGCCTTTTTTAAAAAAACGGATTGCTTCGGAATACGGACATTTGTCAAACGGCGACTGCGCGGATTTTTTAATTGAGCTGCTTAAAAACGGCGCGAAAAGATTTATACTGGGGCATTTAAGCCGCGAGAATAACACGCCTGAAATTGCTTATAATAAAGCTGTAACGCGGCTTTCCCGGCAAGGTGCGGTGATGAACCGTGATTATACGTTGGAAATCGCGCCTGTTATTAATGAAGGAACTGTGGTGGCGGTTTAAAATGAATAAATACATGAAAATTGCTTTTGAAGAAGCGTTAAAAGGAATGGAAAGCGGAGAGGGCGGTCCGTTCGGTGCTTGCGTTGTAAAGGACGGCGAAATCATTGCCGCCGCGCATAATAAAGTGATATTATCCAATGACCCGACCATGCACGCCGAAATCGCGGCGATACGCGCCGCCTGCGAAAAGTTAAGCAGTTTTGATTTAAACGGCTGTGAAATTTATTCTACCTGTCAGCCCTGTCCGATGTGTTTAGGTGCGATTTTCTGGGCAAAAATTCCTAGGCTGTATTATGGGTGCAGTGAAGCGGATGCGGAGAAAATCGGGTTTGCTGATAAACTCATTTATGAAGCAATCCGTAACGGATTAGAAAACCAAAACAATCTTAACATTTATAAAATCAACAGGAACGAATGTCTTGCATTATTTGAAAAATGGGAAGAAAAGCAGGATAAGAATATGTATTAATGAATCGGGTTAATAAAATTATTGACAAATCGAAAAATATATGTTATACTTTTGTGGTTAGAAAAACACGGAGGGCGTTATGTACTGTTATAAGTGCGCGGCGGAACTCGATGATAAAGCTTTAGTGTGTGAAGTATGCGAGGTTTCTGTGGCTCATGTAATGAAACCGAATTATTATAAAGTAAGTATCATTTTGGGTACTCTTCTGCTTTTAACACCTTTTTACGGTTTTTTATTGAAACTTTTTTCACCCTTTGAATCTTTTATTACTTATAGTTCTATTATTTTCGGCGTAATCGGGTTGATATTTGCTTTTTTCAGTAAAAGAACAGCGGCTTTCGCGCTTAATATTGCCGGGATTGCGTTATGGGTTAT
>WRJM01000058.1 GCA_009782265.1 Oscillospiraceae bacterium | reverse complement strand
AGGTAAAGCTGTCTGCGGCGGGAATCAGCTCGCTGTTATAAACATCATTATTACCGTAAACGATTTTATAAAATCCGGCGTTCGCGCTTATATCAAAATTTAACGTGATTTTTGAAGTGTTTACTGTACCGGTTACGTTTGTGCTGACGGTGTAAGTCCCTACTTTCTTTTCAAGGGTTTTATCCCCGTCGGCTTTTTCCGCTTTCGGAACAGGCAGTATGTCACGGGGCGTCGTGGTGTCAATTACCGCTTCCGCAATGAACTCATCTTCATCGAATAAACGCACGGTTAAATAATCGCTGTCCCCGTTTACAAGGGTAAGATGTCTTATGCGTTTGTCGGCTTCGGTGCGTTCGCCGATTTGCCTATTTTCATACCATAATTCATAATGCGTAATTTCCGGCTCGAACTCATCAGGTACGTCTATTCCGAATACAAAGGTTAAGTCGGCTACGTCGTTATAAATATAATAATACAGGTCTTCCCCCGGTAGGCTTAAACCGCCGCCGCCGGCGTTAGTGTCAAGCCCCTTGCCTTTTAAAAGGATTGTCACCGCGCCGCAGGTCAGCCGGTCAAAGTTGGTTAAAAGTGTGTTATAAGACGCCATCGCGTCTATCGCGTCTATCTGCACAGCCTGATAATCGTCCTGCTTTTCCTTTACTTCTTCGTATTCCGCTTTGCCTGTTTTATTAAGGCTGATGACTCTTTCAAGCTGAACGCGGGTGTCCTCCTTCGTTCTGAGCATTGAAAAAGCGACGTTTTTAGCGGTAACAAGTGCTTCAAACTCAGATTTTACCTGATTCCGCAGTTCCTTTTCGGCGGCTTCGCGTTCTTTTCGGGCGGCGGAGTATTCCATACAGGCGGTATAAACTGCATACATTTCATCTTCTATATAGCGTGTTCCGCTGATTTGCCCTTTTAAAAATTCTTTTGTGAATTTGAAAAATATAATTTTTATACTGCCGTCCCAAGGTTTATCAAAGGTTTTCAGCATTTCATTATATTGCAGCTGAAACGCGGCAAAATCCAAATCTAACCCGCTTCTTACAGCATTAATGAAGGAATTTATTCTATCCATTTTAGAACCGTATTGAGCGCGCATGAGCCTTTCATACTGGTCTAAATTCATCAGCTCTATGGATTCCGCAATTCTCGCTTCATAAACGGTTTGGTCGTTGTTCAGCGTATACTCAATGATTTCCTCTAACTTTTCGCGGCTGATTTCCGCAGTCTGCAAGGGCGGCGCGAACCTGTAATTTGTAGTAACGTCTAATTTCACAATATCGCCGAGTTCTTCCTTAGCGATCTGGAAGCTTCTTTTTAACTGCGCTACCTCTTCCGTCAGCTTTTCTACCGACTTCTGCATGATGTCAATATCGCTCTGCTTTGCCATACCGACCGCTAAACGGGCAAGATTCCTGTCAAGTTCAGTTTTGGAAATTTCTAAAATTTCTTCTTTAAATCTTGATTTTTCCTGTAAAACATATACTTCAAAAAACGCTTTGCTGACCTTACTTAAAACCGCGAATCTTTTATCGTTCATATCGTGCTGTAAATTTACGATTTCCGCGGTCAGTGCAATCGGCTTCATCACTAATTCAAAGTCTTCAATCAGATTTAACTTTTCGGGCAGTTTAAAGGATAAAAGCGGCGACCATCTTAAAGTTTTCTTATTTTTAGCTTTTGCCTGAATTCCTTTTACCGCTTCGGTGTATTTCATTTTTTTAAGGATAATTTGATTATAGATTTTTTTAATTTCGGGGCTGTTTGACAGCGCAATCGTCTGCGCCTGCGTCAGTGAAAAGGTTTGAACGGGAGCGGGCGAAATACTGTATGATATTAATGTCATAAAAGAGAAAGCGAAGTGTACGCATAAAATTAAAGAAATTAAACGCTTTATTTGTTTTTTCATAATCCCGCTAACCTCCCTTTTGGTTTTAATCCGAAGTAATTGCGTACATGAAGAAGTTCTGCGCGCTTGAACCTGTGCAGTAAAACGTATACAGCAAGCCGTCTATTCTGTAAGCAAATATATACACACCGAAATCCATATCATAATCATTTACGTTGAAAACGTTGTCAAAAACGGCGGTTTTATCCATTTCCACAGTCCCTGTAATACTTTTATTGTCAATTAAATTAATCGTGACTGCTTCGGCTAAATTTACCCAGGTTTCACCGTAATAATCCGGTGTACCTAAATATTCCGTAAGCTGGTTGATTTGGTTCAGGCTTTTATTTCCCATGTAAACAGAATCTTCTAAAACCAAGACGTTTTTAATTACCCAGTCCGCCTCTAATGTGTCCTGTCCGCCGTCAACCGCGTAAACCGCGTTAATTTCGCGCATTTCTACGCAATAATCATTTTCAAAGGAATAAACGTTCTGAAGCCCTGTATACATATCCGCCACGGCGGAGGTGTTTTTCCCGATTAACTCACTGTACAGGATATGCCCTGTTTGAAAGACGCCTTCATAAATCTGCGCGCCCGAAGCGTTGTAAAGCATACCCCTGCCGTTGCGTTCCCCATATAAAAATTCGCCGTCGTATTCAAGCGAACCTGCCGCTCTGTACTGTTTACCTAAGCCCTGATAAATATTATCGGCGAAACCGCCTTCATATTTCAAGCCGCCTGTATCGTAATAAAGCCGCCCTGTACCGTTGTACATGTTTTTATCAAAATCGCCCTCATAAATCAAGTTGCCGTCCTTGCCGTAAAGCTTCCCCTGCCCTTTAACCTGCCCTTTCTCAACTTTACCTATATAAGCAATATAACCGCTTCCCGCCTTTATGCGGACGTCGCCTTTAGCGAATTTTAAAGGAATCGAATTGTATTTGTATGCCGGTAGATTTCCCCCGTCCGGTCCCGCGCCCTTTAACGCAAGCGGCGAAAACGCTAAAATATAATAAACGCTGAGAACGCCTACAATGATTGTTACAGCGAATGCAAGCTTTTTGCTGACCATCCAGCCGAGTATTGTATAGTAATCCTTTTTGTTGCGCGGTTTAACATTAAATAGTTTAGCGAAAAACGTCCTGAGCGTGTTAAAGCCTTTTGTTCTCCACCATAAAGGGCTGGTCAGTAAACGCAGTTTAGCCCATATGGATATAAACCGTACCGTTATCGCGCTGAACATTGATTTTAACAACTGGTTCAATTAACGCCGCCCTCCTGTTTTTCATCAATACCGAACAGATTATAGGTCACTTTGGATAAATCACTGCTGTTGAAGAAATGTTCACAGGCGAAAATATACCATCTTGCAACACCGTCGTCTGGATTAGAGCGCAGAATAGACGAAAATTCGCTCCTTGCCAAATAAAAATCGTTTTTCAGGAATAAGCGGATTGCCTTTTGAAACTTATCGTCATAACGAAGGCGCATAATACGCTCGCTGTCTGGATAGCAATTCAGCAATTCATATAGTTTATAACTATACCGCCCGTCCTTTGACGAAATAAAACCTATGAAGCGCACGGAAAAATTCAATCCTTCGCGGGTTTCCTTCAAGCAGTTATAATACTGCTCAGTCATAACCACCCGCGTTTGTAACGAACGGAGCTGACGCGAATATGAATTTAAAAAGTTCATTTCATAAGAAGACAGAAACGGAAATGCTTTTTCTTCAGTACCCGCTATGCCGTACAGAAATTTTGCGTTGTGCAGAATCATAAAGAAATCGGGTTCTGTTCCGCCGTCATTTTTTTGCTCACCCGAAACACCGATTAAATCCAAACCGAACCGCAAACCGGACGAAGCACCCGATTCGGCAGGGAACAATATAGGTAAAGCCGATAAATTAAAATCGCCGGAAAGCAGCATACCGTTTTGCTTTTGCACCTGCTCGTGAACCTTTAAAAAACAATCGTTCACAAAGTTCATAAATCCGCTGTCACCCGCAATCGACTGCGCTTCCTCCCTGTTTTCTACCGATAATACGCAGATGTTATCGGTTACGGAAACCGCGTCGCCGCTGTTGATTTCGGTAATTCCCGAACGGTTCAGAAGTTTTTGTATGCCGCGCGGTACAAAACGGTAAAATGAATTAACCATCGTTTTGGTTTCATATTCGTTGATTGCAAGCGATACACCTATTTCCGACATGGCGCGTTCAATCGCACCCGCGTCCCCGTAGGACTTTGACTTGTTGTCGGTTGAGAAGTTGCCGTCGGCATATCTGCCCATACGTTTCAATATTTTCCTTAAAGGCTTAGTAAGTCTGCGGTTGAGCAGAAACATCACCGTAACCGCCGAAAGCACAAGAATTAACCCTTTAAAAATATAATCACGGCGCGCTTCGGTTTCAAACTCTTTTATATCGCCCGCCCAAACATACGTAATAATTAAAGCAGATACTCTTCCGCCGTAATAACAAGGCACAATTCCGACCGCGTAACCGCGATGAATCACTTTTTCGGAGCTTCGGTTTTTTACGGCGTTTTCTACGGCTTCGATTACAACGCCCGAATAAACATTCCGCGCCGGTAATCCGTAAGCAAATCCGTTCGTAACAGCGGTAACGGGTATATCCTTTGCGGTTACAAAAAGCAGCTCGCTTTGGCTTGTTTTTTCGTTTTGGTTATAAACAGTCCTGAAATAATTCGGCAGAACTTGATATTCTTCTGAGTTATAAAACTCCGGTTCTTTTAAATCGGGATAAACATACCCGTCAAGACAGTCACGGATAGTTCCGCCTTTCATAACCGCCTGTTCCAAACGGCTTTCAAACATGGCTTCAGATAAATTATGCGTTTGAACCGCCGCCATAATCATAAGCAAAAGCGACAGCGCAAAAGCAAATCCCGAAGTAGTGCGGACGGCAACCTTTTGCGAAAACAGCAGGAACCCCGCTGAAATAATAAGGATTACATATAAAATTAATTCCGGCAGTAATACCGAAAGCGGCGGAAATTCAAATAAACTCAGCCATATTTTTACAGGCAGTTTTATTTTATAAATCCCGTTTTCCGGCGTTTTTGAATTAAAAAGAAAGGTCTTTCCATTTTCGTCCGCCGCTAAAATAATCCTGCCGTCTTTAACGGGAATTATTGTATAAACGCTTTTTATATTTTCCGGCAGTTCTTCCGTAACAAATCCGTCTTTTTCAAACCGCAGAAGATTTTCTGTGCCGTCATAAAAGCAAACGCCATGCTTGTTTGCGGATAAAGCGCAGTTTATTCCTGTTTGTGAAATATAACTCGTTTCGGTGCGTTTCACCTGTGTTACCCTACCGCTTTTCAGCAGTATATAAAGGCTGTTTTCCTCTCCTGCCGCCGATATAATATAATCGTTATCGGGCGCGTCTGCGGCAATCCCTATTGAGGGGTAATTAAGTTCAGGTTCTGAAGAGAACTCCTTCCATTCAATCGTATAAGCGTACAGATTATCAGCGGAAACGCCTGCCATAAGCAATTTTTCTCCGGCTGACGAAAGCGAAGTTATCCGATGAAGCAAAGCGTAATCGCCGGTATAAACCTCCCGCGCTTCCGATAAATCCGCCGATATTTCAATAAGCGTCCATTCGCCGCTTTTTGAAACGTTTTCGCGCAGGTAATAAACCTTTTCGTTGTGGGTTTCAATCAATGTAATCCATCCGGTATCTTTGTATAAAGCGGTTATGACGCCTTTTGCATTGATTCTGTATATAATTGAATTTTCGCCGCGTATTTCGGTTAAATATATGTCGTGTTCTTTGTCGGATTCCGATACGGCTAAGATATATTCGGCATTGCTTAAAAGAAAGGGTTCAACCCCGTTAAATGTAATTGCGGCGTTAAGCATTACGGCAATCACAATTATAACAAATAATATTTTTTTCAAAGCGCCGCAATTCCTTTCTTTTTTCTTTTATTTTATATTCATCTGCTCTGTGCCTATTTTGTCAATAGAGCCGCCGAAAAGCCTGAATAGCAGGAAATCACCGAAAATCAAATAACTTGCAAGCATAATAACGGCTAAAACCAAAGCAATTATACTTAAAACTAAGATGATTCTGAAGAGAAAATCTTTGTTGCGTTCCCAAAAAGCGCGGATTCTTTTAAACATTTTCGGCTTTTTTTCAGGGAGCGCGGATATTTTTATATCGCGGTAAAGCTCGGTAAAATGCCGGCATGAACGGCTGTCGATTTTCTTTCTTAACAATTCGTAGCTTTTAAGCGAGGCGCGGGACGAACGCCCGCCCGCGTTTTTCTTCTGTAAAATATCCAACAGAAGCCGTACACACTCAATCGTGCAATGGGTTTCGGTTTTTTTAGGGTCAAGCCTCCGCAAATCAAAATAAGGCGTAAAATATATTGTATTGTCTTTTTCAATATGAAGCTGTCTTTGCTCTAAAAGCAGAAACAGCAAAGGGAAGGGGAGCGGCGACGAAAGGCAGGAAAGCACGATGTTAATGCAGATTCTTTCCCGGATTACCTGAGAGGTGATTTGCCCCTCACAGAAAGCGTCTAAATTCCTTTCCTCGTTATATTCAAACAAATAGCATAATTGTTCTTTATGCGAGAAGCATTTTATAAAAGCCGGAGAACGGCTTTCGTCGGGTTCAAACGCATCGCGGGGCTGGCTTTCAAATATCGAGAGCAGGGTTTTTGCCGTATCGCGGTCTTTCACCGCTACCAAGGTATAATAAGGGCGGGCGGGCGAATCTTGGTCTTGGCAGATTACTACGTCATTTACTTCGTTTTTAAGTATACTGCGAACGCTGTGCAGCGTCATATCTCCGGTATGATAGACCAAGCGTTTACACCTCCGATGACAATAGAAATTTTTTCTGCTTACTAATCAGGTTCTAAGCCTTTCTTTTTAACCACCGCGTAGGCGTAGGTTTTAATCATAGGCATATCGGTGCAGGAAATAAAAATTTCATAAACGCCCTCTTTATTGGGCGCGGTGTAAACCCCGTCCGCTGTTATAGTCCCCGAATCGCTTTCGGTCAGCATATAGTTAAGCGTAACCGGCTCCATATTCTTGAAATGAACATTGAAGAAGTGGCTTTCTCGCGTTCCGAGAACCACCGTGGACTGAACAGGGGAAATGCTCTTGTCCGTCATATGCTTCATCATCGTCTGCTCTTCGCCCGACGGCAGTTTAACCGCAACCCAGCGCATTACAATAACAACATAATTGGTATCTTTGGTCAGTTTTGCCGCAACAGCGAAGCTCCCCCTGTCGTTCATTACCTTAACCGCCGTATTGGCGTAAGCAATGGGAAGCTCCTTGCCGTTGAAAAGAGCAGGGTCGCCGTAAATCGTGTTCTTTGCAGTGTTTTGCAGTTTCTTGTCTTCCGCTAAATACTCAAAGCCGACGCTTACATGAACATTGCCTTTCCCAAGCCCGTGCATAATCTCATCGGAATACACAGTCGCGCCCTTGCGGCGGTTCTCTCCCAAGGCGATTTCGCATATACCCGTTGCGTAGATGGGTTCGGGTGCGGCGAATGTTCCTGCGTATTTATACGGTTCGCCCGCCTGAAACCGAGCTGTGTTTTCTTCTTTGCGGTCAAACCAGCCCGAATATTCGCGCCTGAGATTTTCCGCCGCGGCTGAGCATATATACCGCTTTGCGGCATACTCGTCAATATTATCAATGATATACGCGCTTTTGGTGCGTTGAATGTTGATGTCCGCAAGCCAGATATAATCGTCCGCGCTTTGGATTGAGCGGGCTTCAAGGCTGACCTTTGCGATTTCCCGTTCGATGATTTCCTGCGTGGACGCGCCTGATAATACCGCTTTTAAAATAAAGTTATCGGCAAGGCGCATTGTAACACTGCCTATGTAAATTTTAGCAAAATTGGATTTAACAATAATCATCGTGTCGGATGCTTCAAAATCCTGCGCTTTAAGCCAGTAAGACAGCGTTACGGGCTGATTCTGCGCCGGTAAAAGCTCGTCTGCCTTAACGACAAGCTCATGCTCGCCGTAGGAGTTCGTGAACGCCGGAGTCTGCAAAACGCAGTTCATGGAAAAAGCTTTCGCCGTATCTGAGGTTTTCGTAATTCTAACAGTCAAACGCGAAAGTGAGCCGCACGAAACAGTCGCGGGCATAGAAATGACTACCGTGTAATCATCATCGGAATAAAGACAAGCCGTATTTAAAAATTCGGATTCTAAAATCTGCGTTTTGTTTAATTTATTCTTATCCGTAAGAAACAAAACGGAATTTTCACGAATCCGATTAGGTTCATAATCGCTTTCGTTCCCTGAAGCGGACGCGCCTATTGAGTAAACCGTTTGGGTTTCCTCTTCGCCGTATCGCAGACAAAGGCTGATTTGGTCGGTTTCAAGCGTTTCAAAACCCTCCAAAGCCGATAATTTCTTAACGGCGGAATTTTCTAAAACAACTTCGCGCCCCAGTCCGTCAATCGCCACGCCCGATTCAACCATAACCGAAAGGTCGTCAAGGTTGTAGACGTTCAGTCCGCAGACGATTCCCGTCCCGAACAAAAGCGAGTTGGTGAAACGCCGCTTGTTATTAAAATAAGTCTGCTCCGCTAAAAAATCCGCCGACGTCAGCAGTTTTCCCGAATAATACCTGTTGCGCTCAAAGGGCAGAAGTTGCGCGTTTTCCATACCAAATCCCCCAAATAACGATTATATAATCACATTACCGCCATTATATCATATAACGGCGGCAAAGTGACTTAAGGTTTATTTAAAATTTTCTAAAGATTTATTAAAGAAAAACTGTGACGTTTATGTTATAGCTTTTCGGGCAGGCAAATATAAATCCCCATACCCTTATCCCGTCCGCTTTTCGCAAAGATTTTGCCTTTGTGCGCCTCAACCGACAGCTTTGCTAAATGAAGCCCCAACCCGAACCCCGAAGTCATGTTGCTCCCCTGATAATTCATATCGAAAATATGCTCTAATTCTTCTTCTGCCAAGCCTTTTCCGTCGTCTTTAAAAACAATCAGCACCTGCCCGTCGGAGCGCGAAACGGTGATGTTGATTTCACCGGGACGACCCATATACTTCATGGAGTTTTCTAAAATATTATAAAACCCTTTCGTGAGCTGTGTTTCGTCGGCTTCTATTATAATAGGCGTGCCGTCTTCGGCACCGTTTACTTTTATATTAATTCCTTTTTGCGCGGCGGCAAGGGCAATATCGCTTGCTGTGCGCTGTATTAACGCCGTTATATCTGCCGGCGCAGTGATAATTTCATATAACTGCGTGTCAGAGCGTGCGTCTGCTAAAAGCTGATTCAGCAAGCTGTTCATATAGGTTACGCGGTCACAGATTTTTAGCAGGTATTCCCGCCGCACGGCTTCTTCCGTAACCAAATCCCCGCGGAGCAAATCAGCATAGCCGAGAATGATTGAAATAGGAATTCGCATCGCGTGAGAAACCGCACTGTGAAAATGAATTAAATCGCTGTCACTGTCTTTGCGAAGCATTTCACACTCTACGCTTTTCAGCTTCAATTCTTCCTGCGTTTTTTGCAGTTCTTCCTGCAAACGGCGATTTTTTCCGGAAAATAAACCCATAGTAAACCTCATAATTAATTAAATTTAAATAAATTTGTGAATTTTTTGTGAACTTTTGGGAATAACTGTAATTATTTTCGACAATTTATGATATAATGATTAACGGACAGGCATATAATATTTATGCGGGGGGATTGTAAAATGGCGCACCTTCTGATTGTGGAAGACGATTACGATTTGGCGGAAATTACAAAAATTAACCTCATGCACGCCGGATACACCAGCGATAACGCTTACACCGGCAACCAAGCCGAAAAAATGCTGGAAGAAAACCGGTATGACTGCATATTAATGGATATAATGCTTCCCGACAACACCGGCGATATTTTATGCAGTTCTATCAGGGAACGCTTTTCCTGCCCTGTTATTTTTATCAGCTGTCTTGACAACAGCAGTAACATTGTTACCGCGCTTAACTGCGGCGGGGATGATTATGTGGTTAAGCCGGTAAATTATGATATTCTCTGCGCCCGTATTGATGCGAATATACGCCGTTTTAAGTCGCAGACTCCCGATTTTAAGGACGGTCCGCTCCGCAGGTTTAAAAGCCTTATTATAGATACCCTGCGCCGCCGCGTTATTCAGAACGGAAAGGAAATTAACCTTTCCTCTATTGAGTATTCTCTGCTTTTATATATGTCGGAACGCCCCGACACTCTGCTTTTATACAACGACCTCTACAATCATGTATGGGAGCGCGACAGCTACGGTGATATACGCACGGTTATGGTGCATATATCTAATTTAAGGAAAAAAATAGACGCAGAACATACGGGTATTATTGAAACCGTGCGGGGCGCGGGTTACATATTCTGCGACGTTTAATAACAGGAGTTGATTTTATGAATTTATCAGAGCAATTTTCGGCGAACGCCGACAAGCCTTTTTCCGGTTATGAGCAATACATGACATTTTTATTCGCCTGCGTGGACAGCAGGCTTCGTTTATATTTGGAAGATATGATGGGGGTTTTCGCTTCCGAAAAAGGCGGTTATAAAAACGTGCTTTATCCGGATTTGGAAGTCGCTCACGGCTTATGTCAAAAGCATTTGTCTGATTTCAGCTTCAAAAGCGCGGGAAAAACCGAATCGGTTAAAACCGCTAAAAATTCCAAAAAAGCAAAACCCGAAGTACCGGAAGAAGAAGACATATTCGCGGAATTTGCTGCGGAGAATCAACCGCCACAAGAAACACAGGAAACCAATCTTTCCATAGAAGAAATGCTCGGATATATCGCTAAACGCGCCGCCTTAACCAAACCTTGCGATATGCCTTTTTATATGCTTTGCGAAAAGCTTAAATTCAGCAATTTTACGGTTTTTTGCTTTGCCTGCGCGGTGCTTTCGTCAACGCAGACGAGTTATGCGTCTGTGTTTCAAGTCGTAAACCAAAACGGTCAATTATCCGCGCCGAGTTTTGAATCAGCCGCCCGCGTTTTTTACGGAAACGATTTTTCAATTACCTCCGCTTACAGTGAAATGTCGCATACTTTAGAGCAGTTACAACCGCTGTTTGATTTGAAAATAAATCCCGCTATGCCTTTTTCAACCCTTATTTCTCCCGATAAAAGGCTGATTGACTTTCTGTTCGGCAAAAACCCGAAAGAAATAGACGAGAATTACCGCCGCTTTTTTAGTCTTTTAACTGACGGAAAAGCCCTTGACCCCTTTATCGCAAATAAAGAACAGCTTGACGCACTGACTATATCTTATAACGACGGCACACGTGTTTTTGCACTATACGGCGATGAGGGCGGCGGACGAAAATTTACGATTAAGCATTTCTGTCTTGAAAAAAACCTTTCCTGTATCAGCATAGACGGCGGAAAATTATTTGCTTACGACTTTAGTTTTGTTGATAAAGCAATTTGGTCGGTTATTCGTGAGTGCATACTTTTAAACGCTTGCTGCTGTTTAGATAATTTATCTTACAGGGAGGACGGTAAAGAAAAATTCTTCGGTTATATGGATTTGGCTTTTAATAAACTTACGGCAAAGGAAATCACTGTTTTCACCGTCAGCCGCGATAAACTACCCATGCGCGAAATGACAACTCTTGACCATACGGCTTTAGAAATGCCCACGCCTAACAACCGCGAGCGTGAGGAGCTTTGGAAATTCTACTCTGAAGGTTATGATTTGGATAATGACGTTGA